>NZ_JBHSFO010000012.1:0-360264 GCF_042654025.1 Rhodococcus kronopolitis | reverse complement strand
ACCGGCTGGATGATCTTGGCTGAAAGGGGTTCTTGTCAGGCTTTTCTCGTCCAACCTCGTGTCCCGGGCTCTGAAGTCCGGGTCGGTGTCCGTGTCGCTCTGACTCGACATAAGTTACGCGAGTAGGAGCATCTACGCCAAATCGCCTGGTCAGCGGAGTATTGCGGCCCACTCCGCCAACCAAACCCTCGCTTCGAGGGCCTCCGGAGGGCGATGATGGACATCAGTAGCGGTGTCGGAGCGACGGACGAGGGAAGTTCCATGACTACCGAGCACTCCAAGACGATCGAGCGGGCGGCAACCATCGGGCAGTCCCCCACCGATTGGCATCAGGTGTCCCCGATATCCCGCGGGGTCTGGAGCATCAGCGAGCCCGGGCACGTGAGCCTCTGGCTGATCGCCGGCAGAGACCAGGCCGTGCTCCTCGACACCGGGATGGGGTTTGTCCCGCTGCGCCCGGTGGTCGAGGCGATCACCGACCTGCCGATTCGTGTGGTCAATTCGCACTTCCACTTCGACCACGTCGGCGGCAATCACGAGTTCGACCGGGTGGCGATCCATCCGGCCGGGGTGCAGCCGCTGGCGTCCCCGACGCCCTCGCACGTCCTGGACACCTACCTCGGGTACACCGACAGGATGGTGCGCGCCTGCGAGTCCGTTCGCGCCGCCGACCGCGAGTACCTGCACCTGCTCGACGCGGACAGCACTCCCCGCAGGCCGCCGGCCGGGCTGGTGCGTCGGGCCTGGCGCGTCGCTCCCCCACCGGCAACCGAGACCGTCGCCGACGGCGAGGTCCTCGACCTCGGTGGGCGCACACTGACCGTCCTGCACACTCCCGGCCACACCCCGGACGGCATCTGCCTGCTCGATTCCCTCACCGGAATCCTCTTCACCGGGGACACGGTCAACTCCGGACCGATCTATGCCCACGAGCCGGAGTCGGATCTCGACGACTTTGCCGCGAGCACCGCCCGCCTGGCCGCCATGAAGGACGACGTGTCGCTGGTCGCGATGAACCACTTCGGCCGGATCGTCGCGGCGCCCTACCTACTGCAGGAGGTGGCCGACGCCTTCGCGGACCTCGAGGGCCGGCGGGCGGAGGCCCGGCGCGCGCGTGACGTTCTCGGCGCGGTGGTCGACGAGATCGAGTTCGCACACTTCTCGATCGTCGTCGCCCCGCACCGCGCGGGCGTCGGCTGACCGCCCGCGCCGATCAGCGGAAGGCGTCGCCCTTCGACGCGTGCGCCTCGACCCGCTCGACGATCCGGTCCTGCAGCTTGGACGCGGTCCGCCAGCGCATCGCCAACCTGTCGTAGTCCATCGCGTGCTCCGCGATGATGTCCTTGAGCTGGTCGACCTCGAGCGGCCGCAATCGCTCCCGCAGGCCGGCGCTGCCGCCACCGCCGCGGTGCACCTCGAACGGGTCGAACGGGCCCGGTGCCCGCTTGCCGCGCGGCGCGGCCGGCGCACGACGCGTCGGCACCGCTACCGGGGTCGCCGCGGACGCCGGGGCGCCGGACGTCGGACCCACCGGCTCCGCGGCCGGCGCCAGGACCTCGCCCAGTGCCTTCGCGAACCGGGGGGTGCGCGCCGCCTCCGCCGCGATCACCTGAATCAGCCGCACCAGTGACGTCGCCGCCGCCGGGCTGTCGGCGCCGAGCTTGAGCAGGGCCGCCTGGGCCTCCGCGACCTGGACCCGGAGCCTGGCCTCGGCCGTCACAGGTACACCTTCGAGTTCATCAGGACGTCCTCGGCGACCATCCGCAGCGCGTCGAACTGGCCCTGGCCGCCGTACTTCATCTTCAACGTCCCGTACCCGACGAACTCCGCCGACGCCGCGATCTGATTCGACTCCGGCACCCAGCAGGGCATCACGTTCGCAATGGTCTCGTCACGCTGCAACCGCTCGATCGTCGCCCGGTGCAGGGTCGAGTTGCTGCGGTACTTCGTGACCACCAGTCCGATCTCCTTGATCCGGTGCCCGGTGCGCGTCGCGAACTTCTGCACCCGCTGCTGGATCTGCGGAATACCGTAGGTGGACAACACATCCGGAATCGTCGGGATGATGTACCCGTCGGCGAGCATGAGCCCGTTGAGGGTGATGATGCCGAGATTCGGCGGGCAGTCGATCAGGATGTAGTCGTAGAAGTCCGCGATCTCGGCGACCGCGTTCCGGAGGATCTCCACCGGCGCGTTCGAGTACGGGTCGTTGAACTGCACGTAGCTCAACGCCTCCTGGACCTCCATCAGGTCCAACGACGACGGCAGCAGGTCCACGCTGTGCACGGCCTTGACCGACGAGACTCCCCGCTGCACGGTCTTGGACATGTCGAACTGCGGCAGCGCGGGATCACGGTCGACGGCGTTGCGGAACAGCGTCGCGAGCGTCAGCCCCTCGTCGTTGAGTTCCTGCCAGCGCCGCTCCCCGATCATCATCGTGGTCAGGTTCGTCTGCGGGTCCAGGTCGATCACCAGCACCCGCTGGCCGAACTCGGCGGCCATGAACTCGGCCAACGCCACCGTGGTGGTCGACTTCCCGACACCACCCTTGAGATTGATTGTCGCTATGGCGCGCGCCACCGTGTCTCCTCCTCGCGTCGGTGTCCCCAGGGCGCGTCAGCGGACTCCCGCCGCGCCACGTCCCTGCGGATGCCCGCTCAGGCGGACCGGTCCAGCCTGCCCTGCGCCTCGGCCCGCATCTTCAGCAGGTACAGCCCCGACACCGATGCCACGATCAGGGAGAGCACGGCGGCCACTGCGTCGAGGCGGTACACGCCAACGCCTGCCGCAATCAGACCGATGAAAAGGCCGGTCAGACATACGATTTTGAGCAAAGCACCGCTTTTCATGGAAGTCCCTTCGCGAGAATCCGCGATTCGGCCATTTCCGCGCGCGCACCTGACGGGAGTTCTCGTGTTCGTGTTGTTGCTGAAGTTCCAGGCCCGAGAGTAGCGCCCGGATTGCGTAAAACACTGTAGGCGCGACGGAATTGGCGGTCCACCCGACCGGGCGGACCACACACGCGAGGCCCCGCCGACCGGAATGGTCGGCGGGGCCTCGCGCGGTGGACTACCGGCTCGCTACGCGATGTCGACCATCTCGTGGTCCGCGACCCGCCCGGCGAGCACCCGAAGGTGGTCGTCGGCGCTGCCCAGGGTGTGATCGATCGCGATCAGTCGCGACACGTAGTGGCCGACCGGGTACTCGGCGGTCATTCCGATTCCGCCGTGCATCTGAATCGCCTCCGCACCGATCGCCCGGGCCGCCCGACCGACCTGCAGTTTGACCCGCGAGGCGATGATCGGGTCGACGACCCCGTCGGCCAGGGACATCGTCGCGTACAGGCTCATGCTGGTGGCCAGTTCGAGCAGGACGTACATGTCGGCGGCCCGCTGGGTCAGCGTCTGGAACTTGGCCAGGGGCACCCCGAACTGCTTGCGCTGCTTGAGGTACTCGGTGGTCAACCGCAGCGCCTCGGACATTGCACCCACCGCCTCCGCGCACAGCGCGGCCTGCGCACGCACCTGCGCGGCGATGATGGCCGACGTCGCGTCGCCCCCGGCGCCGAGCCCCTTCGCAGGCACCTCGACCAGGTCGACCTGCGCGCCGCGAAGTCCGTCGTGGGTGGCGTACGGGGTGCGGGTGACCCCGGTCGCGTCCACGTTGACGAGGAACAGTCCGACACCGCCTGCGGGCAGGGCCGCGCTGACGATCAGGATGTCGGCGCAGTCACCGTGCAGCACCGGATTCTTGCGGCCGTTGAGGATCCAGCCGTCCCCCCTCGGGGTGGCGGTGGTCGCGACCGGAACGGCCGGCCAACGGGTGCCCGGCTCGTCGTGCGCGAACGCGAGCAGGATGCCGCCCTCGGCGAGCGCCGGCAGCACCGCGGCCCGCTGCGCGGCGGACCCGACCTCGGCGATCAGGGAACCGGGGGTGAGTACGGCGTCGAGGTACGGCTCCGGCGCCAACGAGCGGCCGATCTCGCCCATCACCGTCATCGTCTCGACGGGCCCGGCCCCCATGCCGCCGTCCGACTCCGCGAACGGGAGCCCGAGCAGGCCGATCTCGGCGAACTGCTTCCACACCTCCTCGCTCCAACCACGGTCGGTGGCGGTGACGGCGTTGCGCTTCTCGGCGTCGTAGCTGCGACTGAGCAGCTCACGGGTCGTGTCGCGCAGCATGCCCTGTTCGTCATTGAGTTCGAAATCCATGGCTGCGCCTCACAATCCGAGGATCGAGGAGGCGATGATGGTGCGCTGCACCTCGCTCGATCCGCTGTAGATGGATACCTTGCGGTAGTTCAGGTACGACGGGGTGGCGTGCTGTGCCCACTCGGGCGAGGCGATGCCGACGGCCTCGAAGGGCAGCGAGTCGGGGCCTGCCACGTCCATCAGGATCTCGGTGGACGCCTGCTGCAGCTCCGAGCCCCGCAGCTTGAGCAACGACGACGCCGGGTTCGGCTTGCCGTCCGCCGAACCCGCGACGACGCGCAGCTGGGTGAGCTCGAGCGCGAGCAGCTCGTTCTCGAGCTCGGCCAGTCGGGCGGCGAAGAGCGGGTCCTCGAGCAGCGTGCCCTCGCCGACCCGGGTCTGCGCGGCCAGCTCCTTGGCCTTGGCGATCCGGACCTTCGAGGCCCCCACCCGGGTGACGCCGGTGCGCTCGTTGCCGAGCAGGAACTTCGCGTAGCTCCAGCCGGCGTTCTCCTCGCCGACGAGGTTCTCGGCGGGGACGCGGACGTCCTCGAACCACACCTCGTTGACCTCGTAGCCGCCGTCGATCAGCTTGATCGGACGGACGGTGACGCCCGGGGTCTTCATGTCGATCAGCAGGAAGGAGATGCCGGCCTGACGCTTGGGCGCGTTGGGATCCGTGCGCACCAGGCAGAAGATCCAGTCGGCGTACTGGCCGAGGGTGGTCCAGGTCTTCTGCCCGTTGACGATGTAGTCGTCGCCGTCGCGGACCGCGCTGGTCTTGAGCGAGGCCAGGTCCGAACCCGCCTCGGGTTCGGAGAACCCCTGGCACCACCAGATGTCGAGGTTGGCCGTCCCCGGCAGGAACTTGTCCTTCTGCTCCTGCGAGCCGAACGCGGCGATCACCGGTCCGACCATGTCGGCGTTGAACGCGAGCGGGTCCGGCACCGAGGCCAGCTGCATCTCGTTGAGCCAGATGTGCCGCTGCACGGGGGTCCAGTCGCGGCCACCGCACTCGACCGGCCAGTTCGGCACCGCGAGCCCGGCGGCGTTGAGGATCCGCTGGGCGGTGACGAAGTCCTCGCGAGTGACCTGCCCGGCGGCGGTGCGCGCGCGGATGTCCTCGGGGATCTGCGTGGTGAAGAACGTCCGCATCTCGTCGCGGAACGCGAGTTCCTCGGCGGTGAGTTTCAGGTTCATGGTCTGCCTTCTCTGTCAGGTCGAGGGCCGGACTTCGGCGGGCTCTACTCCGCGTCTGCGCCGCGAGGCAAGGTCCGCCAGAAATAAGCGTTCGCTCATTATCTAAGCATGTGCTTATATTTGCGGGGGTGGCAGGCGTTGTCAAGGATCCGGACGCAGGCCGCGAGTCGAACGGAGACGGAAGATGGTCACGCAGAGCGAGACGGTGGTGAGCACCTCCAAGGCGGCCGCCCGCATCCGGCTGGCCGCGATCGAGGCCTTCGCTGAGAACGGATACGGGGGCACCACCACCCGCGACATCGCCGCCCGACTCGGCCTGAGCCCCGCCGCGATGTACCCGCACTACAGGTCCAAGGAAGAACTGCTCTACGCGATCACCTACGAGGGCCACGTGCGGTGCGTGGAGGTGCTGACCGCGGCCGACCCCGTCGACGAGTCGCCGACGGCGCGGCTGCGCTCCGTCGTCGGGGCGTTCAGCGGCTGGCACGCCACCCACCACGAACGCGGCCGGGTGGTCCAGTACGAACTGACCGCGCTCTCGCCTGAGCACTACCGGACGGTCATCGGCCTGCGCAGGGACATCAGCCGGATCGTCAAGCGGATCGTCCGGGCAGGCACGGAGGACGGCAGCTTCGTGGTGCCCGACGTCGAGGGCGTGACACTGGCGATCAACTCACTGTGTGTGGACGTGTGCCGCTGGTTCCCCGCCGGCGGCCTGACCGAGCCGGACGCGGTCGCGGAGCTGTACGCGGAGCTGGCCGTCCGCCTGGTCGGCGCGAGGGCCTGACCGCTACCGGTCGCCGCCTGCCGACCGCGACCGCGTGGTCAGCGCCAGGATGTCCCCGTAGAGCACGCTCCGGTAGCCGAGCATCATCTCCTCCACCTCACCGAACTGGTCGCCGACGTTGTGGGTGTTCTCCGCCGACAGCTCCCGGTTGCCGGAGCGGGCGACGAGGTCGTCGATCCGCGAGTCCAGGCTCATCGCCCGCGCCGTCGCGGCCATCGATCGCAGCTGGTCCTCGGCCTGCCCCAGCAGGTCCCCGATCCGCGCCAGGGCCGCGACCCGCTCGACGAGCTGGTCCCAGACCGGCTCGAGCGCGCGTTGCCGGGCCCGAACCTGCTCACGCGCCGCGTCGACCCGGGTGGACCGCAGTGCCGACGTCAGCTCGGCGCCGATCCCGCGCAGCGCGACGGCGTCGACCGCGATCTGCATCAGCTCGTCGGCCAGGTCCAGCTGCACCCGCTGGACCTCGAAGTGCTCGGAACGCCAGGCCGAGGATCCGTCGATCCGGTCGAACAGCGTGCCCGCCAGGAACAGCAGGGTGTCCACCGGATCCGCGAACCGCTCACCGGCCGGACCGGGCGTCGCACCGAGCGCCTGCGCCGCCCAGCGGCCCGCCTCGGCCAGCGCGCCCGGCGCCCGCGACGCGACGCGCTCGGCCGCGGCGCCGAAGGTCGACCCCAGCACCTGTTCGACGGGTCCTCGCCCGTCCGGCAACGGCGCCGGGGTGCGCTGCAACGCCGCATACAGCGCCTCGCGCTGCGCCGGCTCGAGGTGCACCCCGTCGCGACGCTCGCGACGGATCGCCCGAACACCGTTGGCGTAGTGGCTGTCCGAGACCAGCACGGCGGCCCGCGCCGACTGCAGCCGCCGGGCCAGGTCGGCGGCGCGGTAGCCGACCAACAACGCTGCGGCACCCGGACGGGTCTCGGAGGCCCGGCGCTGCAGGCGCGTCTGCTCGTCGGTCAGCAGCCGGAGGTCGGTGAAGGCGATGACAGTGGGAATGACCCGCCCGACGCGACGGCGGTTGGTCAGCACCTGCCGGGTCGGTTCGTCGAGGTGACCGGCGGCGATCAGCACCGCGGCGTCGTCGGAGAGCTCCCGGCGGTTGCCGTCGATCCGGGCCTGCTCGCACCACTGCCGCACCTGCTGCGAGATCCGCTCCCGCCGTCGCGTCGCCGGCTCGGCACCGCCGTGGCTCTGCATGGCATCCGACATCACGGACTCCTCTCACCCGACCGTCGCGACGGATCACGCGGTCCCAGGTCACCACTGTTCCAGAATTTCGGGAACGACGACGGCGGGCCCGCACCACGACACGGACCCGGCGACGGAGCCGGTGACCACCGCACTCCCGTGCGACACTCGATCGGTGAGCCCTCATGGAGCCAACCGGGATCGTTCACACCTACTGCCGATCGCGGCCCTGGTCACGGCCATCGGCCTGTTGTGGCCGGCGACCGCCGTCGCCGCGCCGCCGCCACCGAGCCGGCCGGCCGACTGCGTCCCGTTCGGCACCGCACAACTGCCCCCTGGCGCGCCCTCCGGCGGTGGCCAGGCCGGGCTCGCGAATCTCCCCCCGTTCACCGGCCAGGGCGCCCTGTCGAGCATCGAACTGCGCACCCCGACAACGCAGTTCAACCGGTTCTGGGACTTCGCCCTGGTGGGGCACGACCTGTTGACCCGACCCCGTGCCGGCGCCGCGGCCGAGCCGTGGCGCTACGTGCCGATGCCCGAATGCCTGCGCGGGCGACTGGTCGCCATCTCGCTGGACGACGACGAGCTGATCGCCGTGGACGACGACGGCTGGATCTACACCATGGACAACGCCTCCCAGTTCCCGCTGCTGTGGAACTGGACCTCGGCATGGGGAGCGCCGTTGTGGATCGGGCCGGGCCGGCAACTGCCCGGGGCCACGCCCAACGGCTGGGCGCTGAGCGTCTCGTCGCCCTGGGACAACCAGACCTACACCGACATCGCCGGACGCATCCACTACGTCGGGTTCGGGAAGATGACCATGGTGCCGACGCTGACCGGGGACGGCAGCCGCATCACCTACGCGGACCCGTGGCTGCCCAACGACGACAGCTACGAGATCGGCGGCCCGCTCGGCGGCCGGTTCCGGTCCACGTCGCTGTCCGCAGCGGGGTCGACCACGTTCGTCACCAACCAGTACGGCGACATGTACACCCGCACATTCGATTTCGACTCGTCCGGATCCGACTCGATCTTCTTCCGCTACAGCTGGGATGACCAGTCCGGCAAGCCGACCGCACCGAACCTGGTGGCCGAGACCCTCGACCGCAGCACCGCCGCCATCCAGTTGCCCGCGCCGGACTGGGTGCACCAGCCGAAGATTCCCGGCGAGATCACCTCCGCGATCAGCGTGCACTCGACCGGCCCCGGGCCCGGACGGCGTGAACTGCGCGTGGAGGGCAGCCGCGACGGCGAGGCGGGCTTCTGGCACAAGGAGCCGGCCGCGGACTCCTGGGACTTCACCCCCACCGGCGCCGCGCCGCTGGGCACCCCACTGGCCAACTCCGCAGCGGACCGCTCCGCCGACACCCTCGCGCCGCCCGCCCCGTGGAACCTGTCGACGACGCTGCCCTCCCGCGACGCCGCCGTCGACGGGCAGGTGCTGATCGACATCGGCTTCCCGTACACGGTGGTCGACCCGCGCCTGCTCGACGCGATCGGTCAGCACGCCGCGCCGTCCGGCTACCGCCTGTCGGTGGACCACTTCGACCCGGCCGCGACCACCCGCCCCGCCACGGTGACCGCGCCCGACGGCACGGTGCTGCCGGTGGTCCTGCACACCGCCGACGGGCTGCGGATGACTCCGCGCGGCCCCGGCCTCGACGCCGACCCCCGGCACCTCGTCGGCGCCGTCGAGATTCCCGACGCGGCGTACGCCGCCCGCGCGTCCGATCCGGCGCTGGACGCGTTCGTGCGGGACTGGATGCGCGGCAGACAGATCGCCGCGATCACGCTCAGCGCCACCGACCACGACCTGGTCGTACGCTGACGCGTCGAACAACCCCGACAGGCATACCCCGCTGACTACACTTGTCCTGCCAGGGAACCCTCCGAGCGTCCGTCGAGCGCCCCGGCGCCGACGAGGAATCAGGGCAGCACCATGCGCACTGTCGTCGCTGTTCGACTCGCCGCCGTCACCGCCGTCCCGCTCGCCGTCGTCACGGCCTGCTCGAATCCGGCACCCGAGGCCCGGCCGTCACCGGACGAGATCACCGGCCTGTTCACCGAATGGAACGACGCCCTCGCCACCGGAAACCCGGACACCGTGGCGGCGCTGTACGCGCCGGACGCGGTCCTCATCCCCACGGTGTCCGACGAGGTGCGCACCGACCACACCGGCATCGTCGACTACTTCACCGGGTTCCTGCCCAGCCGGCCCAGCGCGGTGATCGAGCAGTCGGTCGTCACCGTCCTCGACGCCGACGCCGCGATCGACGCGGGCGTCTACCGGTTCACTCTGCACGAGAACGACGTCCCCAAGACCGTCGACGCCCGGTTCACCTTCGTGTACCAGAAACAGGACGGCAAGTGGCTGATCGTCAACCACCACTCGTCGGAGATGCCGGAGGAGTAGACCACTCCAGACGAGAGGTGCCCGTCCTGAATACCCTGGACGAATGAAGCCGCAGAAGATCCTTGCCCCTGCCGCGGCCGTACTGGCCGGCGCCCTGCTCCTGACCGGCTGCTCGGACGGACCCGAGCCCGCCGCCCCGAGCTCGGCGCCCAGGCCGGCGGCGATCGCCTCCGCGTCGACCACCACCGCGTCGACGCCGGACGCGACGCCGAATCTCCCGGTTCCCGCCGGCGACACCGGACCCGAACGCTCGGATTCGTCCTCCGGCGCGATGCTGACGGTGACCGGCCTGCGGATCGGCGACCACCCCGGCTTCGACCGCGTCGTCTACGAGCTCGACGGCACCGGCGCCCCCGGCTGGACCGTGGCGTACGTCGACCATGCCGTCCAGGACGGCAGCGGCGACGTGCTCGACGTCCCCGGAGACTCGCTCCTCGAGGTGCGGATCACCGGCACCGGCTATCCCTTCGAGACCGGCGTGGTGCCGTACGCCGGACCGAACCCGCTGCCCGGCGGCGAGGGCAGCGGGCTCACGCAGGCGCGGATCACCACCGTGTTCGAGGGCACCACGCAGTCGTTCGTCGGCGTCGAGGGTGATCGGCGCCCGTTCACGGTGTCCCGCCTGGACAACCCGACCCGACTGGTCGTCGACATCGCACGCTGATCCGACAAGCCGAACGGGCGGTTGCCGGCGACGTCTCTCGACGCTTCGCCCGACAACCGCCCGTTCGGTGGTTCGCTACCGGATCAGATCCCGGTGATGGCCTCCAACGGCCGGGTGCGCGCGGCCCGGACCGCCGGCCACAGTGCGGCGAGCACCCCGACCACACCCGAACCGAGCAGCATTGCCGTCACCTGGCCCCACGGCACCGCGATCACATTCAGGCCCTGGTCGGCGAGGGTGCTCACGAAGGCCCATCCGAACGCGAGCCCCAGCAGGACGCCGACCGCCGCGCCGAAGACGGCGATCAGCACCGACTCCAGGTAGATGGTCCGGCGGACCTGCGCACGCTGCATGCCGACGGCCCGCAGCATGCCGATCTCCCGGCGCCGCTCGACCACGGACAGTGCAAGGGTGTTCACGATCCCGAGGATCGCGATCACCACGGCGAGTGCCAGCAGTCCGTAGAGCACCGCGAGCAGCGTGTCGATCTGCTGTCCCTGCGTGCCCTTGAACTGCTCGCGGTCCTGGACCTGCACCACCAGGAACTTGTCGGTGGTCTTCTCGAGGTCGGCCCGCAGCGCGGCGACGTCGGTGTCCGGAGCCGCCTTGACCAGCACCGCCCAGTCCGCCCGCATCTGCGGGGGCACGAGCTTCTCGTAGACGCTCTGGGTGACCAGCCAGTTGCCGAGCATCTGACTGTCGGCGTAGATGCCGGTCACCGGCACCGTCACCTCGACGCCGTCCCGGTTGGTCATGGTGACCGGCGACCCGACGGACCAGCCCTGCTTGCCGGCATACGTCATCGACGCCAGCACGCCCTCGCCCGACAGATCCGCGCTGCCCTGCTCGAGGGTGTAGTCGAGGACGCCGCCCAGCTCGCCGCCGACACCGGTACCGACCTCGTCCTTGTCGTCGATCTTGACCGAGGCGAAGTGCAGCGCGACGGCGTCGGACACGCCGGGCAGGGCCGCCACGGCGGGCGCCGCGCCGATCGGGACGCCGATCGCCTGCGGTCCGGTCAGAATGTAGTCCGCACGCACCCCGGCGTCGACGAGGGTGTCGACGCTGGCCTTCGCCGACGACCCGAACACGCCGATCACGGAGACCAGCATGAGGCCGAGCGTCAGCGCGAACGCCGTCGCCGCCGTCCGCCGCGGGTTGCGCACCGAGTTGGTGCGGGCCAGCTTGCCGACGGCACCGAACGGGCGGCCCAGCACCGCACCGAGTCCGCCGACCACGGGCAGGGACAGTGCGGGCGCCGCCAGCAGCACCGCGAGCACCAGGGCCGCGGCCCCGGCGCCGACGATGGCCGCCGCACTGCCGCCGGTGCCACGCGAGCCGGCGACGAGCGCCACGACGCCCACGACGCCGAATACGGCACCGACCAGAGTGCGGACCCGCAACGAGTCGCCCGTGGAGGCGAACTCCTCACGCATCGCCGCGACCGGCGGGATCTTCGACGCCCGGCGGGCGGGGGCGTAGGCGCTGACCACGGTGACCAGCACGCCGACCAGCATGGCGACGATCACGGTGCGCGGCGCGAGTGCCAGCGAGCCCGACGGCAGCCCCACGTCGAACGAGTTGAGCAGGCCGCGCAGCCCGTAGGCCAGTGCGACACCGGCGGCGATTCCCAGCGCGCTGCCGAGCACACCGACCACCAGTGCCTCGAGCACCACCGAGCGGCCGACCTGCTGGCGGCTGGCGCCGATCGCCCGCAGCAGTGCCAGCTCCCGCAGGCGCTGGGCCACGATCATCGAGAAGGTGTTGTAGATGATGAACGTGCCGACGAGCAGGGCGATCGCCCCGAAGGCCAGCAGGAAGTAGTTGACGAAGCTCAGCGCGGAGGTGACCTGGGACTTGACCTCGTCGCGAACCTCGTCGCCGGTCTGCACCTTCAGGTCCGGCAGGGCCGCGGCCACGCGCTCGCGCAGGTCGCCCGGGGCTCCGGTGCTCGCGATGTCGAGGTAGTCGGCGTGGGCGCCGTCGGTGAACAGCTCCCGGGCCTGCCCGTCGTCGAAGAGCACCCCGATGAACCCGCCGGAGTCGGTGGGCGACTGGTAGATGCCCGAGACCGTGACGTCGAGGACGCCGTGCGAGGGGACCAGCACCTGGGTGGTGTCCCCGGTGACCAGCCCGGCCTTGCGGGCGCCGCCCTCGTTGAGCGCGATCTCACCGGGCCGCGCAGGCGGGGCGCCTGCGACGAAGGTGTCGGGCTTGGCGATCGCCCGCTCCGGCGGGATGTAGGACATGCCGAGGCTCGGCGCGCCGCCGGTCTGCACCGGCTTCTTGTCGGAGCCGAGCAGCACCAGCTGGCCGTCCACCGCCGGCACCACGGTCCGGACCCCGTCGACGGCCTCGACCGTGGCGACGTCCGCGAGCGGGACGCCACTCGAGCCGGTCTCGTTGCTGCTGACCCGGACGTCGACGCCCTGTGCGGCGTCCTCGAACAGACCGTTGAAGGTGCGCTGCAGGGTGTCGGTGAAGATGAAGGATCCGGAGACGAAGGCGGTGCCGAGCACCACGGCCAGCACGGTCAGGGCAAGGCGGACCTTGTGCGCGGCCAGGTTTCGCAGCGAGACCTTGCGCATGGGTGAGGCCACGGATCAGACCTTCTCGGTGACGAGGGCTGCGGAGGTGTCCAGTCGCTTCATCCGGTCGAGCACGGTCTCGGCGGTGGGTTCGCGCAGTTCGTCGACCAACTTGCCGTCGGCCAGGAACACCACCCGGTCGGCGTAGCTCGCCGCGCGCGGGTCGTGGGTCACGATGACCACGGTCTGACCGAACTCGTCGACTGCGGTGCGCAGGATGGAGAGCACCTCACCCGAGGAGTGCGAGTCGAGGTTTCCGGTCGGCTCGTCGCCGAAGATGATCTCCGGGCGACCGGCGAGCGCGCGGGCGCAGGCCACCCGCTGCTGCTGTCCACCGGACAGCTCGGACGGCCGGTGCCCGAGCCGGTCGACGAGCCCGAGGCGGGCGACCACGTTGTCGAGCCATTCCTGGTCGGCCTTGCGGCCGGCGATGTCCAGCGGCAGGGTGATGTTCTCGAGCGCGGTCAGCGTGGGGACCAGGTTGAACGCCTGGAAGACGAAGCCGATCCGGTCGCGACGCAGCGCCGTCATCTGCTTGTCGGAGAGCCCGGTCAGGTCGGTGTCGCCGATGAGGACAGAGCCGGAGGTGGCGGCGTCGAGGCCCGCGAGGCAGTGCATGAGCGTCGACTTGCCGGACCCGGACGGGCCCATGATCGCGGTGAACTCGCCGCGGGCGAAGTCTGCCGTGACCGCGTCGAGGGCGGTGACCTTGGTGTCCCCCGACCCGTAGGTCTTGGTCAGATTCACCGCCCGCGCGACCGTGGCGGTGGTGTTAGACGCGGTGGTCGCGCCGAGGGCATGCGAGCTCATAACTGCCTTTCGTCCTGATCTGGGCCGGGCTCGTGGATGCGAACGCATCCCATCGTTGCGGTCCCCGCACCACGATGCCATCCGGGAAGCCCCTGATCTTTCGCATCGGGGAATCCCCGCACCGAAGGTACTTGTCGATGCCGTCTCCTAGGCTGTACCCATGCGCATCGGAGCACACGTACGCCAGGACGACGACCCCATCGGCGCCGGCGAGGCGCTCGGCGCGGACGTGGTCCAGCTGTTCCTGACGGATCCGCAGAAGTGGAACAAGGTCACCGAGCATCCCAGGGCGGAGCAGATCCGGGCCAGCCCGATCGACGTCGTGGTGCACTCGTCCTACGTCATCAACGTGGCGAGCCTGAACAACCGCATCCGCATCCCGTCCCGCAACGCCGTCGCCCAGCAGGCCAAGGCGGCCGCGGACCTCGGCGCGATCGGGCTGGTGGTGCACGGCGGCCACGTCCGTGACGGCGAGGACCCGGCGGAGGGGTTCGCGAACTGGCGCAAGCTCTTCGAGCGGCAGGCCGACAAGGGCGGCTTCGAGGTGCCGATCCTGATCGAGAACACCGCGGGCGGGGACGCCGCGATGGCCCGCCACTTCGACGACATCGCCCGGCTCTGGGACCAGGTCGGCGACTTCGGCGCCGGCTTCTGCCTCGACACCTGCCACGCCTGGGCGGGCGGCGAGGAACTGGTCGGCGTGGTGGAGCGGATCAAGGCGATCACCGGGCGCATCGACCTGGTGCACCTGAACAACTCCCGCGACGAGTTCAACTCCGCCCGGGACCGGCACGCGAACCTCGCCGACGGCACCATCGACGCGGAGGTGCTGGCCGCGGTGGTGCTGGCCGCGCAGGCCCCGGTGATCCTCGAGACCCCGGCGGACGGCGTCGCCGAGGACCTCGCCTACCTGCGCGAGGCCGTCGGCGACGCCTGAACCGATGCCGGCTACAGCGACTCGGCGATCCGTTTGATCTCGGCGAGCCGGGCGTCCCACTGGGCGCCGATCGACTCGAGGCGGCGCCCCACCGCGCTGAGGGTCGCGCCGATCGCGCGGTAGCGGACCTCCCGGCCCACCGGGACGCGTTCGACGAGCCCCGCCGCCTCGAGCGCCGCGAGGTGCTTCGCAATCGCCTGCCTGCTCACCGGGAGCCGCTCGGCCAGCGCGGACGCGGACAGGTCCTGCGCGCCGAGCAGTTCGAGGATCCCCCACCGGGTGTCGTCGGCGAGGGCGGCGAACACCACCGTCGGCGCCGCCCACCGGTCGTCCGGACGCACGGTCATGCCGGCGCCGATTCGAGGTACTCGACCAGTTCGTCGAGTTCGGCGTCCCAGCCCTTCCGGTTTCCCTCGAGTCCGCTGCGCCGGACCTCCTCGTCGGCGCTGAGCCGGTCGAAGCCGGTCTCGACGACGGTGAGCACGGTCGTGGCGCCCTCCTCGACGAGGGTGAACCGGGCCTCGGTGGCGCGGTCGACGTCGAACTCGCCGGACTGCGTGTACCAGCGGTAGGCGAAGTGGTCCGGCTCGGCGACCTCGGTGACCACCATCGGGAAGACGCCGTGGTCGGGCCATCCGAAGCTGCCCCGTGCCCCGACCTCGAGCGCGTCGAGGGTGGCGGTCTGGCCGAACCACTTCGCGATGTGTTCCGGGTCGGTGAGCGCCCGCCACACCGCCGCGCGAGGAGCGTTCACGACGACCGTGCGACTGACCGTGTACCGGTCCGCGTCGATGACTGCTGCCTGGGTGTTCGTCATGTCGATTCTCCTGTCGTGGGTACCACCGTCTCAATGCAACTCAATGGTTGCACCAATACCTCGGACATGCAACCCTCGAGTTGCATACATTCGCGCGCAAACATGTCGCTACCGCGATCCCTGCCGATCAATTGTTAGGGTTGGCAAGTGAATTCGCTGGTTGATGCCCTCAGTTCCGGAACCGCCCCGTGGTGGGCCGTCCCGGTGTCGATGGCCGTCGGGGTGCTGCTCGGCGTGTTCGCGGTCCGTCGCGGCCGGCCCGCCCCCGCCGCCGCACCGACCGCGCCCGACCCTCAGGTCCGCTCGATCTACGTCCGCTTCCTCGCCGCGACGGACCGGGCCCACAACGCCGTCGTGGACGTCGACAGCGACGTGCTCGCGGCGGCAGACCTGGTGCACGCGGTCGAGTCCGAGGACCCGCAACTGCGCGCGCTCGCCCGGGCCATCGTCGAACTGGACGAGTTGGTCAACGAGCTGCGTATCCTCGCACCCGCACCGGTCGTCGACTCGGCGATCACCTTCTTCGGCTTCGTCACCGACTCCACCATCGACGGCGTCCAGGACTGCGACGAATTCAGGATCCGGTACACCGACCACAAGTCCGCGCTCGTCGACGCCATCCGGGACTCGCACGGCCAGCATCGACTGACCGGCAAGGGCCGGTAGCCGCCCGCCCACCCGAAAGGTCACCCATGGCGAGCAGAACCGCACCTCGCATCCACCTCGGACCCGATGAGAATCCCCTTCTCGCCGAGGGCATTCGGCGCGGCGGCGGTGTCCTTGTCCCCCTCGCCGAGGCCGAGGCCGTGGTCTGGGCGCAGGGCCCCGAGACCTTCCCCGACACGATTCCCGACGCGATCCGATGGGTGCAGTTGCCGTTCGCAGGGATCGAGCCGTGGCTCGCGGCCGGTGTCGTCGACTCCGCACGGACCTGGACGTCCGCCGCGGGCGCGTACTCCGGCAGCGTCGCCGAGCACTCGATCATGATGCTGCTCGCCGGCGTGCGGTCGCTGCGCGAGCAGTTGGCCGCGACCTCCTGGCGCAAGGACGAATTCGACCCGCGGGTGGGCACCGTGCGGGGCTCGACCGTGGCGATCGTCGGCTGCGGCGGCATCGGCCGCGCCCTGATCCCGTACCTCGCCGCGTCGGGCGCCCGGGTTCTCGCGGTCACCCGCTCCGGCACCCCCGTCCCCGGCGCGGACGAGACCCTGCCCGCCGACCGACTCGACGAGGTGTGGGCCCGGGCGGACCATTTCGTCGTCGCGGCCCCCGCGACCGCGGCCACCCACAACCTGATCGGCAGGCCGGAACTGGCGCGGATGTCACGGTCGTCGTGGATCGTGAACGTCGCACGCGGGACACTGATCGACACCGACGCACTGGTCGACGCGCTGCGCGCGGGCACGATCGGCGGTGCCGCCCTGGACGTCACGGACCCGGAGCCGCTGCCCGACGGCCATCCGCTGTGGACGCTGCCCAACGCACTGATCACCCCGCACGTGGCGAACCCGGCGACCGGGCTGCCGCGGGCCCTCGCCGACCACGTCGCGGGCAATGTCGCCCGCTTCGCGGCCGGCGAGCAACTCGCCGGTGTCATCGACCCGGTGGCCGGCTACTGAACCGACGCGCGATCCGTCGCGGCTGCGCCGTCGGGGGCGTCCGCGGCCTGCATCTCCCCCACCTCGGACTTGAGGATCCGCATCGACCGGCCGAGGCCACGCGCCGCCTCCGGCAGGCGCTTCGACCCGAACAGGACCAGCACCACCACCGCAACGATCGCCCAGTGCGTCGGGCTCAGCGCGCCCACTACCGCGGTCCCTGACCGGCCGGGTACACGGCGTCCACCTCGACCTCCACCAGCCAGCCCGGGACCGGCAGGCTGGCCACCTCGAGCGCGAAACGGGTGGGCCGGGCCTCGTTGCGCTCCAGCGGTGCGGACGGCTCGGCGCTGCCCATCGGCACCAGGACGGTGTCCCCCGTGTCGAGGTCGGTGTTGGCGAAGAACTGCCGGTAGGCACGGTTCCAGCCGGCGTAGTCGGCGCGGTCGGCGCCCGGCGCGTTGTCCAGGAACACCCGCATGGTGGTCACGTCTCCGAGCGTGAGGCCCTGCAACTCGAGGTTCTCCCGGATCTCCGTCAGCACCCCGATGCCCTGCGCCTCGGCCAGCGAGACGCCGGGCGGCAGTACGCCCCCGGCGAACAGCCCCGCGTCGATGTAGGACTCGGGGCTGCCTGCCGGCGCGGCGGGATTTGCAGCCGCCGGACCCAGGCCGCTGGTCTTGTAGACCGCGGCGTCGGCGCCGATCGAGACGCCCTGCGCGATCATCGGATTCGGCTCGCCCGGCTCGAGTACGGCAGTCGAGGCGGCCTGCGGCTGTTCGGGTTCGGCGCCGCCCTCCGGTTCCGAGGAGCAGGCGGACAGGGCGATGGCCGTTGCGGCCAGGGTCGCGATGCAGGCGGCGGATCGGGTGGTTCGGTTCACGGTGTCTCCTTGGCGGGTGTGGTTCGAGGGTGCGGTCAGGCGGCGGCGGCGACGCGCTGGTGCAGCGCGGTGACGACGTCACGCGCCGAGGTGAATGCCCCGTGCTGCCAGGCGATTGCGTTGGACAGGTGGTCGCCCGCGAAGTAGATGCGCTCGACCGGTTCGAGCAGCGTGGTGTACTCGGGTGTCGCGACTCCGCCGTGCGAGTCGCCGGCACCCTTCCAGCTCATCCACGCTCCCTCGGAGTACTTGGCCCGGCGCCAACTCCCCGAGAACGAGGCGGCGATGTCCCGGCCGTATTTGTCGCCGTGGACTGCAGAACCCTCCGCCACCGCCTTGGCCAGGCGCTGCTTGTGGGTGAGGGATTCGAACGCCTGCTGGCGCTTGCCGACGTTGTAGTACCCCACCACCACGCCACGATCCGACCCGTAGTGGTCGTACGGGAACATGATCTGGGATATGTCCTTGTCGGTGTTGGAGGCCCCGCCGTAGATCCGGTCCTCGGTCTCCCACCAGCGACGCGAGTACTCGATGCCGAGCTTGCCGGCGGAGACCGGAACCGCTCCCTGCAGCGCGGTCAGCACAGCGGCGGGCAGGTTGTTGTCGAAGCGGCCCACCAGGTTCGGGGGCACCGTGCAGATGCAGTAGTCGGCCTCGACTGACTGCGGCCGACCGTCCTGCACGTACTCCACCCGGACTCCGTCGGGCACGTTCTTCATCGCCGTCACCTCGGCACCGAACTTGATCCTGTCGAGGCCGATCCGGTCCCGGAAGGCGTAGAAGATCCGGTCCATCCCGCCGACGGGCGTCATCATCATCATGGCCTGGTCGGCACCGAACTCGAAGCTGAAGCTCCGCCCGAGACCGCCCCGGATCACGTCGGACATCGCGAACGGCGTGGTCTGCGTGCCGAAGTTCAGTCCGGCGCCCGGCTCCGACGAGAACCCGCGGCGTGAGGACCCGACGTACCGGCCGTCGCTGGAGAGATCGCCGAAGTCGCTGAGGAACGACGCCAGCGCCTCCTTGTCCTGCGGGCTGAGCACCGTGTCGAGTGCTCCCATGGACGTGGCCTTGTGCAGCAGTTCGGACATGTACCCGTAGGTGTCGGCCTTGGCCGCGCGGTACTGCACGGACTGCCCGGATACCGCGGTCTCACTCTTGTAGTGCACGACCGTGTTGGCGTTCTGGTTGCCGAACGCCTGGATCTCGACGCCGAGTTCACGGCAGTAGTCCAGGGTGATGTGCCCCTGGGGGATGCGAGTGGCGCCGAGGTTGTAGAAGTGCCCGTCGGAGAACGTGCAGGTCTGCGTCTCGCCGCCGAGTTCGGTCTCGGTGGTGCCGGCCCGGACCGAGTACACCCGGCCACCGGGCCGTGAGCGCGCCTCGAGCACGGTCACGTCGTATCCCGCCTTGCCCAGCTCGTAGGCCGCGCACAGTCCGGCGGGACCACCGCCGAGCACCACCACCGAGCTCTTACCGGGCGCACGGCCGATCAGGTCACCGGCCGACGGCGGCTGGAACCGCTGCGGACTCGCACCGGCCGCCGGCGCCAGGCCGATCGACGACATCGCACCGAAGGCCAGGCCTGCCCCGCCGACGACTCCCAAACTCTGCATGAATGATCTTCTGGTGACACTCAATTCGCGCTCCCATCGTGCACTTTCCGACGTCTTCAGGGTGGTTCGGGAGCAATCCTGCGGGGCCGGTGAGTCCGGTCCGATACGGCGGCGAAACAGTTCGCGACGCCACGAGTGAGAACGGCGACGCGGCGTCTCCCACTCGCGGCGCATGCTCCGGACCCAGAGTCGAAACCTTTGCGAAACACTTTCCGGATACGTTCTCCTGCACCGGCGCCCGAGCGCGCCCGGCCTGCTGTGGGGATGCGACGACGGTGCTGGAGGTGCCATGACGGCTCTTGCCGAGGCGATCGCGAGGTCCTTCGCCGCGGGCGAACCCGACCGTCCCGCGCTCTCGCCGCTACGCGCGCTGGGACGCCGCCAGCTGACTGGGTACGAGGTGCTGGCACAGTCCGTGGCCACCACCGCGCCTGCCGCGTCGATGGTCCTGCTCCCGGTCACGATGCTCACCCACGAGACCCTGTTGGCCGGGCTGGTGACGATCATCGCGGCCACCGTATTCATCACCGTGATCGCCTGGTGCGTAAGCCAGTTCACCCGACGACTCGCCGCGTCCGGCGGCCTGTACACGTTCGTCTTCCAGGGCCTGGGCACCCGGGCTGCGCTCACCACCGGCGTCGCGATGCTGGTGAAGTACCTGGGCAGCGGCGCGCTGACGCTCTACCACGGTGGCCAGGCGCTGATCGCGCTCTGCGCCCAACTGGGCGTCGAGGTGCGCGGACCCGGTGCGGCCCTGGTCTACCTCGGAGTGGCCGCCGCGATCCTCGCGGCGCTGGTCCGCGGGGTCCGGTTCGCGGCGGTGGCAATCCTCGCAGTAGAGATATGTTCGCTGATGTTCATCGTCGGTCTGATGCTGGTGTCCGGGGCGTCGGACCAGGTGGCGCTGATCCCGCCGGACGCCGACGGACACGGCCTGCTGCCGGTGATCCTCACGGCGCTGTTCGCGCTCGCCGGATTCGAGTCGGCGACGTTCTTCGGCCCGGAGGCACGGCGACCGATGGTGACCGTCACGCGCACGGTGCTGGCGACGCCGGTGATCTGCGGCGCTCTGTTCGTCTTCGCCGGTTGGGCCGCCTGGAGCGGGCGTGCCGACAACCTCGCCAACGCCTATCTGCACGGATCGTCGACCGGGGTCAGTCCGGTTGTGGTGGTGGCGCTCAATCTCGGACTCAGCTGCTCGTGGCTGGCCTCGGCGATGGCGTCCTCCAACGCGGCGTCGCGACTGCTGTACTCGATGGGCGTCGAGCGGGTGCTGCCACGGGCACTGGCACACGTGCACCGCGGGTGGCGCACCCCGCACCTCGCCCTCGTCGCGGCGGTGGCGGCGATCGCCACCGCCGCGCCCGTGTTCACCGTCGTCGACGGGGCCGCGGCCGAGGCCAAGGTCGGGCTCCGGGTCGCGCTGCTGATCGCGTACGTGCTGGTGGCACTGGCCACGGTCCGCTTCCTGGGCCGGATCGGCGAGCTCACCGCGGCCGCACGGTTGGCCGGCCGACTCGGCGCGGCGAGCGGACTGGTCACGCTCGCGTACATCGTCGGATTCAACGCGCTCGACGGCGGAGGCGGCGGTCTCGCGGCGGCGGCCGCGGCGGGCACGGGGGCGCTGGCGTGGCAGTGGTACCTCGGGCGGGCGCGGCCGCGCAGCCTGGCCGCGGTCGGGGTGTTCGACAGCCCCGAGTCCGCGGACGTGCTGCCGGGGGCCGGCGTCTTCGCGGTCAATGCGCGGGGCGCCGTCGCGCTGGTCGGGACGGATCGGCCGGGCAGGGTCGGGCACTGATGCCGGCGCTGCGGCACGGCGCAGGCGAACCGGCCGGTCACGAACCCCGCGCGGTGCAGAAGGCGCTCGCGCTGCTCGAGGCCGTGGCCCAACTCGGCTCCGGCGCCTCCGCCCGCGACGTCGCGGCGCTGACCCGGATCCCCCCGGCTACGGCCTACCGGTTGCTCAATCTCCTTGTCGCCGACGGCTTCCTGGTCCGGGTGGAGGACCTGTCGGGCTTCGCACTGGGCCGACGGACCCGCGAACTGGCCGGAGCTGCGTCGGATCCGGTCACGGACGCGGGTCCGGTCCTCGAGGAGCTGCGGTCCCAGGTGCGCTACGGCGTGTATCTGGCCGCCTTCACCGGCGGCCGGGTACGCCTGGTGGACCGGGACCCCGACCACGAACTGAGCGGCGAGTCCGCCTGGACCTCCCACCTGCACGCGTCGGCGATGGGCAAGCTGCTGCTCGCGGCCAGTCCCGAACTGGTCACGCCGGGTCGGCAACGCCGGATCACCGCGTCCACGAAGGTCGAACCCGCCGAGTTGGCTGCGGAACTGCGGAGGGTGCGCGACGCCGACGCGGCCAGCGAGGTCGACGAGAGCCGGATCGGCCGGACGGCGCTGGCCGTGCCGGTGCGGACCGTGGGCGGCCGCATCACCGGTTGCCTCACCGCGATCGGCCGGACCGGCCGGCTGGTCGCGTCGGACGACGAGATCTGGGAGCTGCTCAGGGGATACGCGGCGCGCCTGCAGGGTTCGCGGACGGCGCCCTGACCGGGACGGCCGACCGGCACCCGGCGGACAGACAGAAGTGCCCGGCCACCGAGGTGACCGGGCACTTGCGTGTTTCCGTCAGTAGCGCTCGCGCCGGGGCTTGCGCTCGTCGCGGCCACCGTCGCGCGGCGGCCGGTGCCCGGGCGGGCCGTCGTCGAGGGTCAGCTGGATGAGCACCCCCGAGATCCGGGTGCGACGGAGCGCCTCGAGGGTCTCGTCGGCGAGATCCGCGGGCAGCTCCACCAGGCTGTGGTCCGGCCGGATGCTGATGTGCCCGAAGTCGCTCCGGCGCAGTCCACCCTCGTTCGCGATGGCACCGACAATGGCGCCGGGCGCAACACGGTGCCGCTTGCCGACGGCGATCCGGTAGGTGGCCAGCTCCTGGCCCTCCTTGCCGACCTTCGGTGCGTCGTCGAACTTGCGCGCGGGACGCTCGGCCCGGGGCTCGCGCTCCCGGCGGGGCGCCGGCGGCGGCTCGGGCGGCATCAGGAACGACTCGCCGTCGCGGGACAGCACCGCCAACGCCGCGGCGATGTCCGCGAGCGGCACGTTGTGCTCGCGCTCGTAGTCCTCGATCAGCCCGCGGAACATGGCCAGGTTCTCGGAGTTGAGGCTCTCGGTGATCGAGTCACCGAACTTGGTCACCCGCTGGGCGTTGACGTCCTCGACCGAGGGCAGCTGCATCTCCGTCAGCGGCTGCCGGGTGGTCCGCTCGATCGCCTTGAGCAGGTGGCGTTCCCGCGGGGCGACGAACAGCAGCGCGTCACCGGTACGACCCGCACGGCCGGTGCGGCCGATCCGGTGCACGTACGACTCGGTGTCGTGCGGGATGTCGTAGTTCACCACGTGCGAGATGCGGTCCACGTCCAGACCGCGGGCGGCGACGTCCGTCGCGACGAGGATGTCCAGCGTGCCGTTCTTGAGCTGGCCGATGGTCCGCTCGCGCTGCGCCTGCACGATGTCGCCGTTGATCGCGGCGGCCGAGAACCCGCGCGCGCGAAGACGTTCGGCGAGATCCTCGGTGGCCTGCTTGGTCCGGACGAAGATGATCATCGCCTCGAAGGTCTCGACCTCGAGGACCCGGGTGAGCGCGTCGAGCTTGCGCTGATGCGCAACCTGGACCCAGCGCTGGGTGATGTTCGGGGCGGTCGACGTCTTGGTCTTGACGGTGATCTCGACCGGGTCGTGCAGGTACTGCTTGGAGATCTTCCGGATCGCGGCCGGCATGGTCGCCGAGAACAGCGCCACCTGCTTGTACTCCGGGGTCTCCGCGAGGATCTTCTCGACGTCCTCCTGGAAGCCCATCTTGAGCATCTCGTCGGCCTCGTCGAGCACCAGGTAGTCCAGGTGCGAGAGGTCCAGGGTGCCCTTCTCCAGGTGGTCGATGACGCGACCCGGCGTGCCCACGATGATCTGCGCGCCGCGGCGCAGGCCGGACAGCTGGACGCCGTAGGCCTGGCCACCGTAGATGGGCAGGACCTGCAGACCCGGGATGTGCGCGGAGTACTTGCCGAACGCCTCGGCCACCTGCAGCGCCAGCTCACGGGTCGGAGCCAGCACCAGCGCCTGTGGGTGCTTCTTGGTGGTGTCGATGCGGGAGAGGATCGGCACGGCGAACGCGGCGGTCTTACCGGTGCCGGTCTGGGCCAGACCCACCACGTCGTTGCCCGCCATCAACGGCGGGATGGTCGCGGCCTGAATCGGGGAGGGCGTTTCGTAACCGACATCCGACAGCGCCCGAAGCACTCGTTCCTCGATGCCGAGGTCGGCAAAGGTGGTGGTGTCTGCTTCGGGCTCGGGGTATTGCTCGGTGTCACTCATCTCCAGAGAAGTTTAACTCGTGGTATTCGGATTGCGGACTACCGGCCATACTCGTGCCATGGTCGAGATCGCAGTGGCCCAGTTCGCGCCGGGCCAGGACAAGAGCCAGAACCACCTGAGCGTGCGCAACCTGGTGGGCGCGGCGGCCGCCCGCGGGGCCCGGCTGGTGGTCGCCCCCGAGTACGCGATGTTCACCTCCCCGCGCCTGGACGAACAGCTCGTCGCGGCCGCCGAACCCCTGGACGGCCCGTTCGTCACCGGCCTGCTCGCGACGGCGGCGGAGTTCGGCGTACACGTCGTGGCGGGCGTCAACGAGTCGCTGACCGACGACCACCGGGTGTCGAACACCCTGGTCGCGGCCGGTCCGGACGGCCGGATCGTCGCCGTCTACCGCAAACTGCACCTGTACGACGCCTTCGGGTACCGGGAGTCCGAGGTGATCCGGGCCGGACCGGTCGAGGAGCCCGAGACGTTCGCGGTCGACGGCCTGACCTTCGGCATGCAGACGTGCTATGACCTGCGCTTTCCCGAGGTGACCCGGCGCATCGTGGACGCGGGGGCCGATGTCCTGCTGATGCCCGCCCAGTGGGTGCCGGGTCCGCTCAAGGAAGACCACTGGACCACGCTGCTGCGGGCCCGCGCGATCGAGAACACCGTCTACGTCGCCGCGGCCGACCAGAGCGCGCGGACGGGGTCCGGCAACTCGATGATCGTGGACCCGATGGGCGTGGTGCTGGCCTCGCTCGGCGAGACCGTCGGCACCGCCGTCGCCGACGTCAACGCCGAGCGCATTGCCGAGGTGCGGCAGCGGAACCCGGCGCTGGCTCTGCGCCGGTTCACCGTCACCGAGCACCGCGGGTAGTCCCGCGGGCTCCGGCGGGCCGACGGACGGAAGCCGGCGGCGTAGCGTCAGGACCAGCATGCTCTACGACAGCCGGACCACCGCCGGTCGAGCACTGTCCGCATCGCTCGGACACCTGCGCGACTCGGACCCGCTCGTGCTCGGCCTGCCGCGAGGCGGGGTTCCGGTGGCCGCCGCGGTAGCGCAGGCACTCGACGCCGAGCTGGACGTGATAGTCGTCCGCAAGCTGGGCGTTCCCTGGCAGCCGGAGCTGGCGATGGGCGCGCTCGGGGAGGACGACGTGCGGGTGCTCAACACCGACGTGCTCGCGCAGACCGGGGTGAGTCCGTCGGCCCTGGCCGACGTCGAGGCCGCCGAACGCCGTGAACTCCGACGGCGGGTGCTGCTGCTGCGCGGCGACCGCCCGCGGATCTCGCCGCGCGACCGGGTGGTGTTGATTGTCGACGACGGGATGGCCACGGGTGCCACTGCCGTCGCGGCCTGCCGGGTGGCCCGGGCCCAGCTGGCGGCCCGGCTGATCGTGGCGGTCCCGGTGTCGTCGGCGGAGGCGATCACCCGCCTCGAGGCCGAGGCCGACGAGGTGATCTGCCCGCTGGTCCCGCTGCAGTTGAACGGGGTGGGCGGGGCGTACCGCGACTTCCACCAACTCACCGACCACGAGGTCACGACCGCCCTCGGGACGTGATGTTCGCCTCACCTGACTGCCGAATCCGCAGTTCGCCACACTGTGAGCGACAGCCGGGCGACCACCGCCGACGCCGAGTCGGGCATACCGGACGCCCCAACCAGGTGCATCCCCCCTGTGAATGTGATCCAATGCACACCCGAAGTACATGCAGTTCACGAAGGGGTCCCAGTGCGAGAGTTCGACGTTCCGGCCGCGTTTTCCATCCCCGAGGACATTTCGATGGCGGACACGGTGTTCCGCTTCGAGCAGGAATGCCCCCAACACGTGCCGTTCCGGCGCTTGGTGAACGGGGCCTGGGTAGACGTCACCGCCGCCGAGTTCGCATCGCAGGTCAAGGCCGTCGCCAAGGGCCTGATGGCGTCGGGCGTCGAGCTCGGTGACCGCGTCGCCATCCTCTCCGGAACTCGATACGAGTGGGTGGTCCTCGACTACGCCATCTGGACCGCGGGCGGCTGCACCGTCGCCATCTACGAGACCTCCTCCCCCGACCAGGCCAAGTGGATCCTCGAGGACTCCGCGACCAAGCTGCTGGTCGTCGAGACCGCGACGCACACCACGGCCATGAAGGACGTCGCCGAGGCCGCGCCCGATCTTCGCGAGATGCTGTCCATCGAGGCCGGCGGCCTCGACGAGCTGACCACCCGCGGCGCCGGGATCAGCGACGAGGACCTGCACACCCGCCGTGGCCAGGTCGGCGCGGCGTCCCCCGCCACCCTGATCTACACCTCCGGCACCACCGGCCGCCCCAAGGGCGTCCAGCTCACCCACGCCAACTTCAGCGCCGAGTCGCAGGCCGTCAAGCTCGCGCTCGACGACGCGCTGTACGAGGGCAGCAGCACGTTGATGTTCCTGCCGCTGGCGCACGTGTTCGCCCGCGCGATCTCGTTCGGGGCCTTCGACAACAAGGTCACTGTCGGTCACACCGCGGACCTGACGACCCTGCTCGACCAGTTCGCCGCCTTCAAGCCGAACTTCATCCTGTCGGTGCCGCGTGTGTTCGAGAAGGTCTACAACTCCGCCAAGCAGAAGGCCGAGGACGGCGGCAAGGGCAAGATCTTCGGCAAGGCCGCCGAGACCGCCATCGCATGGAGCGAGGCGCAGGAGTCCGGCGGTCCCGGGCTGGTCCTCAAGCTCAAGCACGCCGTCTTCGACAAGCTCGTGTACTCGAAGCTGCGCGCCGCGCTCGGCGGCAACTGCGACCGCGCGGTGTCCGGCGGCGCGCCGCTCGGCGCCCGCCTCGGCCACTTCTTCCGCGGCGTCGGCATCCCCGTCTACGAGGGCTACGGCCTCACCGAGTCCAGTGCCGCCGTCACCGTCAACACCACCAAGGCGCAGAAGGTCGGCACCGTCGGCAAGCCGATCAGCGGACACGCCGCCCGGATCGCCGACGACGGCGAGCTGCTGATCAAGGGACCCGTGGTCTTCGACGGCTACTGGCACAACGAGAAGGCCACCGAGGAGGCCATCCGCGACGGCTGGTTCCACACCGGTGACCTGGGTTCGATCGACTCCGAGGGCTTCGTCTCGATCACCGGCCGCAAGAAGGAGATCATCGTCACCGCCGGCGGCAAGAACGTCGCCCCCGCGGTGCTCGAGGACGCGCTCCGGGCGCACCCGCTGATCAGCCAGTGCCTGGTGGTCGGCGACGCGAAGCCGTTCATCGGCGCGCTGATCACCATCGATCCGGAGGCGCTGCCCGGTTGGCTCGAGCGCAACGGCTTCGACACCGGCCTGCCGATGGCCGAGGTGATCAAGAACGTCGACCTGGTCGCCGAGATCGACGCCGCGGTCGCCGAGGGCAACCGGAAGGTCTCCAACCCCGAGCAGATCAAGAAGTACCGGATCCTCGACGTCGACTTCACCGTCGCCACCGGCGAGCTGACCCCGACGCTCAAGCTCAAGCGCAACGTCATCCACGAGTCGTTCGGCACCGCGATCGAGGCGATCTACTCCTGATCGACGCGATCCCCGACCGAGGGACGCGCTCGTATGACTGAATGGGTCGTTCCCGCCGAATCATCCGGCGGGAACGACCCATTCACCGTTTGGGTACCCGACTCGACGAAGGAGAGCCCCTGATGACGCTGCCCCTGCAGGACATTCTCGTGTACGACCCCGTGACCTCGTTCTTCAACTCGATCGCGCTCGCGCTCGGCTCGGCCGACGCCGTGATCATGACGTAGCGGTACCCGCGCTGTGCTGGTCACCCCGGGAGATCGCGGCAATTTACTCCTGACAATTCCGCCCCGATCGGGGCGGGTGTGTGGCTGAATGGGTCGTTCCCGCCGAATCATCCGGCGGGAACGGCCCATTTGTCGTTTCTTGTACCGACCGCACAGAGGAGTTATCGAATGCCTGACCCCGGCGAGATTGACGTCCCCATCGGCACCCTCGAGGGCGCGCTGGCCGAAATCTTCTCCCGCATCGCCTTCGCACTCGGCTCCACCGGCGGACTATGACCTAGCCGCCCCCGGCGCGGGATCGCGGTCGGGGTTCAATGGCAACCATGCCGACGACTGCGCACCCCGCCCCGGAGGGCGGCTCACCCGGATACGGTGACGCGTTTCCCAAGCTGCTGGTGATCGCCCCGGAGATCACGGCGCAGTCGCGGCTGCTGGACTCGTTGTACCTGGTGGGGGTTGCCGCCCGAGCCGGCGGCCGCGACGCGGCGGACCAGAAGCTGTTCGGTGTCCGCATCGTCTCCGACCCCTCCTCTGAATGGGAGTCGTTGCGGCCGTGGGTGCGTGCGGTCGTCGCGTTCGGCGCCGACGCCTGGGACGTGTCGCTGCGAACCCTGGCCCTCGACCCGGTCGAGTTTTCGCACGGCGTATCGGTTGCGGGTACCGGCGACCGACCGGCCACGGTCGTCGCCGCCCTGGGGCTCGAGGACGACGCGCTGACCGACGCGATGCTTGCGGAGGTCCTGGCCGCCGGACAGCGGGCCGCCGGACTGTCCTGGGGGTGCGGCGGCAGCGCCGGATGACCAGCCCGTGACCGGCTCAGATCCGCGCCGCGTCCAGCATCGCCCGCGCGACCTCGACGTCACCGGACACCTCCAGCGCGGCCAGCGGCCGCCGCCGCCATGCGGTCAGCATCAACTCCTGGGCGCGTCCGTGCACCACGACGTCCGCCCTCGACTGCCCGGTCTCCACCCGTACGCCGTCGGCACCGAATCGCAACAGCCACTCGGCGTTGTCGGTGTCCGTGCCGCGCAGGTGAACGGTCCTGCCGCGCAACGACTCCGGAACCGAACCCGCCGGAAGCACCCGGGCCAGCATCACCCGCGCCCACTCGTCGACACCGTCGGCCGCCGCGGTCGGGGCGAACGGATCGGGGGCGGGCCCGCCGGCGGCGTGCACGGCGTCCGCCGCGTCCACTCGGTGCACCGCGACCTCGTGGGCCTGCCTGCGCATCCAGAACCGCACCGTGCCGGACCCGACGAGCGTCGGCGCCTCGCGGTCCGCGCCGTAGCCGGCCAGGTCCGCGAGCAGCGCCTCGAGCGCCTCCCGGTAGGCGGGCAGGCAGGCCGGACCGTGGGGCAGCGACTGGACCGTGACCGGTTCGTCGAGCGTCGCCACGGGACCGGCTGCCAGGACCGCCCGCACCCAGCGGTGCACCCGGCCGGTGTGCCGGACCACCCGCTCGAGCGTCCACCCCGGCACCGTCGGCACGGGCAGGTCGAGGGCCTCGACGGGCATCGCGGCCAGCCGGTGGCCCTCGATCCGAAGCAGTTCCAGATGCTCGCCCGGGGTCACCGGCCCACCGTCGACCGCAACAGGAAGTCCGTCACGTCTGCGGTGACCCGCCCGGCAACCGGCTCGTGCAGCAGGTCGTGACCGGCATCCGCGTATTCCCACAGCTCGACGCCCTGCAACCGGGCCGCCCACTCCCGGGTGCCGTCGACCGGCGCGAGCCGATCGTCCACACCGTGCACGGCCAGGATCGGCGCCCGCACCTGCGCGAGCAGTTCCGGTTCGGTGGCCGCGTAGCGCGGGAGCCCGGACAGCACCACCGCCTCGAACAGGTCCGGATGCTCCGTCAGCGCGGTGATGGCAGCGACGGCGCCGAGCGAATGCCCCATCACCGCGAGCACTGCCCCCGGCCGCTCGGCGCGGGCAATCTCAGCCAGCCGAACCACGTTGACGCCGAGGTCCGGGACCGGGCCGTAGTCGCCGAGTTCGCCTTCGCTGAGGCCGTGGCCCACATGGTCCAGGGCCCACACCTCGATCCGCTCGGCCCCCAGCGCCCGGGCGAAGCGGTGGTAGTTCCCGCTGTGTTGACCGCGGCCGTGCAGCAGCACCAGGCCTGCGAGCGGCTCGGCGCACGGCCAGTGGCGGTAGTGGACCTGTCCGGAGGCCCCATCGTAGAACGGCACCGGAGGATTATGACCTCACCACCAGCCTTCCCGCCGACAGAATCGAACTGTCGGTTCCGTCTGCGATAGTCGTCCTCGTGTTCCTCCTCGACCATGAGTTGATCTACAGCGCCAGCGACCTCTCCCGGGCCGCGCAGTGCGAGTTCGCGCTGCTTCGCCGGCTCGACGCGTTGCTGGGGAGGATCGAAGCGGCGGCACCGGAGTTGCCCGACCCGATGCTGGTCCGGACGTCAAGCCTCGGCAACGCCCACGAGCGGCGGCGACTGGACGGATTCCGCGAGCGGTTCGGCGACGGCGTGGTCGCCATCGACCGCCCGGATCTCGACGTCGAGGGGTTGACCCGGGCCAACCTCGCCACGGTCGCCGCGGCCCGGTCGGGCGCCGACGTGATCTACCAGGGCACCTTCTTCGACGGTCGGTTCCTCGGATTCTGCGACTTCCTCGTGCGCACGGACGCCGGCTACCAGGTGGTGGACACCAAGCTGTCGAGGCACGCCCGGGTGCCCGCGCTGCTGCAGTTGGCCGCCTACGCCGACGCGCTGGCCGCAGACGGCGTCGCGACCGCGCCCACCGCGGCCCTGATCCTCGGCGACGACTCCACCGCGGCGTTCCCGCTCGGCGAGATCGCCCCGGTGTTCCGGCAGCGTCGCGACGAGCTCGTGCGGCTGCTCGACGCCCACATCCGCGGTGGCGGGCCCGTCTCGTGGGCCGATGTGCGCGGCTGCGGCCACTGCGACGACTGTGCCGGCGAGGTCGCGCGCAGCAGGGATCTGACCCTCGTCGCGGGACTGCGATCCACCCAGCGGGACAAGCTGATCCGCGCGGGTGTCACGACGATCGACGCGCTGGCCGGGTCCGCGGGGCCCGTCGACGGCATGGGCGCGCGCACCCTCGACTCCCTGCGCGGGCAGGCCGCCGCGCAGATCCGTCAGGAACGCAGCGGCACACCGGTGTTCGAGGTGATCGACGGCGGCCGCGACCTCGCCGGGATTCCGGCCCCCGATGCCGGCGACATCTTCTTCGACTTCGAGGGCGACCCGCTGTGGACGGACGGCTCCGCGGACTGGGGGCTGGAGTACCTGTTCGGGGTGATGGAGTCCGACGGCACCTTCCGCCCGTTCTGGGCGCACGACCGGGACCAGGAACGCCGGGCGCTGCTCGACTTCCTCGACTACGTGACCGAGCGCCGGAAACGCTTCCCGCACATGCACGTCTACCACTACGCGGCCTACGAGAAGACCGCGCTGCTGCGCCTGGCCGGCCGCTACGGCGTCGGTGAGGAGACCGTGGACGCGCTGCTGCGCGAGAACGTCCTGGTGGACCTCTACCCGGTTGTCCGGGGCGCGGTGCGGGTCGGCGCATCGTCGTACTCGATCAAGAAGCTCGAGCCGCTCTACATGGGCGAGAAGTTGCGCGGCGACGACGTCGCCACCGCAGTCGACTCCATCGTCGCGTACGCGAACTACTGCACACTTCGCGAACAGCACGACGGCGGTGCCGCCGATCAGGTGCTCGCCGAGATCCGCGAGTACAACGAGTACGACTGCCTCTCCACGCTGCACCTGCGGGACTGGCTGCGCGGGCTCGCCGCCGACCGCGGCGTCCACCCGCACCCCGTGCAGCAGGCGGTGGTCACCGCTGTCGAGCAGCCGAACACCACCGAGGTGGCGCTGCGCGACTACGTCGGCGACGCGCTGTCCGGGAAGCGCTCGGCGGACCAGCAGGCCGCCGCGTTGATGGCTGCGGCACTGGGCTACCACCGTCGCGAGCGGAAGCCGTTCTGGTGGGCGCACTTCGACCGGCTGACCGCTCCCACCGACGAGTGGGCCGACACCGCCGACGTGTTCGTGGCCGAGACGGTGACTGTCACCGAGGACTGGCACAAGAGCAACCCGCGGCAACGGAAGCTGCGTCGCACGCTGCGGCTCGTCGGCTCCTGGGGCTCCGGATCCACCACCCGGGTCGGCGGAAAACCGTTCGCGCTGTACGACGCGGCGACCGGGATCGGCTCCGCAGACGCGGCCGCGCGCGGCACCGTCGACGTCACGGTGGTCGCGATCGAGTCGGAGGTCGGGTCCGACGGCAGGCCCCGCGACGTGGTGGTCGTGGAGGAACTTCAGGGCAGCGTGCCCCATGACGGGGTACCGATGGCACTGGCGCCGGGCCGTCCGGTCCCGACGCAGCGGATCGAGGCCTCGATCTCCGAGCAGGCCGCGGCGGCCGCCGCGGCACTGCCCGCACTGCCCGGTACCGCCGCGGTGGACATCCTGCGCCGGACCCCGCCGAGGACCCGTTCGGGCGCCCCGCTGCCGGTCGCCGATCCGGACGACCGGGCACCCGCTATCACCGCCGCGCTGCTCGACCTGGACGACTCGTACCTGGCGGTGCAGGGCCCGCCGGGCACCGGCAAGACACACACCGGCGCGGCCGTGGTCGCGGAGCTCGTGGCCCGACACGGGTGGCGGGTCGGTGTCGTCGCACAGTCGCACTCGGTGGTCGAGAACATGCTCGACGCCGTGGTCCGATCGGGGGTCCCCGGCGAGCGAGCCGCGAAGAAGCCCGGCTCCGGGCTGACCACGGACCAGGCGTGGACGAGCCTCGATCCGAGCGGGTTCCCCGAGTTCCTGCGCCAACACGAAGACAGCGGCTGCGTGATCGGCGGCACCGCATGGGATTTCGCACACTCCGACCGGGTGCCGCCGGGCAGTCTCGACCTGCTCGTCGTCGACGAAGCCGGGCAGTTCTCACTGGCGAACACCGTTGCGGTCGGGATCTCGGCACGAAACCTGCTGCTGCTCGGCGACCCGCAGCAGCTGCCACAGGTCAGTCAGGGCATCCACCCAGAACCGGTGGACACCTCCGCCCTCGGCTGGCTGGCGGACGGTGCGGGCGCGCTGCCGCCGGAACTCGGCTACTTCCTCGACGTCTCCTGGCGGATGCACCCACTGGTCTGCGCGGCGGTGTCGGCACTGTCGTACGACGGGCGCCTGCATGCGAAGGAGTCGGTGACGACCGGCCGGGACCTGGCCGGCGTCGAACCGGGTGTCGCCACCCTGCTCGTCGACCACGCCGGGAGATCGACGTCCTCGCAGGAGGAGGCCGCGGCGATCACCGCCGAGGCGACCGGGCTCATCGGCACGCCGTGGACCCCGGCGACTGGCGAGGCGCCCCGCCCGCTCGGTCAGTCCGACATCCTCGTCGTCGCGCCCTACAACGCGCAGGCGGCGCTGATCCGGGCGCATCTCGCCGAGGCAGGCCTGGAACGAGTGCTGGTCGGCACCGTAGACAAGTTCCAGGGCCGGGAGGCCGCGGTGGTGTTCGTGTCGATGACCGCGTCGTCGGCCGACGACGTGCCCCGCGGCATGGGATTCCTGTTGTCACGCAACAGGTTGAACGTCGCGATCTCGCGGGGGAAGTGGCGGGCGGTGATCGTCCGGTCCCCCACACTGGTCCGGTACCTGCCCGGCACACCGGCGGGCCTGGCGGAGCTGGGCGCGTTCATGCGCCTGGACGGCGGGTAGCGCCGCCGACCCGCCGACGGGGAGTGTCAGCCGAAGCACTGCCCGTCGCCGCGGTAGGTGGGCACTACGGTGCGCGTGCCGTCGCCGTCCACCAGGTGCAGGGTGGTGAACCGCTCGCACAGCTCGCCCGCCTTGGCGTGCCGGAACCACACCCGGTCGCCGATCCGGACGGTCCCGGCGGCGAGGCCGGTGACCGGCGTCTGCACCTCGCCGACGCCCTCGTTGCGCAGCAGCTTCAACCCGGCGGGCCACACCGGCGTCGGCACCCGGGATGCCCCGGTCGGACCGGAGGCGACGTAGCCGCCCGCGAACAGCGTCGCGATCTTCGGCGTCGGGCGACGGACCGCGGACAACGCGAAGTACATGGCCGGCCGCGGCGTGAACGCGCGGTACCTGTCGAACAGGGTGGGGACGTAGAGCCCGGACCCGGCCGTGACCTCGGTGACCGAGTGGTCCGCGGAGCTCACCTCCAACGACCCGGTACCTCCGCTGTTGACGATCTCCAGCTTTCCGACCGCGGCCGTGACCGCGTCGACCACCGTGCCGCGACGCTTCGACAGCTCCGCCGCCGAGGCCTTCTTGACCATCCGGATCGCGGGGCTGCTGTCGGGCAACCCGGCGATCTGGGCCTCGTAGAACATCACGCCGACCACCCGGAAGCCGCGCCGGGTCGCCTCCCGCGCGACCGACTCGGCCTCCTCGGGGGTGCGCAGCGGCGAGCGCCGCACGCCGAGGTGCACCCGCCCGATCCGCAGCGACGCGTCGATGTCCAGGCAGACCCGTGCGGGCACCGCCGAGCTGCCCACCGCCGAGTGCACGTAGTCGAGGTGGTCGACGCTGTCGATCATCAGGGTGATCGAGTCGAGCAGCAGCGGGTCCGCGGCCAGCTCGGCGAGCGCCCCGCGGTCGGTGGTCGGGTAGCCCATCAGGACGTCGCGCGCACCGAGGCCCACCAACCAGATCGCCTCGCGCAGCGAGTACGACATGATGCCGCGGAACCCGCCGCGCGCGGTGAGCCCGGACCCGAGGGTCTCCTCCAGCACCGCGCGGCACCGCACCGACTTGCTGGCCACCCGGACCGGCGTCCCGCCGGCGCGCCGGACAAGGTCGGCGGCGTTCGCCCGCAACGACTGCAGATCCACCGCGGCAAGCGGCGGATCGAGCTCGCGGGTGGCGGCGTCCAGGCGCTCGGGCGTCGCGCAGTCACGCGTGTCGGCACCCGGCCGGTCAGAGATAGCGGTCATGGGGACGAGTCAACCACCCGAACTGGACGACTGTCCACGTCTTGGCCGGGCCATTTTTCGGGCGAACCGGTTCGGCGTGGCGGAATCCGGCCGACGCCCCGCGATCAGAGTTCGACGGCCTTGGCGGTGATCATCTGCACGAGGTCGTCGAGTTCGGCGATCACGCCCTCGCTGTCGCGGTCCACCAGCCACCGCAGCACGATCCCGTCGATCACGGCGAGCGCGAACCTCGCGATGTGCGGAACCGGCTCGGCCCACCTGGTCCCGGTGTGCTCGGCCGACTGCTCGAGGAAGTCCACCGCCCGCGCGTCCATGGTCTTGTACTGCATGTCCGCGATCAGGCCAGCAAGCTCCGCCCCGGCCGCCTGCTGCCGCAGACCGTAGGCGGTGATCTCGTAGGTGAGCAGCTGACGGTCCGGCGTCGCCTCGATGAGCGGCCACATCGCGGTTATGCCGCGGTGCAGCACCTCGCGCAGGCCGCGCAGGCCGACCTGGTCGTCGCTACCCTCCTGCGCCTGACCGAAGGCGTAGCCCAGGCCCTCACTGAGCTGCACGACGAGCGACTCCCCCATCGCCGCGACGAGCGCTTCCTTGCTGTCGAAGCAGTAGTGCACCACCCCGAGTGACACGCCCGCAGCCTCGGCGACGGCACGGATGGTGACCGAGCTGATGCCACCCCGCTCCGCAATGCCCATCGCGGATTCGACAAGTTGCGCGCGACGCTCGTCCGCCGGAAGCCTGTTCAGCATCTGATGATCCTAGAGTGCGGAAATAAATATTCACGAAAACTGTTTGACCTGGACGGCCGTCCAGATAGATTGGATGCCATGGATTCGCAGACCTGGCACAACTGGGCCGAGTGCGCAAGCGCCAGCCCCCGCCGATTCGCCACACCCGCCACCGTCGCGGAGCTCAGCTTCGAGATCACCCGGGCGGCGACAGAGGGCCTGCATGTCAAGTGTGTCGGCGCCGGCCACTCCTTCACCGCGGCGGCGGTGACCGACGGGGTACTGATCAGCCTGGACAACCTGTCCGGCATCGAATCCGTCGTTCGGACCGACGCCCCGGGCGCCCTCGTGACCGTCTACGCGGGGACACGCCTGAACGAACTCAATCCCACCCTCTGGAACCTCGGGCTGGCGATGGAGAACCTCGGCGACATCGACGTCCAGTCGATCGCAGGCGCGATCGCCACCGGCACGCACGGCACAGGCGCACGGTTCGGCGGCCTCGCCACCCAGGTTCGCGCGCTGACGATCGTGCTCGCGGACGGCTCGATCGTCGACTGCTCCCCGCACGAGAACTCGGAACTGTTCCAGGCGGCCAGGATCGGCCTCGGCGCCCTCGGCGTCATCGCCACGCTCACCCTGCAGTGCGTCCCCGCCTACACGCTGCGCGCAGTCGAGTCCCCGGACCGGCTCGGCTCGATCATGGACCGCATCGAGGAGAACGCCACCGGCGTCGACCACTTCGAGTTCTACTGGTTCCCGCACACCGACCGCGTGCTCACCAAGCGCAACACCAGGCTGCCTGCGGACGCACCGCTGAACCCGGTCAACCCGGTCCGCGGCTTCATCGACGACGAGCTGCTCTCCAACACCCTCTTCGAGGGTGTCAACAGGGTCGTCTCCCGGTTCCCCGGCGCCATCCCGAAGGTCAACGAGATCTCCTCGCGGGCCCTGTCGGCGCGCGACTTCACCGACCGAAGCTACAAGGTCTTCGCCTCCTCACGCCGGGTTAAATTCCGCGAGATGGAGTACGCGATCCCCGTCGAGGCGCTGCCGGAGACGCTGCAGCAGATCGACAGCTGGCTGAACAAGTCCGACTTCCGGGTCGCCTTCCCGGTCGAGGTTCGGGTCGCCGCCGCCGACGACGTGTGGATGTCCACCGCCAACGGCCGCGACAGCGCGTACATCGCAGTGCACCAGTACTACCGGCGCGACCACCGCGAGTACTTCGCCGCCGTCGAGTCCATCGCGCGCGCCGTCGACGGTCGCCCGCACTGGGGCAAGCTGCACTCCCGCACCGCAGCGGACCTGCGTCCCACCTACAAGCACTTCGACGAGTTCCGGGCCGTCCGGGACAAGTACGACCCGGCCCGGGTATTCGACAACGACTACCTGCGGCAGATCCTGGACTGAGCGTCGCTCCCGGACTGCGCGATCCGGCGCACTAGCCTGGTGCGATGACCGATCTGTCGCGCCGGGCATTCCTCTCGATCGGCGCCGCCACCGGCGCGGCGGCCCTGCTCGGCGGGTGCGGCGACGACGCCGCCGACCCCGGGGTCCCGCCGCTGCCCGGTGGCGGCCCCGCTGCCACCGCCACCCCGGCCTCGCGCGCCACCTGGCGCGTCCAGGGCTCGCCGCTGGTGACCGCCACCGGTTCCGGCGCCCTGGACGGGAAGTCCGTCGCGGTGACGGACCTGTTCGCGGTGGCAGGCCAGCAGGTCGGCGCAGGCAACCCGCGATGGCTGGCGCAGGCTCCGGTCGAGTCGCGCACCGCGCCCGCGGTGGCGGCCCTGCTCGCCGCAGGCGCGACGGTCACCGGCCTGGCCCAGACCGACGACCTCGGCTACGGACACTCCGGGGCCAACGACCTGACCGGCACCCCACCCAATGTGGCTGCGCCGGAACGCCTGCCGGGCGGCTCGACCTCCGGGGCCGGCAGTGCCGCCGCCGACGGAGCGGTCTCACTCGGGCTCGGCCCCGACACCGACGGCTCGGTGCGGATACCGGCCGCCTACCAGGGTCTGTACGGCTGCTCCGCGACCCGCGGCGCGGTGTCCACCGACGGCATGGTGGGCCTGAGCACCACCCTCGACACCGTCGGCTGGCTGGGCGCCGACCTCGATGTCCTCGCCGAGGCTGTGGCCGCGTCCGTACCGGCCACCCCGGCCCGGCCGCTGACCGCGGCGGTGACCTCCCGCGGCCTCGTCGCCGTCGCCGACGCCCCCGTGCAGGCCGCGACGAACGCCGCGCTGGCCGCCTGGCGGACCGCGGACCTGCCCCGCCTCGCCGACGAGAACTTCGACATCGGCGCGTTGCCGGACTGGTACGAGGCCGTCGCCACCGTCGTCGCGTACGAGGCCTGGCAACGGCACGGCGCATTCGTCGCCGCCGCGTCCACCTCGCTGAGCGCCGAGCCCCGGGAGAACTTCGGCCAGGCCGGTCGCACCTCGGAGGCGTCCTACCGCCGCGCCTCGGACACCCTCGCCGGCGCCGCGGCCGCGGTCCACGCCTTCCTCGGCGACCGGGTGCTGGTGCTGCCCACCACCGCCTCACCTGCGCCGCCGAGGTCGGACGGCGACCTCAGCGGCGAAACCTACCGCAACACCATGCGCAGCACCGGGATGCTCACCGCCGTCGCGACGGTCGCCGGACTGCCCACCGTGACCGTGCCGCTGCGCACCGCGGAGAAGAACCCGGTCGGGCTGTGCCTCGTCGGTCCCGCTGGACGCGACCTGGACCTGCTCGCCCTCGCGTCAGCCGTCGCCGAGCAGCTCCCGCTTGCGCTCCGCTGAGGCGAAGGACGCGCGAATCGAATTGCGGGCCAGCACCTCCCGCTCCTCGTCGGTCAACCCCAGCCCGGCCCGCAGGCCGGCGAAGTTGTCGTCGACGTAGCCCCCGAAGTAGGCCGGGTCGTCCGAGTTGACGGTGACCAGCAGCCCAGCGTCGAGCATGGTGCGCAGCGGGTGCTCAGCCATGGTGTCGACCACCCGGAGCCGGACGTTCGACAGCGGGCACACCGTCAGCGGGACCTGCTCGTCGACCAGCCGGGCCACCAGCGCCGGGTCCTCTAGGCAGCGCACCCCGTGGTCGATCCGCTCGACCCCGAGCAGGTCCAGCGCCTGCCAGATGTACTCCGGCGGTCCCTCCTCGCCCGCGTGCGCGACGGTGTGCAGCCCGTGCGCGCGGGCCCGCTCGAAGACCTCCACGAACTTCGACGGCGGGTTCCCGACCTCCGCCGAGTCCAGCCCCAGGCCCAGCACCGGAACGTCCAGTCGCACCAACTCGTCGAGCATCTCCCCCGCCTCCGCCGCAGGCCGGTCCCGCAGCACCGCGGCGATCAGCGCGGTGGAGACGCCGAACTCGGCCTCGCTGCCGCGGACGGCCTCGCCGAGCCCGTCGAGCACCGCCCGCAGCGGCACCCCTCGGACGGTGTGGGCCTGCGGGTTGAAGAAGATCTCGGCGTGCCGTACCCCGGCGGCCGCGGCGCGGGCGAAGTAGGCCCGGGCCAGGTCCGCGAAGTCCTGCTCGGTCCGCAGCACCGCCATGTTGGCGAAGTACAGGTCCAGGAACGACTGCAGGTCGGTGAACTCGTAGCGTGACCTCAGGTCGTCGAGGTCACGGTAGGGCAGCGCGACGCGGTTGCGCTCGGCGAGCGCGAGTATCAGCTCGGGCTCCAGGGAGCCCTCGATGTGCATGTGCAACTCGGCAAGTGGGGTCGACACGGGTCATCCCTCCGGTCGGGGTTCGGGGTCGGGTGGGGTCCAACTCGGTGCGGTGGGCAGGTAGGAGCGCAGCATCAGCACGAACTCGCCCGCCGGCGCGGGCAGCCAGTTCGACCGTCCGGCACCCGGTTCGGCGGCACCGATCCACAGGTCCAGCGAGCCGTCCGGGTTCCGCACCAGGCCCGGAGTCCGGTCGCCGATCGCATACCGCTGCAGTGCGTTCGGCACGAAGAACATGTCCGGCCCGTAGAGCGTGACCGACCAGAACCCGCGCGGGTCCACCGGCGGCAGCCCGCCTGCGGGAAAGTGCAGCCGGTAGCCGCGATCGCCTCGGAGCGGTTCGCCGTCCGCGTCGGTGCGCGTCACCGAGTACGCCGACTCCTCGGGCACGTTGGCGCCCAGACCGATCCGGGCCACGACGGCGCGCTGGAGGTAGTCGACGCCGTACCGGCCGGCGTCCGGCAGCGTCCGCCAGCCGGCACCGCCGGTCTGGGTCGCGGCCTCGATCCGGCTCTCCCCCAGCGTCATCCCGGATTCCAGCGCGGTCACCGCGGCGAGTTCACCGGCACTCGGCGTCCCGCCCGGCGTCACCCCGAGGGCGGCGATCCGGTCGAGCAACGGCCGGTCCGCCGGCGGCGGCGGGTTCGACGCGAGGACGGCGGACAGCTCGTCGAAGAACTCCGGTCCGGACGCCGCGAGCGCCTGCGGGGCGGGGTTGTTTCCGCAGTCGGTCGGCGGCAACGGCGGCGGGGCGTCGGACACGGGCGGTCCGACCACCCGCATCTCGTACCGCTGCTGCACCTCCCGGGCCGCGGGCAGGTCCGCGTCCGATTCGACCAGGGTCCGGCCGATCATCCACGCGTCCCAGGTCGGGGACTCGATCACCGCGACGCCGGGCGGCGGCGGACCCGAGAAGCCCGGCGGCACGATCAGCCGCGCGCCCGCGGCGGCTCCGGTCTCCCGGGTGCCGACGTTCGCGAAGACGTTGGTGTAGATGTCGAGGAACTGGAAGCCGAAGTACCGCTCCCCCATGTCCGGGTGGCTCAGCAGCACCGGTCCCGCCCGAAGATCCAGCCAGGCAATCGAATACAGGGTGTCCACGTTTGGCGCGACCACCGTCCTCGAGTCCGGACCGGAGAGCTGCGCCTGGCTGTAGAGCTGGTTGACCGGCAGCAGGCAGGTCATGTTCGCCCGGGTCCGGGCCAGCGTCACCGGCGCGGCGCCGTAGACGTAGCCGTCGGCGGCGACGTCCACCGGGTCCGGGGCCGACGGCTCGGATGCCGACGGGGCACATCCGCCGAGGAGCCCCGCCACCAGCAGCACCGGTGCCGCGAGCAGGACTCCTCGACGCCGCACTAGCGACCGGTCCAGACCGGGGCGCGCTTCTCCGCGAAGGCGCGGGGGCCCTCCTGCGCGTCCTCGGACGCGAACACCGGTCCCATCACCTCGAACTGCCGGGTGAAGGCCTCCTCGTCGGTCCAACCCGAGGACCGGACGATGACCTCCTTGGTGGCCGCGACGGCGAGCGGGCCGTTGGCGGTGATCCGCTCGGCCAGTTCCAGCGCGCCGTCGAGCGCCGCGCCAGGCTCGGTCAGCCGGTTCACGAATCCCCAGCCGTGCGCCTCCGCCGCGGTGAAGGCGTCGCCGGTCAGCGCCAGCTCGAGCGCCTTCTGGTACGGGATCCGCTTCGGCAGCCGCAGCAGCCCGCCACCGGCCGCGACCAGCCCCCGCTTGACCTCCGGGATGCCGAACCTGGCGTCCGTGGCCGCGACCACCAGGTCGGTGGCGAGCACCAGTTCGGTGCCGCCCGCGAGCGCGTACCCCTCGACCGCGGAGATGATCGGCTTGCGCGGGGGCGCCTCGGTGAACCCGAGCCCCTTGCCCGGGACGATGACGTTCTCCCCGGCCAGGAACGCCTTGAGGTCCATGCCCGCGCAGAAGTTTCCGCCTGCACCGGTGAGCACGGCCAACGACAGGTCGGGGTCGGCGTCGAGCTCGTCGACGGCGGCGGCCAGTGCGTGGCTCACCGCCGAGTTGATCGAGTTGCGGGCCTCCGGACGGTTGATGGTGATGACCAGCGTCCGGCCCCGGCGTTCGAGTAGCACTTCGTCAGACATGGCTCGACCCTAGGCGCTGGCGGCCGGATCCGAGTCGGCTCCGATCACATCCCGGGTGGCAGGTCAGGCCTCGACGGACTGCTCGGCGACATCGACGGGCGGCAGGTCCGACGCGCGGACTGGCCGCTCGAAGAACAGCGTGGCCACGAAGCCCACCATCAGCACGGCGGCAGGCAACAGCACCGACTGCGCCATCGCGGTGCTGAAGCCGTCGCGGATGAAGTCCGGCAGCACGCCGTCGACGGCCTCCCCGCCGCTGGCGGGGACCCCGTTGGCCGTCAGCCGGGAGGTGATCAGTGCGCCGATCCCGGCGCTGCCGAGCACCGCACCGATCTGCCGGGTGGTGTTGTAGACGCCGGACCCCGCGCCCGCGGACTGCATCGGCAGGTTGCGGGTGGCCGTCGCTGCCAGCGGCGACCAGATGAAGGCGTTCGCGATGCCCATCAGCCCGATCGGCAGCAGCAGCTCCCAGATCGCGACGTGCGGCGTCATCACCAGCGCCAGCCAGCCGAGCGAGATCGCGAGCATCAGGAAGCCCGGCGCGGCGATGTACCGCGGGTGCGCGCGGTCCACCAGCTTGCCCACGTTCGGCGCCAGCACGCCGGTGAGCACCGCCATCGGCACCATCAGCAGGGCGGATCCGGTCGGCGAGAGTCCCCGCACGGCCTGTGCGTAGAACATCAGCGGGAGCACCATGGCGGTGATCGCGAAGCCCATGGAGGTGATGCCGATGTTCGCGAGCGAGAAGTTCCGGTCCCGGAACAGGCTCAGCGGCAGCAGCGGCTCGTTCTTGTTCCACGACTGGTACCAGATGAACACGCCGAGCAGCACGACACCGAGTCCGATCAGCAGCCAGATCCGCGCCGACCAGTCATAGGAGTTGCCCTCCTGCAGGCCGAACACCAGGGCGAACATGCCGAGCGCGCTGAGAATCACCCCGGGGATGTCGAAGCGGTGACTGTGCGTCGGGAGCACCGGCACGTACTTGACCGCGGCGAGGAAGGCGATGACGCCGACCGGCACGTTGACGATGAAGATCCACTCCCAGCCGAGGCCGTCGACCAGGACGCCGCCGGCCAACGGTCCGACGAGGGTGGCGACGCCAGCGACCGCTCCCCACAGGCCCATCGCCGTGCCGCGCTTGTCCGGCGGGAAGATCCGGGTGATGACGGCCATCGTCTGCGGGGTCATCAGCGCGGCGCCGAAGCCCTGGAACACCCGCGCCACGATCAGCGGTTCGATGCTGCCCGACAGCCCGCACCAGAGGGAGGCGAGGGTGAACACGGTCAGGCCGATCAGGTAGAGGTTCTTCGGCCCGAAGCGGTCACCGAGACGCCCGGTGACCAACAGCGGCACCGCGTAGGCCAGCAGGTAGGCGCTGGTCACCCAGACGACGCTGTTGATGTCGGTGTGCAGGGCCGTCATGATCGCGGGGTTCGCCACCGAGACGATGGTGGAGTCCACGAGGATCATGAAGAACCCCAGACACAGCGCCCACAGCGCCGGCCATTGCTTGATCTCCGTGTTCTGGCTGAACTCGGTCACGGTCATCCCCTTGCCGGTTGGCTGAGTCGGTCTCTGATGAGTTCTGTTGTGAGCCACGGCAGTTCGCCGGACTCGATCTCCGCCACCGACGCGGCCATCCAGTCCAGCTCGGTGGCGGCGAGCGCCCGCAGGTAGTCGAGCCCGAACCAGAAGACGCGCGGCCGGTCCGCCGCGACGTGCACGGCCCGCACGGCGTCGAGCTCGTCCAGCTCCGCCTCGACCGCCGCAATCCGGGCCCGGAGCAGTCGGCACACGTCGGCGGCCGCGAGGTTGTGCGCCTCGGCGAGCGCCAGCGGGAACTGCGGGTACTCGCGGACGGGGGCGCCGAGCAGTTCCGCGATCCGGGCCTCGAGCGCGGCGCGACCGGCGTCGGTGACGGTGTAGGTGGTGCGTTCGGGGCGGTTGCCGGCGCGCTCGGTGCCGAGCACCGCGACCAGTTCGGCCCGCTCGAGCCGGGCCACCGCGTGGTACAGCGAGCCCGGCCGGACCTTCACCACGCGGTCGACGCGACGTTGGAGCAGCAGTTGGTGCATCTCGTAGGGGTGCATCGTGCGCTCGTTGAGCAGCGCGAGCACGGTGATCGCGAGCGGTGTCAGAGCCGTGGCCACTGCGCTCCTCCGATCCGTGTCTACCCCCACCAATTAGTCCAGGTGGAATATACGACGCGGAATAGGCCGCGGCAACACCGTGCCGGGACCGATACCGTGACGGGGTGGACGCTCATCACCTCGACATCGTCGCGCTGGCCTGGTCGCGCGCGCTGAGACTGCCCGACACCGCGCTCGCCCGCCCCGGCACCCGCCGGGTTCTGGTCGACGACGACGCGGACCGGGTGCAGTTCCTCCGCCCTCACCGCACCGGAACTGCGCCGACGCGGACATGCGACGGTCGTCGCACGACTGGCCACGAACGACGCCCTCGACGACGGGATGATCGCGCAGTGGTGCAGCCACCCGGAGAACACCGCGTCGTGGCGGCTGGCGTCCTCGCTCGGCTATCAGGTACTCGGATCCCGTACCACCGCGACGGTGCGCCGCAGTACCGTGTGAACAGACCCGTTGCACAGCCCCGACGGTCCGCGCTCTCCTGTGAATCGTCAGTCCCCACGGAGTTGATCGCAGTGACCGAGGAAAACAGCACCCGCGGCGCCTACATCGGCAAGGGCAAGGGATTCACACGCGACAGCCACTACATCGAGACCCGCATCACCGCGGACGGCCGGGACGGCTACCCGGTCGAGCCCGGACGCTACCGACTGGTCGTCGCCCGGGCCTGCCCGTGGGCGAACCGGTCCATCATCGTGCGCCGCCTGCTCGGCCTCGAGGACGTGCTCTCGATGGGCATCTGTGGTCCCACCCACGACGCGCGCAGCTGGACCTTCGACCTCGACCCCGGCGGCGTCGACCCGGTGCTGAAGATCCCGCGGCTACGGGACGCCTTCCTGGCCCGCTTCCCGGGCTACCCGCGCGGCATCACCGTGCCTGCGCTCGTCGACATCCCGACCGGGCAGGTGGTGACCAACGACTACTCGCAGATCACCCTCGACCTGTCCACGGAGTGGAAGCAGTACCACCGCGAGGGCGCCCCGGACCTGTACCCGACGGACCTGCGGGCGGAGATCGACGAGGTGGCGGAGTTGGTGTTCCGGGACGTGAACAACGGCGTCTACCGCTGCGGCTTCGCCGGTTCGCAGGAGTCCTACGACGAGGCCTACGACCGACTGTTCGCGAGGCTGGACTGGCTGACCGAGCGGCTGGCCTCGCAGCGGTACCTGGTGGGCGAGACCATCACCGAGGCCGACGTGCGGTTGTTCACCACGCTGGTGCGGTTCGATCCGGTCTACCACGGCCATTTCAAGTGCAACCGCCGCAAGCTCACCGAGATGCACGTCCTGTGGGACTACGCGCGGGACCTGTTCCAGACCCCGGGCTTCGGCGACACGATCGACTTCGCCCAGATCAAGGAGCACTACTACGTGGTGCACACCGACGTGAACCCGACGCAGATCGTGCCGAAGGGGCCGGACCTGGCCAACTGGCTCGAACCGCACGGCCGGGAACTGTTGGGCGGCAAGCCGTTCGGAGACGGCACCCCGCCGCCTCCCCCGAGACCCGAGGAAGTGGTCCCGGTCGAGCACTGGGCGCTCGGCGGATGACGTGACCCTCCGTCGCACGCGGGCAGCAAGCACCCGAGACGGCATCAGGAACAAACCGTGGGGGCCGACCGTTGGAAGGGAGTTCGGCCGCCAGTCGCGGTGGGCCGTGGCGAAGGGGAGAACCGATGGCGAACATGATGGGGCGAGTCGAGCAGGTCGTCGTGTCGCTGCTCGACAACGGCAGCAGGCTGCAGGGCCCCGCCGTGGCGAAGTACGTGGAGCGGGTCCGCCGCGCACACCCCGACGAGAGCCCGCAGCAGATCGTCGAACGGATGGAACGGATGTTTCTCACCGCGGTGACGGGCAGCGGCGGCGCCGTGGGAGCGGCCGCGGCGGTCCCCGGCATCGGGACGATGGGCTCGATCGCCGCGGTCGGCGCCGAGTCGGTGTTCTTCCTGGAGGCCTGCGCGCTGCTGACGCTGGCGGTGGCCTCGGTGCACGGCATCTCGGTCCAGCAGCACGAGCAGCGCCGGGCCCTGGTGCTGGCGGTCGCGCTCGGCACCTCCGGGATGGAGATCGTGGAGAAGGCGGTGGGCGTGACGACCAAGAACTGGGGTTCGTTGATCACCAACCGGATCCCCGCCCCCACCATGGCGGGTATGAACCAGAGCCTGCTGCGCAAGTTCGTCACCAAGTACGCGGCCCGGCGCAGCGCCCTGGTCCTGGGCAAGCTGGTGCCCGCCGGCATCGGCGCGGCGATCGGCGGCGCGGGCAACCGGGCCATCGGCAAGGGCGTGATCAACAACGCCCGTGACGCCTTCGGACCGGCGCCTGCAGGCTGGCAGCTCCAACTCACTACCTGACCCCCCTAGGGTATGGTAGGGGCCATGGGTTGGGCGCGACGACAGGTGACGCGACCGGCGGGGCCGGTGGCGTTCCTGCTCGGCGCGCTGGTGCTGGGCCTGTTGGCCATGCACCACGTACTTGCGGCCACCCCGGCGGCGCAGTCGATACCGCACGCCGCGGCGCCCCATTCCGCGTCGACCCCCACCGCGTCGGCCCACGCCGTCGACGCCGCGCAGAACCCCGACACTCCGGCGGGCCACGGCGACAGCCACCACGTGCTCAACCCGTGTGTGGCCGTCCTCGCCGCCGCACCGCTGCTGGCACTGGCGCTGTTGTCGTTCGGGGTTCCCACCAACCTGATCCGGATCCCGCGGCGCCGGACCCACCCGACTCGCAGTTCCGGTCGCGGGCCCCCGTTCCTCCCGACGTCGGCACGGCTGGCGTCGCTGTGCGTGCTGCGGGTGTGACGCGGCCACTGCGCGCTTGCGCAGTCGCGACCGACACACCAACAGCTACCGCCAAGGAACCAAAGATGAACACTCGCACCAAGACCGCCACCATGATCGCCGCCGCCGCAGCAGCGGTCGCACTGCTCGCCGGCTGCGCGAACGACGGCACCGGCCCCGAGCACACCACCGAGCATCAGCCCGCCGCGACCTCGACCGCCGCGTCCGCCAGCACCCCTGCGGACTCCGCGTCGGCGCACAATGCCGCCGACGTGATGTGGGTACAGATGATGATCCCGCACCACCAGCAGGCCGTGGAGATGGCCGAGATGGTCCCGGACCGCAGCACCAACCCCGAACTGGTCGCGCTCGCGGCGCAGATCGAGGCCGCCCAGGGCCCGGAGATCGAGCAGATGACGGGCTGGCTGAAGGACTGGAACGCGGCGGCGACGGACTCCGCCATGCCGGGGATGGACCACTCCATGCCCGGCACGGACTCCGCCATGCCCGGCATGGACCACGGCGGCATGATGACCGCGGAGCAGATGACGCAGCTCGACGAGTCCACCGGCGCGGCCTTCGACCAGGCCTGGCTCGAGATGATGATCGAGCACCACGTCGGCGCCGTCGACTCCTCGCAGGAGATCCTGACCGACGGCCAGAGCGCCCAGGTCAAGGAGTTGGCGCAGTCGATCATCGACGGCCAGCAGGCCGAGATCACCCAGATGAAGGCGATGCTCGGCCAGTAGTCACCGCGACGTCGAGCCCTTCACCTCAGCCGCCCCCGCGCGACCGGTCAGCCGGTGGCGCGGGGGCGCGCCCGTGCCCGGCGCTCCATCCACAGCAGCGGCAGCGTGCAGGCCACCCCAGCCGCCAGCACCACCGCACCCACCGTCAGGGCCGGGGCGTATCCGCCGTCGAGCAGCGGCGCGACGGTCAGCGGACCGAGCACCTGCCCCACCCCGTACACCGCCGTGGCGATCGCCGGCGCCCGCGCGCCCACCAGCACGGCCCCCTCGGCCAGCGCCAGCGTGACGATGGCGATCATGGTGCCGCCGAAGCACAACGCGCCGAGCACCTGCACCACCGCGGAGCCGGAGACCGCCGACGCGGCCACGGCCGCCGCCTGCACCGTCATCGCCACCGTCAGCATCGCGACATGGGAGTGCCTGCGCGCCAGCCGCATCCAGACCACGCACGACGGCACCACGGCCAGTCCCACCGCGATCCAGACCACGCTGCCCAGCCACGTCGCAGTGCCGAGCGAGGCGACCGCGGCGACCAGGAAGGTGGCCGAGATGATGTAGCCGAGGCCCTCACAGAAGTACGCGGCCAGCAGCCAGCCGAACGCCACCCGGTTCCGGCGCGGCACCCGGCCCGCTCCCCCGACCGCGTGCGGCTGCGGCCGACCCCCGGGCAGCGTCCAGGCCAGCGCCGACATCGCCGCGGCCAGCGCCGCCACCACCAGCCAACCGGTCCGCCAGTCCGCGTCGCCGCCGAGGGCCAGGATCGCCAACCCGGACAACGCGATGCCCCCGCCGACGCCGCCGAACACCCAGCCGGCGCCGTCGCGGCGGCCGGACAGTTCCTGATGCGCGACCCGGGCGGTGAACACGAAGACCACCGCGCTCGCCACCCCGGCCAGGCCCCGCAGCGTGAGCCACACCGGCAGTGACTGCGTCAGCGGCATCGCCGCAAGGGTGGCGACCAACGCCACCAGTGACACCCGCAGCGCCGCCCGGCTCCTCGTCAGCACCGGCAGGAATGTCGCGAGAACCGCGCCCAGCAGGTAGCCCAGGTAGTTGACGGTCGCCAGCGTCGCCGCCGACCCACCGCTCAGGCCCGCCTGCTGCTCCATCAGCGGCAGGATCGGCGTGTACGCGAACCGGCCCAGCCCCATCGCCACCACGAGCGCGACGCTCGCCCGCAGCACCAGGAGCCGGCCGTGCGTACCGGAGACCGTCGGGTCGCGCAGGCTCACCATGGAGGGAAGGCTACAAAGGAGCCGACCGGTGCCGAATCGGCAGCCGGAATGATCGCCGGGCGGGCACGGTTGCATCGACCAGTCCACCGAACGGAGCAGCAGATGAGCATCGATCCGCAGACCCCCGCCCTCGGCCGGATCGGGGTGTGGCGGCACGCCTACGGCCTGACGCCCGAGTTCGTGCAGTCCGTCGAGCGACTCGGCTACGGCACCCTGTGGCTGGGCGGGTCGCCCCCGGCCGACCTCGCGATCGCGGAGGCGGTGCTCGACGCGACGACGACCCTCACCGTCGCCACCGGCATCACCAACATCTGGGTCTCGCCTGCCGCCGAGGTCGCCGAGTCCTTCCACCGTCTCGAGGCCCGCCACCCCGGCCGCTTCCTGCTGGGCGTCGGAGTCGGCCACCCGGAGGCCTCGGCGGACGTCTACGCGAAGCCGTACCAGGCCGTGGTCACCTACCTCGACGAACTGGACGCGGCGGGCGTGCCCGCCGGACGTCGGGTGCTGGCTGCACTCGGCCCGAGGATGCTGAGACTGGCCGCGGACCGTGCCGCAGGCGCGCACCCGTACCTGACCACGCCGGAACACACCCGTGAGGCACGCGAACTACTCGGTCCCGCACCGCTTCTCGCACCCGAACACAAGGTCGTGCTCGACACCGACCCCGTCGCGGCCCGGGCGGTAGGGCGTCCACCCGTCGACAATCCCTACCTGCACCTGCGGAACTACGTCGCGAACCTGACCCGGCTCGGCTTCACCGCCGGCGAACTCGCCGACGGCGGTAGCGACCGGGTGATCGACGCCCTGGTGGCGCACGGCGACGCGACGGCGATCGCCGCGCGGCTGACCGAGCACCTCGACGCGGGTGCGAATCACGTGGCCGTACAGGTGCTTCCGGTCGACCGCGACGAGCTGCCCGCCCTCGCCGCACTCGCCGAGTCGCTGGCGCTGCGCGGGTAGCGACCGTCTGCCGGACTCCGCCCCGCCGATAGGGTGGGGCGCACCGCGGAGTCCGGCAGGAGAGGTAACGGCATGATCGCAGGCGAGAGGACCGGTACGGCCCACGCGCGTCCGGCACTCGAGGCGGTCGGCCTGAGCAAGCAGTTCGGCGCCGTGAGCGCGGTCTCGGACCTGAGCTTCACCGTGCCCGCCGGGTCGATCACCGCCCTCCTCGGCCCGCCCGGCGCCGGCAAGTCGACCACCCTGCGGATGCTGCTCGGCCTCGTCGCCCCGACCGCGGGCACCGCGACCGTCACCGGTGTGCCGTTCGCGGCGCTGCCCCGCCCGGCGGCAACCGTCGGCGCGGTCCTCGACACGCTGGGCCTGCACCCGCGCCGTACCGCGTTCGGACACCTGCAGGTCTACGCCGCCGCCGCCGGGGTGCCCGACGCCCGTGCCCACGAGGTCCTCGCCCTGGTCGGTCTCGAGCCCGCCGGCCGACTGCAGGCCGGTACCTTCACGCTCGACATGCTCCAGCGGCTCGCGCTGGCAGGCGCGCTGCTCGGCAACCCGCGGATCCTGGTGCTCGACGAGCCGGCGACCGGCCTCGCCCCCGGGGGCGCCGCGTGGCTGCGCGAGTTCCTGCGTGCCTTCGCCGCGGACGGTCGCACCGTGCTGCTCGCGAGCCACCGTCTGGGCGCGGTGGAGCAGACCGCGGACCGTCTGGTCGTCATCGGCGACGGCCGGCTCGTCCACCGGTGCGACACCGATGAGCTCCGGCGGTCCCACACCGGGCGGGTCCTGGTCGCCTCGGAGAACCCGGCGCGGCTCGCCCTCGCTCTCGGCGCCGAGGGCATCGCCGACGCCCGGATGCTGCCGGACGGCCGGCTCGCCGTCGGCGGCACCACGGAGGCCGAGGTCGCGGGGATCGCCGCGGCCGCGCAGGTGCGCACCACCGGGTTCGTCACCGAGCACGTCGACCTGGAGCGGGTGTTCGAAGCCATGACCGCACCGCAGTACCCGGCCGAGCCGCGGCACCCGACCGGACAGCAGTACCCGACCGAACCGCAGGGGAGCCGACGATGACCGCGCTGCTGACCAGCGAACTGCGCAAGGTCACCACCCTGCGGTTCTGGTGGGCGCTCGCGCTCGCCCCACTGTTCGTGGCGTTGTTCGCCGGGTCCGTCTACGCCGCGATGGCCAGCGACCTCGAGGTCGGCCGCTCCCAGCTGGACACGGGGGCCGCGACGGTCGGGCTCTTCGTCTCGCTCGGTGCCGTGGTGCTCTTCGCCGGGCTGTTCGGCGCGGTCAACGCCGGAACCGAGTTCAACCGGCTGACCCTGACACCGACCTTCCTGACCACCGCCGGCCGCGACCGGGTGATCCTCGCGAAGCTCGCGGTCACCGCGGGGTTCGGCGCTGCCTACGCGCTGGCCGTCGAGGTGGTCGCGGTGACCTGCATGCTGATCTTCGGCGGCAGCCGGTTCGAACTGTCCTGGCCCGTGGCCGCGATGCTCGCGGCCGGGGTGGTGGCGACGGCCGCGTGGTCGTTGATCGGGGCCGGACTCGGACTGGCGCTGGCGTCGTCCACCACCGCCGCGGTCGCCCTCGTCTCCTGGTACCCGGCAGGCGAACTGGTGGTGACGGCCGTCCTTCGCGACCTCGGGGCCGGCGGGGTGGCATCGGTGTTGCCTGCCGCGGCCACCTGGTCCACGATCGCGGCGACGTCCGCCTCGGGGATCGACGGATTCGCCCCATGGCCGGTCGCGGTGGGCGCCGTGGGCGCCTGGACCGCGCTCGCCTGCGGCCTCGGCTGGTGGTTCACCCGGCGCCGCGACGTCACCTGACCGGCACCACGCCGACCCGTCGGGGGTTCGGGCTAACGTGGCTGTCGATGGCACCCGACGCAAGGCCCCGCGGCTGGATCAGACGGCTGGCAGCCGCGTGCTGGGCGCACCGGGCCGTCACGATCGGCGCCCTGACGGTGACCGTGATCGCCGCCGTCATCGACATCTCCTTCCCGCTGCTCGCCCGGATCGCGGTGGACGACGCCGGTTCCGGTGCCACCGAGGCGATCGCCGTGGTCGCGGCCGCCATCGCGGGCCTGGCCGTGGTCCGCTTCGGCTGCCAGTTCGGCCGCCGGATGCTGGCAGGCAAGCTCTCCCTCGATGTCCAGCACGACCTGCGGCTGGGCCTGCTCGGCTCGCTGCAGCGACTCGACGGCGCCGGCCAGGACCAGATCCGCACCGGGCAGGTGGTGTCCCGGTCGATCACCGACCTGCAACTGGTGCAGGGACTGCTGGCGATGGTGCCGATGTCGGCGGGCGCGCTGATCCAGTTCGTGCTGGCGATCGTCGTGATGGCCTGGCTGTCGCCGCTGCTGACCGCGGTCGCGCTGCTGGTGGTGCCCGCGGTGTCGCTGGTGGTGTGGCGGATCCGGCCGACCCTGTTCGCCGCCACCTGGTCGGCGCAGCAGCGCGCCGCGGACCTGGCCCAGCACGTCGAAGAGACCGTCACCGGGGTGCGGGTGGTCAAGGGCTTCGGCCAGGAGGCCCGGGCCGTGGGGCAGCTCGAGGACCTGGGCCGCGCCCTGTACGCCGAGCGGATGCGCGCGGCCCGGATCAATTCCCGGTTCACCCCGACGATGGCCGCGCTGCCGCAGCTGGGCCTGGTCGCGGTGATCGCCGTCGGCGGCTACCTCGCGCTCGACGGTGCCATCACGATCGGCACCTTCCTCGCGTTCGCCACCTACGTGGCCACCATGGCCAACGTCACCCGCGTCCTGTCCTCGGTGGTGATCATGGCCCAGCTCTCGCGGGCCGCGGTCGAGCGCGTCCACGAGGTGATCGACACCGAGCCCACGGTGGCGGACCCCACCCACCCGGTGACGCTGCCGCCCGGCCCGGTCGGGGTGGAGCTGCGCGGGGTGACCTTCGGTTTCGAGCCCGGGCGGGAGGTACTGCGCGGCCTCGACCTGGACCTGACGCCCGGCGAGACGGTGGCCGTGGTGGGCCGGGCCGGCTCCGGCAAGACCGCGCTCTCGCTGCTGCTGCCCCGGTTCTACGCGCCGGACGCGGGGACGGTCGCGCTGACCGCAGGCGGACAGGTCTTCGACGTGGCGGACCTGCGCGCGGACCAGTTGCGCAGCGCGGTGGGCCTGGTTTTCGACGAACCGTTCCTGTTCTCGGACACGGTGTCCGCGAACATCGCGCTCGGCCGGCCGGACGCCAGCGCCGAGGAGATCCGGATCGCGGCCAGGATGGCGCAGGCCGAGGAGTTCATCGACGCGCTCGCCGACGGCTTCGACACCGTCGTCGGCGAGCGCGGGCTCACCCTCTCCGGCGGTCAACGCCAGCGGGTGGCGCTCGCGCGCGCCCTGCTCGTGGACCCGCGGCTGCTGATCCTCGACGACGCCACCTCCGCGGTGGACGCGGCGACCGAGGCCGCCATCTTCGACACGCTCCGTGGTCAGGCCGACCGGACCACGCTGATCCTCGCCCACCGCCGCTCCACGCTGACGCTCGCCGACCGGGTCGCGGTCCTCGACGGCGGCCGGATCATCGACACCGGCACCGTCGACGAACTCGACGAGCGGTGCCCGCTGTTCCGGGCACTGCTCTCCGACCCGGACCCCGACGCCGAACCGCACACCGCGCCGCCGGAACGCCTCGACACCGTCGAGCCGTCGCAGTCCGTCCTGTGGCCGGACGTCGTGCCGGACGGCGCCCTGGACGCGACCGAGACCGGGACCGCCGCGGCGGCCGGCGGTGTACCCGGTGGCGGCGGGCACGGCGCGGGTGGGGGCCCGGCGGCCGGGGCCCTGGGCAACGTCGCCGCCACCCCGGAACTGCGCGCGGCCGTCGCGGCCCTGCCACCGGCCACCGAACAGCCCGGCATGGACGGGCTCGACCTGCGTCGGCCCGACCCCGAGTTCCGGCTGAGCGCGCTGCTGCGGCCGGTCCGCTGGATCCTCGCCGCCGTGGTGGCCTGCCTGGCGCTGGACTCGTTGGCGGGCGTGCTGTTCCCGTCCATCGTCAAGTTCGCGCTCGACCGCGGCGTCAGCGTCGACCAGCCGTCCGCGCTGTGGTGGGCGACGGCGGTCGGCGTCGCACTGGTCGCCGCGGACTGGCTGGTGGTCGCGGTGATGACGGTGATCACCACCCGCGCCGGCGAGCGGGTCCTCTACAGCCTGCGGGTACGCAGCTACGCGCACCTGCAGCGGCTCGGCCTCGACTACTACGAGCGGGAACTGTCCGGCCGCATCATGACCCGGATGACGACCGACGTCGACGCGCTGTCGACCTTCCTGCAGACCGGGCTGTCCACGGCGGTGGTCAGCGTGCTCACGGTGGTCGGGATCGCGATCGCCCTGCTGCTCACCGACGTGGTGCTCGGGTTGGTGGCGCTCGCCGCGGTGCCGCCGCTGCTGGTCGCCACCCTGGTGTTCCGACGGGTGTCCTCGGTCGCCTACTCGGTCTCGCGCGAACGCATCTCGATCGTCAACGCCGACTTCCAGGAGAACATCGCCGGCCTGCGGGCCGCGCAGGCGTACCGGCGCGAGGACTTCGCCGCCGAGCGGTTCGCCGAACGCGCGGACAGCTACCGACGCAGCCGGATGCGCTCGCAGCTGGCGATCTCGATCTTCTTCCCGTTCATCGCGTTCCTGTCCGACCTGGCGTTGGCCGCGGTGGTGCTGGTCGGCGCCACCCGCGTCGCGCACGGCCAGGTCACCGCCGGCACCCTGGTCGCCTTCGTGCTCTACCTGGGCCTGCTGTTCGGTCCGATCCAGCAGCTCTCCCAGGTCTTCGACGGCTACCAGCAGGCCCGCGTCGGGCTGCGCCGAATCGGGGACCTGCTGCGTACCCGCAGCTCGCTGGAGGACTCGCTCCCCGGCGACGCCACCCCGGCCGGCGCGGTGCCGATCACCGGGCACCTGCGCGGGGACGTCGACCTCGCCGACGTGAGCTTCCGCTACCGCGGCGCGGAGACCGACGCCCTGCAGGGCGTCGACCTGCGCATCGACGCGGGCACCACGGTGGCGCTGGTCGGCCGGACCGGCGCAGGCAAGTCCACCGTGGTGAAGCTGCTGGCCCGCTTCTACGACCCGACCGACGGATCCGTGCGGGTCGACGGGGTGGACCTGCGCGGCTACCGGCTCCCCGAGTACCGCGCCCGGCTCGGCGTGGTCCCGCAGGAGGCGCACCTGTTCACCGGCGACGTGGCGAGCAACATCGCCTACGGCCGGCCCGACGCGTCCCGCGCCGAGATCGTCGCCGCGGCCCGCGCGGTGGGCGCGTTGGAAACCATCGGCGACCTGCGGGCCGGCATGTTCACCCCGATCGGCGAGCGGGGGCAGGGCCTGTCCGCGGGTCAACGCCAGCTGATCGCGCTGGCCCGCGCCGAGCTGGTCGACCCGGACCTGCTGCTGCTCGACGAGGCGACCGCAACCCTCGACCCGGCCACCGAACGCACCGTGCTCGAGGCCAGCGCGCTGATCACCCGGCGCCGCACGGCCGTGGTGGTCGCGCACCGACTGGCCACCGCGGCGCGCGCGGACCTGGTGGTGGTGATCGACGACGGCCGGGTCGTCGAGACCGGCCCACATGCGCACCTCCGACATGCCGGTGGTCACTACGAGCGCCTCTGGGATGCGGCGAACAGCACCTCGGGGAATAATGCGGAGACCCATAACGTCATCGACAGGTGACAGTGGCGGACATTCCCGGGTGACGCACATCACTCTACGGGTGCCCGCCAGGCACACATGTCGCCCCGAGGGACTAGCCTCGCGGGTATAACGCGCCGACCGGGGACCAAGAGAGAAACGAGGCGAACACCTGCCGTGAGCAGCAGTTCTACGTCACAATTCGGACAGAACCAGTGGCTTGTCGACGAGATGTACCAGCGCTTCCAGGATGATCCCTCATCCGTGGACGCCAGCTGGCACGAATTCCTCACCGACTACCAGCCAGAGACTTCGGGCGCGAACGGTCAGGTCGCGCAACCCGCGGCCACCGGCCCCACGAACGGAAACGGCGCATCCGCCGTCGCCACCCCCGCTCCTCCCGCCGCCTCGGTCCCCGCCCCGGCAGCACCCGCCGTCACGCCTCCGGCACCGGCACCCGTGGCCAAGCCGGTCGCAGCGCCTGCCCCCGCCGCAGCGGCGAAGCCCGCCGCCGCGCCGGCCCCCGCCGCGAAGCCGACCGCAGCCTCGTCCGCCGGCCCCGAGTCGAAGGTCCTTCGCGGCGCCGCTGCCGCCGTCGCCCGGAACATGTCGGCCTCGCTGACCATCCCGACCGCGACCAGCGTCCGCGCGATCCCGGCGAAGCTGATGATCGACAACCGCATCGTCATCAACAACCACCTCGCGCGCACCCGCGGCGGCAAGATCTCGTTCACGCACCTGCTGGGCTACGCGATCGTGCAGGCCGTCAACGCCTTCCCGAACATGAACCGGCACTTCGCCGAGGTGGACGGCAAGCCGAACGCGATCACGCCCGCCAGCACCAACCTCGGCCTGGCCATCGACCTGCCCGGCAAGGACGGCAGCCGCTCGCTGGTCGTCGCGGCCATCAAGGGCACCGAGTCGATGAACTTCGCGCAGTTCCACAGCGCGTACGAGGACGTCGTCCGGCGCGCGCGCGAGGGCAAGCTGACCGGCGACGACTTCGCGGGCGTCACCATCTCGCTGACCAACCCGGGCACCATCGGCACCGTGCACTCGGTGCCGCGACTGATGCAGGGCCAGGGCGCGATCATCGGCGCAGGCGCCATGGAGTACCCCGCCGAGTTCCAGGGTGCCAGCGACGAGAAGATCGCCGAGCTCGCCGTCGGCAAGCTGATGACGCTGACCTCGACGTACGACCACCGCATCATCCAGGGCGCGGAGTCCGGGGACTTCCTCCGGACCATCCACAACCTGATGATCAGCGACGAGTTCTACGACGACATCTTCCACGCGCTGCGGGTGCCCTACGAGCCGGTCCGCTGGCGCAAGGACATCTCGGCGACCGCGGTGGACAAGACCACCCGCGTCCTCGAGCTGATCGCCGCGTACCGCAACCGCGGCCACCTGATGGCGGACACCGACCCGCTGCAGTTCACCAAGGACAAGTTCCGGATGCATCCGGACCTCGACGTCACCACCCACGACCTCACGCTGTGGGACCTGGACCGCGAGTTCAACGTCGGCGGCTTCAACGGGCAGTCCCGGATGAAGCTCCGCGAGGTGCTCTCGATCCTGCGTGACGCGTACTGCCGGCACATCGGCGTGGAGTACACCCACATCCTCGACCCGAAGCAGCAGAAGTGGCTGCAGGAGCGCGTCGAGGGACGGCACGTCAAGCCGACCGTCGCCCAGCAGAAGTACATCCTGAGCAAGCTCAACGCCGCCGAGGCGTTCGAGACGTTCCTGCAGACCAAGTACGTCGGGCAGAAGCGTTTCTCGCTCGAGGGCGCCGAGTCCGTCATCCCGATGATGGACGCGGTCATCGACCAGTCCGCCGAGCACGAGCTCGACGAGGTCGTCATCGGCATGCCGCACCGCGGCCGCCTCAACGTGCTGGCGAACATCGTCGGCAAGCCGTACTCGAAGATCTTCACCGAGTTCGAGGGCAACATGAACCCGGCGGCCGCGCACGGCTCCGGCGACGTGAAGTACCACCTCGGTGCCGAGGGCCAGTACATCCAGATGTTCGGCGACAACGACATCAAGGTCTCGCTCACCGCGAACCCGTCGCACCTCGAGGCCGTCGACCCGGTCCTCGAGGGTCTGGTCCGCGCCAAGCAGGACATCCTCGACAAGGGCGAAGAGGGCTTCACCGTGCTGCCGCTGATGCTGCACGGCGACGCCGCGTTCGCCGGCCAGGGCGTGGTTGCCGAGACCCTGAACCTCTCGCTGCTGCGCGGCTACCGCACCGGCGGCACCGTGCACATCGTGGTCAACAACCAGGTCGGCTTCACCACGGCTCCCGAGTACTCGCGCTCGTCCGAGTACTGCACGGACGTCGCGAAGATGATCGCCGCCCCGGTGTTCCACGTGAACGGCGACGACCCCGAGGCCTGCGTCTGGGTCGCACAGCTCGCGGTGGACTACCGCGAGGAGTTCGGCAAGGACGTCGTCATCGACATGATCTGCTACCGCCGTCGCGGTCACAACGAGGGCGACGACCCCTCGATGACCCAGCCGGCGATGTACGACGTGATCGACACCAAGCGCAGCGTCCGCAAGAGCTACACCGAGAACCTGATCGGTCGCGGCGACATCTCGCTCAAGGAAGCCGAAGACGCGCTGCGTGACTACCAGGGTCAGCTCGAGCGGGTGTTCAACGAGGTCCGCGAGCTGGAGAAGTTCAAGCCGGAGCCGTCGGAGTCGGTCGAGCTCGACCAGACCCCGCCGGCCCGCCTGACCACCGCCGTCGAGCCGGCCGTCCTCGAGCGGATCGGTGACGCGTTCGTCAACGTGCCCGAGGGCTTCACCGTGCACCCGCGCGTCAAGCCGGTCATCGAGAAGCGTCGCGAGATGGCCCGCGAGGGCAAGATCGACTGGGCGTTCGCGGAGCTGCTGGCGTTCGGTTCGCTGGTCGAGCAGGGTGCACTCGTGCGCCTGACCGGTCAGGACTCGCGTCGCGGCACGTTCACCCAGCGCCACTCGGTGCTCATCGACCGCAAGACCGGCGACGAGTACAACCCGATCTCCGCGATCGCGGCCAACGCCGACAACGGCGGCAAGTTCATGGTCTACGACTCGGCGCTCACCGAGTACGCGGGCGTGGGCTTCGAGTACGGCTACTCGGTCGGCAACCCCGACGCACTGGTGCTGTGGGAAGCGCAGTTCGGTGACTTCGTCAACGGCGCGCAGACCATCATCGACGAGTTCATCAGCTCCGGCGAGGCCAAGTGGGGCCAGCTCTCCGACGTCGTGCTGCTGCTGCCGCACGGCCACGAGGGCCAGGGTCCGGACCACACGTCCGGTCGCATCGAGCGGTTCCTGCAGCTGTGCGCCGAGGGCTCGATGACCGTGGCGGTGCCGTCCACCCCGGCGAGCTACTTCCACCTGCTGCGCCGTCACCACCTGGACGGCATCCGCCGCCCGCTGGTGGTGTTCACGCCGAAGTCAATGCTGCGCAACAAGGCAGCGGTCTCGGACGTCGCGGACTTCACCACCGGCAAGTTCCACTCGGTGTTCGAGGAGCCGACCTACGAGACCGGCGACGGCGACCGCGCCAAGGTCAAGCGGGTGCTGATGGTCAGCGGCAAGCTGTACTGGGAACTGCTCGCCGCCAAGCACAAGGACAACCGTGACGACGTCGCGATCGTCCGGATCGAGCAGCTGTACCCGGTGCCGAGCCGGCGCATCCGCGAGACCCTGGATCGCTACCCGAACGCCACCGAGTTCCGCTGGGTTCAGGAAGAGCCGTCGAACCAGGGTGCCTGGCCGTTCTTCGGTCTCGCGCTGCCCGAGCTCGTCCCGGACAAGCTGACCGGCATCAAGCGCATCTCGCGTCGTTCGATGTCGGCACCGTCCTCGGGTTCGAGCAAGGTGCACGCGGTCGAGCAGCAGGAGATCATCGACGAGGCGTTCCTGCCCACCGTCTGACGGTGTGACGTGTCGCTGCCACTGAGCCGGGTCGAGTTCGCTCCTGACGAGCGATTCGACCCGGCTTCGTGGTATCTGCAGGTCCCCGCGATCGCCGAGCTGTGCCGGGTCGGCCTCGACTTCACCGGCCCGGTGACGGTGATCGTGGGCGAGAACGGGGCCGGCAAGTCCACCCTCGTCGAGGCCATCGCAGGCGCGTGGCAACGCCGCTTCCGCGGCGCCCAGGACCGGATGTGGTCGGCGGGCGGCAGCGTCGAGGACGCCGACCTGCCGCGGCACCTGCGCTGCCTCGGTGCCGAGCCGGTGCCGTACGGCGGCTGCTTCCTGCGGGCCGAGTCCATGCACGCGCTCTTCGGCGACGCGGACGCCGACCGGGTCCGCGCGAGCGACCAGGAGTTCAACGCGCTCTCCCACGGACAGTCGTTCCTGCGCTACGTCGCGGACCGGCCGATCGGCGTCGGGCTGTGGGTACTCGACGAGCCGGAGGCCGCGCTGTCGTTCCAGTCCTGTCTGGCCCTGCTCGGAGTGATCAAGGACCTGGCCGACGAAGGCTCGCAGGTGATCATGGCGACCCACTCCCCCGTGCTCGCGGCCTGCCCGGGCGCCGAGATCTGGGAACTCACCGACGGCGGCATCGACTGCCCGCGGTGGGACGAGCTGGACCTGGTGCGTAACTGGCGCTCGTTCCTCGACGACCCGCAGCGGTTCCTGCGGCACCTGTGAGACTCGGCGGCCGTCAGCCCTGACTCAGCAGCGCGGCCGCCACCGACGCGGGCAGGGTCACAGCGGGCAGCGCAGTGACGATCAGGTCGATCAACTCCCCGCGACTGATCACCGGTTCCCGCAGCCAGCTGATCGCGGTCTCCTCCACGAACGCGAGCCAGCCGCGCACCGCGAGGGCGATCCGGTCGTCCGGTTCGATGCCGAGGCGCGGGAGCTGGTCGATGATCCGTGCCGCCAGCGCCGAGCGGGTGCGATCGAACTCCTCGCGCATCTCCGGGTCCCCGCTGGCGGCCCCGCGCAGCAGCGAGACGTAGCTGTTGCGGTTGTCGCTGACGTAGTCGAGATAGGCCACGACAGACGAGCGCAGGATCTCGAGCGGCGGCAGGGTCTGGTCCGGTTCGGTCCGCGCGAGCATCTCGGCCCCGGCGTGCTGCACGATGGCCAGGTGGTAGTCGTGCTTGGTCGCGAAGTAGTGGAAGAGGAGCCCACGGGAGACCCCGGCCTGGTCCGCGATCTCCTCGACCGAGATCTGCTCGAGCGGGCGTTCGGCCAGCATCCGGGCGCCCAGGTCGATCAGCTGGGCGCGTCGCTCCTCGGGGCTCATCCTGGTGCGCTTGACTGTCTCCACGATCCGGAGCCTACTGAATAAGAGTCAACAAGCTATTGACTGCGACTCAGTAAGTCCATATTCTTCGATACATGAGTCTTCCGGTTACAGATACCGCCACGGACGCCACCTCCGACGTCCGCAAGATCGACACACTGATCATCGGCAGTGGCTTCGCCGGCCTCGGCGCCGCGATCAAGCTCACCCAGGCCGGGAAGCGGGACTTCCTGGTACTCGAACGCGGCAGCGAGGTGGGCGGCACCTGGCGCGACAACAGCTATCCCGGCGCCGCCTGCGACGTGCCCTCGCACATGTACTCCTACTCGTTCGCCCTGAACCCGGAATGGACCCGGTCGTTCTCCACCCAGCCGGAGATCCAGAGGTACATCTCGTCGGTCGCCCGCAAGTACAACGTGCTCGACAAGCACATCTTCGACTGCGATATGCAGTCCGCGCGCTGGAACGACGCAACCGCCCGCTGGGACGTGCAGACCACCCAGGGCGCCTTCGAGGCCAAGATCGTGGTCTCCGCGGTCGGCGCCCTCTGCGAGCCCTCGCTCCCCGACATCAAGGGCATCGACGGCTTCGAGGGCGAGATCTTCCACTCCGCGCGGTGGAACCACGACGCCGACCTGGCCGGCAAGCGGGTCGCCGTGATCGGCACCGGCGCCTCGGCGATCCAGATCGTCCCGCAACTCGCCAAGACCGTCTCGCGACTGGACGTCTACCAGCGCACCGCACCGTGGGTGCTGCCCCGCGCGGACCGCGAGTACACCAAGGCCGAGCACCTGGCATTCAAGTACCTGCCCGGTTTCCAGAAGCTGTGCCGCACCGGCATCTACTGGATGCGCGAGACCCAGGTGGTCGGCCTGGCCAAGGCGCCGGTGTTCATGAAGCCGCTGCAGTTCGCCGCTCAGCGCCACCTGCGCATGCAGATCAAGGACAAGGACCTGCGCCAGAAGGTGACCCCGAACTTCCAGATCGGCTGCAAGCGCATGCTGATCTCGAACAACTACTACCCGGCACTGGCGCAGCCGAACACCGACCTCGTCACCGACGGCATCGCCGAGGTCACCGCGAACTCGATCGTCGACCGCGACGGCAAGGCCCGTGAGATCGACGCGATCGTGATCGCCACCGGCTTCCACGTCACCGACTCCCCCACCTTCGCAGGCATCATCGGCAAGGACGGGCGTTCCGCGGCGGAGGTCTTCGACGCCAGCGGCCAGCAGGGCTACAAGGGTTCCGCAATCGCGAACTTCCCCAACATGTTCTTCCTGGTCGGTCCGAACACCGGCCTCGGCCACAACTCGATGGTGTTCATGATCGAGTCGCAGATCAACTACCTGGTCGACGCCCTCGCTACGATCGACAGGCACGGCATCGGGACCATCGAGGTCCGCCAGGACGTGCAGGACGCCTACAACCGGGACCTGCAGGCCAAGCTCGCCAAGAGCGTCTGGAACAACGGCGGCTGCGCCAGTTGGTACCTCGACAAGCACGGCAACAACACCACACTGTGGCCGGGCTTCACCTTCGAGTTCCGCAACATCACCCGCAAGTTCGACCTCGCCGCCTACCGGAGCGTGGCCGTCGGCGACCTGCCCGCGGCGGCCGGGAACCTGCCCGCCGGCGTCGGAGCCCAGATCTCCGCCACGCCTGCGCACGACACCGACGACGAGAAGGTTGCAGCAGAATGAGCGAATTCACCGGCAAGGTAGCGGTCGTCACCGGCGCGGGATCCGGCATCGGCCGCGCCCTCGCGCTCAACCTGGCGCGCCAGGGCGCCAAGCTGGCACTGTCCGACATGGACAGCGTCGGGCTCGCCGAGACCGTCCGGCAGGCCAGGGCGCTCGGCGCCGAGGTCAAGGACGACCACCTCGACGTGACGCAGCGCGAGGCGGTGTTCGCGTACGCGGAGGCCGTCGTCGCCCACTTCGGCAAGGTCAACCAGGTCTACAACAACGCGGGCATCGCGTACCACGGCGAGTTCGAGAAGTCCGAGTTCAAGGACTTCGAGAAGGTCATGGACGTCGACTTCTGGGGAGTCGTCAACGGCACCAAGGCCTTCCTGCCGCACCTGATCGCCTCCGGTGACGGCCACCTGGTGAACATCTCGAGCCTGTTCGGCATCCTGTCGATGCCCGGCCAGAGCGCGTACAACTCGGCGAAATTCGCGGTCCGCGGCTTCACCGAGTCGCTGCGGCAGGAGATGCTCATCGCCAAGCACCCGGTCAAGGTGACCTGCGTGCACCCCGGCGGCATCAAGACCGCGATCGCCCGCAATGCCATCGCGGGCCCCGGCGAGGACCTGGCCACCTTCTCGGACTTCTTCGACCGGAAGCTCGCCCGCACCAGCCCGGAGGACGCGGCCAGGACCATCGTGAACGGCGTCCGAAAGAGCAAGGCGCGGGTGCTGATCGGCGCCGACGCGAAGTTCCTCGACGCCTGGGTGCGGCTGGTCGGATCGGGCTACCAGCGGGTCGTCGCGATCATCGCCGGCCGGGTCATGCCCAAGTCGAACGCGAAGTAGAGAGCGATGCCGTACCTGCCACGGGCACTGGTTGCCGCCAATCTCGCTGTGTTCTACCGGATTGCGCTGCACGCCCGGATGCCGGTGACCGTGGCCCGCAAACTGCTCGACGCCGGTTCGGCGCTGCAGCTGCTGCCGTCCGGGACCGTGGTACGACCGCTGACCCTGGCCGGGCGACGCGCCGAACTGGTCACCGTCGGCGCCACCGAGCGCAACCGGGCCGTGCTGTACCTGCACGGCGGCGGGTTCACCCTCGGCTCCCTCGCCACCCACCGGTCGCTGGCCGCACACCTGTCCCGAGAGTCGGGGGCGGCCGTGTACGTGCTGGACTACCGGCGGGCCCCCGAGGATCCGCACCCCGCCGCGCTGGACGACGCGACCGAGGCCTACCTCGAGCTGCTGAGCGAGCACGGCTACGACCCGGATCGGGTTGCCGTCGCAGGCGACTCGGCCGGCGGCGGCCTGTCCCTGGCCACCGCCCGCGCCCTGGTGGACCGGCACGGCGTGCGGCCGGCCGCGCTCGGGTTGATCGCGCCCTGGGTGAACCCCGGCGCCCGGGACGCGCCACGCGAACGCGACCTGGTGGTCAACGCCGCGTGGTCCGTCGCTGCGTCCACGGCCTACCTCGGCGACGGCAGCGTCACCGACCCCGGCTACGCACCGCTGCTCGGCGACCTCGCCGGCCTGCCACCGACGATGGTGCACGTGGGCACCACCGAGTTGCTCCACCCGCAGGCGGTGGAGCTGGTCGAGAAACTGCGGGCGGCGGGGGTGCGCGTCGAGTTCACCGAGTACCGGGACCTGTGGCACGTGGCGCACCTGCAGGCCTCGGTCCTGCGGGAGGCCGACGAGGCCGTCCGCGAGCTCGGCGGCTTCCTGCGCAGCGAGTTGGAGCGTTCGGCGTTGGAGAGTTCGGCGTTGGAGAGTTCAACGGGCTGACACCGAACGGGTGGTTGTCGGGTCACACGCCGAGAGGCAACCCCGGCAACCACCCGTTCGGCCGTGTCGGCCGCCTACCGTCGGCGCCTGCGCACGACGAGCCAGCCGACGACGCAGCACAGGGCAACCCCCGCGGCGACGACTGCGATCGCAGCGGTGGAGGACCCCGAGTCCGGCGTGCCGACATCCACGGCCGCGGCGTTGTCGGCCACGGCGTCGGGGAGGCGATCACCGGTGGACGTAACTCCGCCCGTCGGCTCGGTGCCTGCGCCCGCCGACGGCGCATTCTCCCCGAAGATCCCGGCGGTGACGGCGTCCGCGTACTTCGGCCCGGCCTCCGGCGTCCCGGTGAGGGTCAGGTCCAGTTGCACCGGCACCGGCAGGTTGTCGCCCTCCGCGGCGGTCGAACCCAGCTTCACCGCGATGTAGTGCCACCCGGCGACCGACTGCGTCCGGTGCTCGTAGGTGTCGGAGGTCCGGTTGCCGTAGCGGATCGGCACGGTGGCGAGCGCATCCCTGCTCGAGGGCAGCACCTGCTCGGTGCCGGTGTACGCCGCGAAATCCGAGTCGATCCGCTCCCGGGTCGGGGAGTACAGAGCGGTGCTGACATTGGAGATGTTCTCCACGCCGCGACCACCGTTCGCACCGTAGCGCACTCGATACGCCAGCCCCTGTCCCCAGTCCAGCTTCACCCGGTAGAAGACGAACTCACCCGGCTGGACCGAGTCCGTGTAGCGGCCGCTGCCGTCGAGCGCGGACGCGACATTGAAGGATCCGCCACCGACCGCGGGGGCACCCGCCCCGGCGGGCTGCGTGAAGACCGTCAGCGGCGCCACCGCGACCGGGCCGGGATCGGTGACGGCGGGCTCGATGCCGACGAGCAGTTCCATCGGCAGTCGTTCCGGCACGCCCTTCGAGACCTTGTCCCAGGTCGGTGCGAAGTAGTAGCGCCCGCCGCCCTTGCACTTGTCGGCATCGACGTTCTTGCCGTCCCGTTTCTCCTTCGCACCGTCGAAGGCCTGGGCCACGGTGAGGGCCACCCCGTCACTGGACTTCGTCGCCTGCTCGAACTCGAATTCGTTGCAGTCACGCCCGTCCGCGCCGTAGACCCGCAACTGGACGACGTTGTTGTCCTTGCTGGACTCGATGTCGGGTATCCGGGGAAACGAGACGGTGCCGCTGAAGTACGCGGTGGCACCGTCGGGAACGTCGACCGCGTAGTAGCGCGTCTCCTTCTGACCGATGGTGTCCAGGTACTGACCCGGCGTCGCCACCGGTGCGGCGGCGTACGTCGGCGCTCCGGCGATCGGTGTCCCGGCCGCCTTGTAGTTGCGCAGCGCCGCGGCGGTCACCCGCGGCAGTGTCCGCTCCAGTGCCGGTCCGTCGGCGGCGTCGGTGTAGGTCCCTCCGGTGGCCTGGGCCATGCAGGTGAGCTGCGCGCGGGCCTTCCCGTCGACCGCGAAGCCGATCGCGTGCATCACCAGGTCTACACCCTGCCTCTTCAACTCCCTGGCGACCTCACACGGATCCGGTGGGGCACAGGTGTCGTCACCGTCGGAAACCAACACGACCGAGCGTGGTCCCGAGTTCGGGAGCACATCGGCGGCCTGGCGCAACGCATTGCCCATCGGCGTCCAACCGCTCGCGTGGATGCCGTCGACTGCGCCGGTCAGCGCGACCCGGTCCAGGGTGTCCGGCTTGCGAAGCACCTGCACGTCGCTGCAGCCCTCGGTCTTCTCCGCCTCGCTGCTTCCGGTGCCAGTGCCGTAGACCGTCAGTCCCACCTGGGATTCGGCCGGCGCCGCGGCGACAAAGCTGCGGACGGCGTTCTTGGCCGAATCCATCATCGTGCCCGCCGAATCGGGGCGCTGCATGGATCCGGACGCGTCGAGAATCAGCATGGTCGGCGCGTACTGCGGGGCCGACCGCTCGTTCTCCTGCGCTTGCGCGGGTAGCGTGGCCATCGACAGGCTCATCAGTCCCAAGACCACCCCCGCGGTCAGTGTGGTCATTCGCTCGGCAATTCTCGGCATGTTCCCCCGCCTGCATTGTGTGCCCGCTGTGTCCGGTGACCGACAGTACAGACCCGATTCACACGGCCGCCCTGATCGTCGGGCACCGGGGCCACGAGTCCAATCACACTGCCACCCAATGACTGTGGCCTGCCGAGTTGCCCACGTATTTGCGATATGCGCGCCTCCGCCACCCGGCCGATCCGCGCTCGGCCCCGTGAACATCACGGTCGTCGCGGGGTCACAAATTCTCGGGCTCGTTGCCGCACTGTTGCCGCTTCCGCCGCCGGGCGGTCGGACCGCCGCCCGTCCTCGGCCGCTCGGTCAGCGCGCGGCGAGCCAGTCCGCGGCCACCTCGCCGGGACCGCGTCCGCCGCGCACCTGCTCGGCCAGTTCGGCGAGGTCGGTCGAGGTGAGCTCTCCCGCAACCACATTGAGCGCCTTGACCTGCTCCTCCGTCAGCGCGCCGGTGCGCATCAACGGAACCACGTTCTGCGGCTCGGCACCCGTCCCCGGCTCCTCCGCCATCGCATAGTCGGACACCGAGAGACCCTCGGGCAGAGACCTGTTCAGCTCCTCGAACACCGTGTCCGGGTCCGTCTCGGCGGCGCCGGGGTGGAAGCGGTCCAGGAGGCTGCCGGTGTACTCCGGCACCAGCGTCACCGACCCGGCGTCGAGCTCCACCAGGTCCTGGCCCGGCGCAAGTCGGAGCCGGGTCTGCACCGGAGCCCCGGCGGCACGCAACGCGCCCGCGTAGATCTCGGCGATCACCTGAGACTCCGCGGACTGCCCGGACCCCACCACGATCGCCGCGGGCGGTGACGCCTCGTCGACCCGGGTGGAGTCGACGGCGCAACCGGTGAGCGAAGCCAACACGACCCCGGCGACCGCCGCGGTACCGATCAACCGAGCCATCATGGCGCGCCACGCTCCAGTCCTTGTCCGCCCAGCGAATGTCCCACCTATCGTGACACTGCCCCGATCCGAAAAAGCCGAGGGGCCCCGCGCGGGCCTGCCGCGCGGGGCCCCTCGGGCCGGGTGCTGCGATGCCTAGACAACGCCGTCCGCGAGGGCGGCGGCCGCGACGGCCGCGGCCACCGCAGGCGCGACCCGCGGGTCGAGCGGGCTGGGCACGATCTTGTCGACGGAGAGCTCGTCGGCGACCACCGACAGGATCGCGTCGGCGGCCGCGAGCTTCATGTTCTCGGTGATCCGCCGGGCACCCGCGTCGAGCGCGCCCTTGAACACGCCGGGGAACGCCAGCACGTTGTTGATCTGGTTCGGGAAGTCGCTGCGGCCGGTCGCCACGATCGCCGCGTACTTGCGGGCGACCTCGGGGTGGATCTCCGGGTCCGGGTTCGACAGCGCGAAGACGATCGAGCCCTCGGCCATGCTCGCAATGAGCTCCTCGGGAACGGTCCCGGCGGACACGCCCAGGAACACGTCCGCGCCTGCGAGCGCCTCGGCGGGACCGCCGGAGAGCCCGTTCGGGTTGGTCCGCCCGGCCAGGTCGACCTTGATCTCGTTGAGGTCGGTCCTCGAGCTCGAGACGATGCCCTTCGAGTCCAGCACGATCACGTCGGAGATTCCCGCCGCGAGCAGGATGTTCGCGCACGCCACGCCTGCCGCGCCCGCACCGGAGATCACGACGCGCAGGCCGGTGATGTCGCGGTTCTGGACCGTGACCGCGCCCTTGAGCGCGGCGAGCACCACGATCGCGGTGCCGTGCTGGTCGTCGTGCATGACGGGGCAGTCGAGGGCCTCGATGACGCGACGCTCGATCTCGAAGCAGCGGGGCGCCGAGATGTCCTCGAGGTTGACGGCACCGAAGCTCGGGCGCAACCGGATCAGGGTCTCGACGATCTCGTCGGGGTCCTTGGTGTCGAGCACCAGCGGGATCGAGTTGAGTCCGGCGAAGCTCTTGAACAGCGCGGCCTTGCCCTCCATGACCGGCAGCGAGGCGCGCGGTCCGATGTCGCCGAGACCCAGCACCGCGGTGCCGTCGCTGACGACGACCACCAGGCGGTTGGTCCACGTGTAGCGATCGACCAGCGACACGTCGGCCGCGATCGCGCGACTGACCTGCGCGACACCCGGGGTGTACGCGATCGACAGCGCGCGCTGCGAATCGAGCGGGGTCGTGGTCTCAACTGAGAGCTTGCCGCCGAGATGGCCCGCGAAGATCTCTTCGTCGGTCAACTCAACCTTGGACGGAGTGGTTGATTCAGACACGGGAGACACGATGACACTCCTACTCATGCCACCCCCACGCGGGGGAGGGTTACCGGTAAGTAGCAGCGCAGAGAGGGAATCTCGGCGCTGCCGAAGGTTCATTGTCGAGATGGGGTGAGGCTAACCGAGGGTGCGCGATCAATTCCCGATTGGTCTTCGGGACACTGCACTCACATCGGAAGCGCGAAGGCTCCGGGCGGGGTCTGCCCGGGCACGAAATCTGCCGCTGATGAATCCGACTTTCGCCCTCTCGTCGGGCGGTGGCACCGACGCTGGAGTGCAACAAGTCTCGCACCGGCCCTTCCGGGCAGGCAAATCTCACCGGTCTGCGGGTGTTTTGTGAGGTCACCCCCACCACTGGGTCCACAACAGCGCCACTGTGACCAACAACACTACGGCCGACCCCGCTGCCGCCGAACCGCCGCGTCGACGGTCGGCAAAACGCTGCGCCGCGACCACCACGACGGCCGCCACGACGTGCGCGGTGACCGACACCGCGCCGGGGCCTGGGAAGCCCCGTCTGCCGCCCAGATAGGCGGTGCCGATCACGACGAGGGTGAGCACCACGACGCCCGCGGTAACGGCGCCGCTGAACGCCCGCAGTCCGCGGACCGCGCCCGGTTCGCGGGCGGTGTAGTCCGGGTAGTCGAGGTCCGTCACCGGGTGATCACCGCCGCGCCGGTGGCCGAGCCCACGATCCGTCGGTACTGCTCGGGGTCGGTGAGGAACTCGCCGAGCACCACTGACTTGTTGCTGCCGTGGTAGTCCGAGGAACCGGTGACGATGAGGTCGTGGTCGCGGGCGAGGTCGGCGAGCAGGGCCCGATCCTGCGGCCGGTGGTCGTGGTGGTCGATCTCGACACCGCCGAGGCCCTCAGCTGCCAGTTCGACGATCTGCTCGACCGCGAGCAGTCGGCCGCGGCTGGCGGCGCGCGGGTGCGCGACGACGCTGACCCCGCCTGCCGCGGCCACCATCGCCACCGCCTCCGCCAGCTCGGTGTCCGCCTTGTGCACGTAGTACCGCCCCCCGGTCCGCAGCAGGTCGGCGAAGGCCTCGTTGACCGACCCCACCACACCGGCGTCGACCAGCGCGCGGGCCAGGTGCGGGCGCCCCGCGGCGGGCCCGGCCGCGGACATCACGGCATCGGGGTCCACGGGCAGTCCGTCGGCCGCCATCTTCTCGGCCATCGCCCGCAGTCGCCCGGTCCGCTCGTCCCGGAGCCGGGCCCGTTCCCGGGCGAAGGCCGGCTCGGTCGGGTCGAACAGGTACGCGAGCAGGTGCACCGCGACCGGCCGGCCGTCCTCGCCGCGGCCCTCGCAGGACATCTCCATCCCGCGCACCAGGGACAGCCCGGCGGGCAGCGCCGCCTCGGCCTCCGCCCAGCCCGCGGTGGTGTCGTGGTCGGTGAGCGCGACCACGTCGAGGCCGGCGGCCGCCGCCGCCGCCACCAGTTCGGACGGGCTGTCGGTGCCGTCGGAGGCCGACGAGTGGGTGTGAAGGTCGATGCGCACCCGGCCATTGTCTCAGCAACCGGCGCGTACGGGCGGCCCGCCCGATCTGCGGGGATAGCATGAGGCTTCAGCCCCCGATGCGAGAGGAGGTGCCGCGATGGCGTCGCTGCCGCCGCGCCCGCACCTGCCCGCGCTGCCACCTCTGCCCTCGCTGCCGTCCTTCCGCTCGTCGCCCCCGCCCGACGACTCCACCCCTCCCCCGTGTCCCGTCGAGGACGCGATCGTGGACTGCGCGGTGTACGTGGGGGGCCGGCGCCTGCCGGGCACCTTCACCCACGAGACGGCAATGGCGAAGGTGCGCGCCCTGGGACGGGGCTTCGTGTGGGTCGGTCTGCACAAGCCGGACGAGTCCCAGATGGTCTCGGTGGCCGAGTGTTTCGACCTGCACGAACTGATGGTCGAGGACGCCGTCCTGCACTCGCACCAGCGCCCCAAGCTCGAGCGCTACGACGACGTGATGTTCATGGTGCTGCGCACCGTCAACTACATCGAGCACGAGTCGATCACCACCGCCAACGAGGTGGTCGAGACCGGCGAGATCATGATCTTCATGGGTCCCGACTTCGTGCTGACAGTCCGGCACGGCGAGCACTCCGAACTCACCGGCGTCCGCCGTGGCCTCGAGGCCAACCCCGAACTCCTCGCGCTGGGTCCGTCCGCGGTCCTGCACGCGATCGCCGACCACGTCGTCGACTCGTACCTCGCGGTGACGGAGTCCGTGGAGAACGACGTCGACCTGATGGAGGAGGCGGTGTTCAGCACCGGAAACCGGGTCGCGACCGAACAGATCTACCTGCTCAAGCGCGAGATCGTCGAACTGCGCAAGTCGGTGAACCCGCTGGCCAGCCCGCTGCAACGGCTCGGCCAGGACACCACCACCGGAATCCCCAAGGAGGTCCGGCGCTACCTGCGCGACGTCCAGGACCACCACACCATCGTCGCCGAACGGATCGCCGAGTTCGACGAGGTGCTCAGCACGCTGGTCGACGCCGCGCTGGCCAAGATCGCCGTGCAGCAGAACACCGACATGCGCAAGATCTCGGCGTGGGTCGCCATCGCCGCCGTGCCCACCATGTTCGCCGGCATCTACGGGATGAACTTCGACCACATGCCGGAACTGCAGTGGGCGTTCGGCTATCCCCTGGTACTCGGCGTCGTCGCGGTCATCTGCTCCGGACTGTTCGTGACCTTCCGCCGCAACGACTGGCTCTGACTCCTACAGCGACGCCGCCCGGCGGGCCGGGTTCTGCGCGTCGATCCCCGCCTCGGCCCACGCCTCGCGCAGCGCCGCCGCCCCGCGCAGTCGCACCCAGGCGGCTTCGGTGCCGGTGATCGGGACCGCGTCGAAGAATCGCACCGGGTCCGCAGGCTCGGGCAGGACGAGTTCGCCGATGTCGCTCTCCCCCAACAGCATCGCGGTGAACGGGGCGCCGACCCAGAGCGGTTCACCGACGTCGAGCAGTCCGTCGACCGTCAGCACCACGCCCTCCACCGCGGGCGCCGCGGCCAACATCGCCAGCGTGCGGTGCACGCCCGACGCCACGCCTGCGCCGCCGAGCAGCGAGAGCACCAGCTCCGCGCGCGGGCCCCGCACCGGGTCCGCGACCAGGTCGCTGGGATCGCCCATCGGGTGCCGGGAACAGCCCAGCGAGACGTAGCGCACCAGGCCGGCGTCGTCGGGGCCGAAGCGGAGGACCTCGAGGGGTTCGAGGCCCAGGAAGGTCACCGAGGCGGCGGACGGCGGCGGACCGCCGATCTGCTCGACGAGGTGCGTTCGGACCGAGGCGATGACGCTGTCACTCACCCGCTCATCTAACACCGGTCCCCGCCGGAAGGGTCAGCGAGCGGGGGTCAGCGTGACGGTGGTCTCGTCCGGCGTCTGCGGCGCACGCAGCGTCAGGATCCTGGCGCCTGCGTCCCAGCTCGCGACCTCGCCACCGGAGACCTGCGCGCCGTTCGGGAAGGTCCGCGCCGGCAGGTAGATCTCGGTCGGGGCGGAGATCGACGCGTCGGGCCGGTAGGTCAGCTCGAGTCGCTCGGGCTCGCCCCGCCACCCGATCGGGGCGCCGGCGACCGCGCGGGGGTACGGGCGGTCGAGTGCGGGTACCAGGTTGCGGGCGGCGCCGTCCTCCTCGTAGGGACCCCAGCTTCCCGGATCGCGGGACCAGTAGCTGACGCCGGCGCCCATCTCCGTTGCCGTCGCGTAGATGCGCTCGACGAAGTCGAGTGCGCCGGGAAGTGTGGTGTCGAGGCCGAACTCCCCCAGGATGATCGGCACGTCGCCCAGTGCGGCCGCGGTGCGCAGCGTGTGGCCGCGCCACGCGTCGACGGTGGCGTCGACGAGGTCGCGCGAGGTGCCCTCGTAGCCGCCGCCCAGGTCCATCGGGAGGGGATAGATGTGCGGGCAGTAGGCAATTCGCTGGTCGCCGTCGCGCGCGTCGTCGATCGGCCCGAGACCGCTCGGCGTTCCCCAGTTCACGCCCATCGCCTGCGGTGCCACGCACACCCAGCTGTCCTGGTCGACGGTGCGGATCGCGTCGGCCGTCTTCTGGTAGAGCGCCGTCAGCGGGCCGGCCTCGAAGACCGGGCCCTGCAGGGTTCCGCCGTACGGCTCGTTCATCAGGTCGTACGCCACGACGGCGGGGTTACCCGAGAACCGTTGCGCCACCGCCCGCCACGCCTGCGCATAGTGGTCGGCGAGCTCCGGGTGCTCACCCGTCGTGTTCCAGAAGTTGTCGAACGCCCTGATCACGCCGGGGTCCAGGTAGTACTGCTCCCACATCTCGTGCGAGCCCACCGGCAGGCCGTCCATGTACGTGGCCCAGGCCGGCGCGCCGTTGCCGGTCTTGCCGTCCGGGGTGATCGCGCCGGACCAGAGGTCCTGGTGCATGTCGAGCATCACCTGGTACCCGCGCTCGGAATACCAGCCGACGCGTTCCTCGACGCGGTCGAGGTACGCCTGGTCGAAGACCCCCGGCTCCGGCTCCACGGACCGCCACGAGATCAGGAACCGGACGAAGTTGGTTCCCATGTCGGCATGTTCACGCGCGAGCTGCTCCTCGGTGAACTTCGGCATCCCGTCCGGGGTGCTCTTCGCGCTCGACGCCGTGTTGAAGCCCCGCAGCACGAGCGCCCGGCCCGCGTCGTCGGTGAGGAACGACCCCGTGGGCGCGGGATCGGATCGCAGTGCCGCGCCGACACCGCCCGCAAGGACGAGCGCTCCGGCCGCCAGGAGGGACACCACTCTGATCCGCCGCACACTCGACCTTCTTCACCGTTTCGCCACGCCTGGTCATCTGGACGCCGATATTGTGGCGACATGTCCGAGTCCCCCGAGGCCGTTTCGGTGAATCCACAGGTCAGGCCGGTCCCCGGCTCGTGCGCGGTCGCCGGGTCCGCAGACCCGTCAGCCGCACACGAGAACGAGCACGAAGTGCCTACCGGTCCGTGGGCGGGCACGGTCACCGCCGCCGTGATCTCCGTTCTCTTCGGGACCTGGACGCTGACCGGCACCGCGCTGACGTACCTGCCGGAACTGCTGGTGCCCAGCGCCCTCGGCCTGCCCTTCGGGGTGCCGCCGTTGCGCCTGACGCCGCTCGGCGAGACGACGACCGGATCGTGGGCGGTGGACGTGCTCGCGGCGCTCGTGATGATCGCCGTCGTCTGGATGCGGCTGGTCAACTCGGCGAGGCTGCACCCGGCCGGCGGCGTGGCCCGCGCATTCTGGGCGGGGCTGGGCGCCACCGTGATCGGCGTCGTGGCAGGCAACCTGGTCCGCATCGTGTACCTGAGTTTCGTGCTGAACGAAGGTCCGGGCTCCTACCTGGCCTCGCTCGCGGGCGGCGCACTCGTCTCCGCCCTGTGGGGAGCGGCGATCGGGGTGGCAGTCGGCATCGCCCACGCACTGGCCCGCCGGGGGTTCACGGCATCGGAATGAACCGGACGTCCTGACTGTCGGCGCCTGGATGCGCGAACCCCAACAGCCGCAACGCCTCCGACTCGACCTCCGACTCGACGCCCTTCCCCAGGCGCCGGAAGGTCGTGACCTCCACGACGCCTGCCCCCTTCTTCGCGGTGACGGTGACGAAGCCGGCCACCGTCCCGTCGACCAGGATCGTCGGCTTGATGATCCCGTTCACGGTGAACACCACCTTGCGGTGCTCGTCCGAGATCACCCGAGCCCGGTTCGCGTGGCCGAGCAGCACACTGTCGAAGGGCGCCAGGATGCGCGCCGGCGGCGCGCACGACGGGTCCGGGCGGGGTGCGTCGGGCAGGTCGAAGAGCTCGGCCCCGTCCTCGTCGAGGAACGCCCGCAGCCGCGGCCGCAGCCGCTCGAACACCTCCGCCAGCCGGGTCAGTCCCGACCACGCCTGAGCGTCCGCGACGCTCGCGGGTCCGTATGCCGCGAGGTATCGCAACAACAGTCGCTCCGGCTCGGGCTGCGCCGGGCCAGCGACACCGAGCCAGTTCTCTGCCGTGGTGCACACCGGCTGACCCGAACGCCCCCACAGGCCGCGTGGGGGCACCTGCACCAACGGCAGCAGGCACCGTGCCGCGTGCGCCAGCGCCGCCGGGTCGCGGTCCGGCCAGTGACGGGCGAGCAGCGGACGCAGCTGCGCCATCGTCATCGGGTCGGCGTCGAGCAGCTCGCGGCTCACGGCCGCCATTGCGGCGAGGTCGAGACCGGAGAGGGCGTCGCGATGCGCCGTGTTGGTCCTCAGGTCGGTGTCCATGATCGGTTGGACCCACGGGCGCAGCGCCAGCGCGTCCGCGGCGGTCACCGCATGCACCGTGCCGCGCATCAGCACCATCCGTACCACCTCCCGGGTGGCGATCAGCGCGGACAGCTCGGCGGGATCGAAGCGGTCGAGCCGCGCCCACAACGCGAAGTAGGGCGCCATCGGCGACTGTGCCTGCAGCCCGAACAGGTGCGTGAGGAGATCGGCGGCGCTGCCGCTGCCGCGGCGCAGCAGGTGCTGCCGGTCCAGTGTGGCGTGGGTCAGCGCGCGCCGCGTCAGCCGCTCACGGGTCGTTCCGGTGCCGGAAATCAACTCACCCCTCCTCGCACGACTGTCGAACCAGGCCGAACAGACTCACAGCCTGCTGCCAGCGACGCCATGGAGGGAAGCATCGCAGATCGCCGCCGCAGGCCGCCGCACACCACGACGTGATCAGCAAGTTCATCGCCCGTAGCACGGAATTCGGGCCGTTGCGGGGCCAGGCTGGCACCCTGCTGTGAATGCCGCCGCGGCCCTGTCCGTGGCCGCGATTGCTGGCCTAGCGTCGAAATCGGATCGAGGTTCCGAGCACGGGAACCGACCACCCCACGGGACCCGAACCTCGTATCCGACACCGAGGAAAGGACACCACCATGACCGCACCGCAGCAGCCCCGCCGAAGCCGCCGGACCGCCAGACGCCTCGTCGTGACCGGAGCGCTGATCGGACTGCCGCTGATGGCCGTGACCGGAACCGCGATGGCCGACCCGGTCCATCACGACGGCGACCGCGGTCAGTACCAACAGGGCGACCACCACGACGGGGACCGGGACAACGGCTGGAATCAGCACCACGACCGGAACCAGAACAACTGGAACCCCGGCAACTGGAACCAGGGCAATGACTGGCAGCCCCCGAACCCGCAGTTCCCGGCACCCGCATTCGGGAGCTGAGGCCCGTCGGACCCCGCCGCCGCGCGCAACCTCCCCCGAGCGCGCGGCGGCGGTCTCGTCAGATGGCCAGCTTGGCCAGCAGGTCGCGGGCCCGTTCGGCCGACTTCGGGTCGCACAGCACGTCGTAGCGGCCGGCGACCAGCTGCATGGTCGAGGAGAAGTCCCGGGTGCCGCGGGTCGCCGCGTACGGAATCGTCGTCGAGATCAACCCGAACACGACACCGCCGAAGATGCCCGCCGCGAGCGGTCCGAGCAGTCCGCCGGTGAAGATCCCGAGCAGCAGGCCCAGGAACACGCCCAGCCAGGCACCCGAGACAACTCCGCCACCAATGACTTTCGCCCAGGTGAGTCGGCCGAGCACCCGCTCGACCTGCATCAGGTCGACGCCCACGATGGTGACGTCCTGCACCGAGAACTGTTCGTCGGAGAGGTAGTCGACCGCGCGCTGCGCCTCCGCGTAGGTGGGGTACGAACCGATCGGCCAGCCGGACGGCGGGGTCGGCAAACCGCCGCGTCCGGGCCCGTTCGGCGTTGCGAGTGGATTGGCCATTGTCGGTGCTCCCTCAGGTCTGTGGCGTTGACACCGGGTGCTCCTGCCGTGCACCCAGTGTCCATTTTACGGAGATTGCGGACCTTTACGGAGATTGCGGATCGAACCGCTGGGTCCGGGTCATTCGCGCCGCCCGCCCCTTGCCCGCGATCACCTGCGCCATCTTCGCGCTGGCCTCGTCGATCATCTCGTCGCCGAGCATCGCGGCGCCGCGTCCCCCGCCGGCGGCCGAGGTGTGGAACTCGTAGGCGTCGAGGATCATCTCGGCACGGTCGTAGTCGGCCTGGCGTGGGCTGAACACCTCGTTGGCGGCGTCGATCTGCGTCGGGTGCAGCACCCACTTGCCGTCGAAGCCCAGTGCCGCAGTCCGGCCTGCCGCGCGCCGGAAGGCCTCGACGTCGCGGATCTGCAGGTACGGGCCGTCGATCGCCTCCAGGCCGTGGGCGCGGGCGGCCATCAGGATGGTCATCAGGATGTGGTGGTAGGCGTCGCCGGTGTCGTACCCGTCGGGCTGCTCGCCGACCACCAGGGTCCGCATGTTGATGCTCGCCATGAAGTCCGCGGGGCCGAACACCAGGGTCTGGACCCGCGGACTGGCGGTCGCGATGGCGTCGATGTTGGTGAGCCCCAGCGCATTCTCGATCTGCGCCTCGATGCCGATCCGTCCCACCTCGAGCCCGTGCGCCTTCTCGACCTGGGTCAGCAGCAGGTCCAACGCCTGCACGTGCGCGGCGTCGGTCACCTTCGGCAGCAAGATCGCGTCCAGGTTGGCGCCCGCGCCCCCGACCACCTCCACCACGTCGGCGTAGGTCCACTGCGTGGTCCAGTCGTTGATCCGGACCACCTTGATCTGGTCGCCCCAGCCGTCCGAGTTGAGGGCGTCGACGATCTCGACGCGCGCCTGCGCCTTGGCGATCGGGGCCACCGCGTCCTCGAGGTCGAGGAACACCTCGTCGGCGGGCAGGCCCTTCGCCTTCTCGATCATCTTCCGGCTGCTGCCGGGTACCGCCAGGACGGACCGACGCGAGCGCGCAGGCACCATGAGGACCTCCAGTGGATGGAAGGACGTGCCCCTCGGTAAACCGCGTGTGCCAGCCCGCGATCCTCCGTCGGGGCACCGAGCGAATTAGCCTTGCCATCATGGCAGCAATGAGCAAGGTCTTCGCAGCCAGGCTGGCGGGCCTGGTGGTGCTCGGACCGGACGGCGAATCCATCGGCCGGGTACGCGACGTCGTGATCACCATTCGGGTCGGCCGGCAGCGGCCGCGGGTCCTCGGGCTGGTGGTCGAACTGCTCACTCGCGGCCGGATATTCATCCCGATGCTTCGGGTGACGGCGATCGCCCCCGGCTCGGTCGCGGTCACCGGAAACGTCAGCCTGCGCAGGTTCACCCAGAAGCCCGGCGAGGTACTGGTCCTCGCGCAGGTCCTCGACACCACCGTGCGGGTCGACGACCCGGAGCTCGACGAGCTGGCGGGGCAGGACGTGCTGGTGGTGGACCTCGGTATCGAGCTGACCCGGACGAGGGACTGGGTGGTCGCGCGGGTGGCCGTCCGGCGGCCGCGCGGGCGGCTGTCCCGCCGCGCGGCCATGCACGTCGTGGAGTGGCCACACGTGCACGGGCTCACCCAGACGCAGCTGGCCCTGCCCGGGCAGGGCGTCTCGCAGCTGCTCGCCCAGTTCGAGGGAATGCGCCCCGCCGACGTGGCCAACGCGATCCGGGAGCTGCCGGACAAGCGGCGCTACGAGGTGGCGGTCGCGCTCGACGACGAGCGCCTCGCGGACGTGGTCCAGGAGCTGCCCACCGACTCGCAGACCGACCTGCTGATGCACCTCGAGGTGGAGCGCGCGGCGGACGTGCTCGAGGCCATGGACCCCGACGACGCCGCCGACCTGCTCGGTGAGCTGCCCGACGCCGAGGCCGAGTCACTGCTGCAGCTGATGGACCCGGAGGACTCGGAACCCGTCCGGCGGCTGCTGCAGCACTCCCCCCACACGGCCGGCGGCCTGATGACCCCCGAACCGGTGATCCTGACCCCCGCCACGACGGTGGCCGAGGCGCTGGCGCGGGCCCGGCACCCCGACCTGACACCCGCCCTGGCGAGCATCGCGTTCGTGGTCCGGCCGCCGATCTCCACCCCCACCGGGCGCTACCTGGGGTGCGTGCACCTGCAGCGACTGCTGCGCGAACCACCGGCGACACTGGTCGGCGGCATCCTGGACACCGACCTCACCCGGCTCGGCCCCGAGGACCCGCTGACCACGGTGACCCGGTACTTCGCCCGGTACAACCTGGTGTGCGGGCCGGTCGTCGACGACGAGGGCCACCTGCTCGGCGCCGTCGCGGTCGACGACGTGCTCGACCACCTGCTCCCGACCGACTGGCGCGACGAGGCGGCCGACGATGAGTGAGAAGACCACGACCCCGGCCGGCCAGCGCCTCGACACGCCCCGGGGGTCCCGCCGCATCGGCCTGCACATCGACATCGAGGCGGTCGGCCGGGTCAGCGAGTCGATCGCCCGTTTCCTCGGCACCGGCAAGTACCTGCTGATCCAGACGGTCTTCGTGATCGTCTGGATCATCCTCAACGTGGCCGCCGTCGGGCTGCAGTGGGACCCGTACCCGTTCATCCTGTTGAACCTGGCCTTCTCCACCCAGGCCGCGTACGCGGCGCCACTGATCCTGCTCGCCCAAAACCGGCAGGAGAACCGCGACCGGGTCTCGCTGGAGGAGGACCGGTCCCGGGCCGAGCAGACCAAGGCGGACACCGAGTTTCTCGCCCGCGAGCTCGCCGCCCTGCGGATCGCGGTCGGCGAGGTGGCCACCCGCGACTACCTGCGCCGCGAACTCGACGAGATCAAGGGTCTGCTCGCCGATCTCGACACCGACCGCACCCCGCCCGGGTAGCGGGGCCGGCCGAGGCGTCTCGACCGGACCCGCGTCGACCCAAACGCCGCGCACCACCGTTTCCGTTATGTAACCTGAATCACATTTGCAGGAACGGTGACGGGGAGGGCTCATGCGGCTCAGGGGTATCGCGACTGCGGCAACGATCGGGCTGGTGTCGCTGGCCACGGCCGCGTCGTCGGTCGGCACGGTGACCGCGGCGGACCTGCCGAGCCAGCCGGCGCCGGCCGCCGTCTCACCGGAGCCGCTGCCGGCAGGCGCCCCGCCCACCGGGCCCGACGCAGTGCCGACCGGAACCGTGGGACTGGTGGGAGCGGCGCCGCGCCCAGTCCGCACGCCCCGGGCCTACACCCCGCCGCCGCCGGTGGTGTTCGAACTGCCGCCCGCCGTCGCCGAGAAGCTCACCCAGGCCCCGGTCTCGCTGAGCGCGCTCGGCATCCCCGAACTGGTGCTCGGCGCCTACCGGGCCGCCGAGGCAACGATGTCCGACGAGGCGCCCGGCTGCGGCGTGAGCTGGCACCTGCTGGCCGGGATCGGCCGGATCGAGTCCGGACACGCGGGCGGCGGGCGCACCGACGCCGCCGGCACGACGGTGACCCGGATCCTCGGACCCACCCTGGACGGCACGCTGGCCGGAAACAACGTCATCACCGACACCGACGGCGGCCGCCTCGACGGGGACCTCCGGCACGACCGTGCGGTCGGGCCGATGCAGTTCATCCCGGGCACCTGGGCCAGGTACGCCGCGGACGGCAACGACGACGACGTCTCGGACCCGAACAACATCTTCGACGCCACGCTCGCGGCGGCCCGCTACCTGTGCTCCGGCGGGCTGAACCTGCACGAGCCCGCCCAGGAGCTCAAGGCGGTGCTGCGGTACAACAACTCGGCCGCGTACGCGACGAACGTGCTCGCCTGGTCGGCCGCCTACGCCGCGGGCGGCACGCCTGCCCCCGGCTCGATCCCGGACGTCCCCGCCGAACCCGCCAAGCCCGGCGAACCAGGCAAGCCCGGCGACCCCGCGAAGCCTGACGACAGGTCCCCGGCGCTGAACGCGTCGGCGCCGACGCCGCCCACCTCGACCCCGACGACACCGCCGCCGGCGCCGTTGTTCCCGGGCCTGCCTGCGCTGCCCGAACTGCCGTGCCTGATCTTCTGCCCGCCGCCCCCCGCGCCGGTCCAGGCACCCCCGGCCCCGGCGCCAGCCGGCAACGCTGCCCCGGCTCCCGCCGGGGCCGCTGACCATGTCCCGGCCGGGGCCGCTGCACCGGTCCGCTGACCAGGCCGCCACGCCCGGGCGGCACGCCCGGCCGAGATCAATTCGACACCTGAAGAAAGTCCTCCTGACCTCCACCGACGCCGCGCCCTGCCCACTTTCACATCACGGCAAGATAACGGAAGCATCTCAAACCGGGTAGCCTCGATTTCGGTCTAGAGCATCACAGCGCCCCATCCGGGGGTTCGCAGGAGGTTTTCTCGGTGGGTCGTCACAACAAGAAGTCCAACTCGACGCTGCGCCGCGGCTCCGTCATCGCACTGACCGGGATGATTCCCGGCGGACTGATCACCGCGGCCGCCACCTCCGGCGCCGCCCCCGCGATCCCGTTCCTCACCACGGCCGCTAAGTCCGACCCGATCGCCGCAGAACCCGCGACCGTCGATGCGACGCAGGAGCAGGAGGTGACGGCCCAGCCGATCGCCGAGCCCGCACCCGCGCCGGTCGCCATCCCAGCGCCCGCCGACGCCGCACCCGCGCCCCTGCCCGCCCCGCTCCCGGAGGGCCCGCTCGGCATTCCCGCGATCAACTACGCCGCGTACCAGAACGCCGAGCGGGTCATCGCCGAGCGACAGCCCGACTGCGGCATCAACTGGATGCAGGTCGCAGGCGTGGGACGGGTGGAGTCCAGCCATGCCAACGGCGGCAAGGCCGACGGCAACGGCAACCTGTTCGAGCCGATCATCGGTCTTCCCCTCGACGGCAGCCTGCCCGGCCAGGCCGTCATCATGGACAGCGACGGCGGCGCCCTCGACGGCGACTCTGTCTACGACCGCGCGGTCGGTCCCACCCAGTTCATCCCGACCACCTGGGCGCACTACGGCATCGACGGCAACGGCGACGGCAAGGCCGACCCTCAGAACCTGTTCGACGCCGCCGCGTCCACCGCCAACTACCTGTGTGACGGCGGCACGAACATGCGCGACATCGTCTCCGCGACCAAGGCGATCCTGCGGTACAACAACTCGATGGCCTACGTCGCGAACGTCACGGCCTGGTCGCTGGCGTACTCCACCGGCATCACCCCCACCGCGGACGCCCTCCCCCGGATCCACTGATTCGGCTCACCACTACCATCGGGGGTATGCCAGCAGTGACCGAGTCCGACGTTCGTAGCGCGCTCGCCAAGGTTCTCGACCCCGAGATCCGCAAACCCATCACCGAGCTCGGGATGGTCAAGAGCGTGGTGATCGCCGACGACGCGAGCGTCGACATCATCGTGCTGCTGACGACCGCCAGCTGCCCGATGCGCACCGAGATCGTCGACCGGGTCACCACCGCCGTGGCCGACGTCGCCGGCATCGGCGCGATCCGCGTCGAGCTCGACGTGATGGACGACGAGCAGCGCACCACCCTCCGCAAGTCACTGCGGGGCGATTCCGCGGAGCCCGTCATCCCGTTCGCCCAGCCCGGGTCGCTGACCCGCGTGTACGCCGTCGCGTCCGGTAAGGGTGGCGTCGGAAAGTCGTCCGTCACGGTGAACCTCGCGGCCGCCATGGCGGCGAAGGGGCTGTCCGTTGGCGTGCTCGACGCCGACATCTACGGCCACTCGGTCCCCCGCATGCTCGGCACCGACGCCAAGCCCACCCAGGTCGAGCGGATGATCATGCCGCCGCAGGCGCACGACGTGAAGCTCATCTCGATCGCCCAGTTCACCCAGGGCAACACCCCCGTCGTGTGGCGCGGGCCGATGCTGCACCGGGCCCTGCAGCAGTTCCTCGCCGACGTCTTCTGGGGCGACCTGGACATCCTGCTTCTGGACCTGCCGCCGGGCACCGGCGACGTCGCGATCTCGGTCGCCCAGCTCATCCCGGGCGCCGAGATCCTCGTCGTCACCACGCCCCAGCAGGCGGCCGCCGAGGTCGCCGAGCGCGCCGGTGCGATCGCCCTGCAGACCCGTCAGCGCATCGCAGGCGTGATCGAGAACATGTCGTGGATGGACCTGCCCGACGGCACCCGGATGGACGTCTTCGGCTCCGGCGGCGGTCAGGCCGTGGCCGACCGGCTCACCAAGGCCGTCGGCGCCAAGGTCTCACTGCTCGGTCAGATCCCCCTCGAGCAGGCCGTCCGCGAGGGCGGTGACGAGGGCACCCCGATCGTGCTCAGCGCGCCGGACTCCCCGGCAGGCACTGCCCTGCGCGAGATCGCCGAGAAGCTGTCGGTCCGCTCCCGCGGGCTCGCGGGCATGTCGCTGGGCATCGACACCACCCGGCACCTGTAGGAACACCCGAACTGGACAATTCGACCCCGACAAATCGCCCCAGCGGTTACCTTCGCACCCGAACCACTGATCGATGCCGCCCCGCGGCATCCGACGACAGGAATCCGGGTATGAACAAGGCCGTCCTCCGCACCGCGCTGTTCTCCGTCACCGCAGTGCCCCTGCTGTTCGTCTCCCCCGGGGTCGCATCCGCGGCCGTCGTGTCCAGCGCCGACATCATCGAGAACGACGTGGTCGCGTCGGTCGAGGGAGTCGACGCGGCCGCGCTCTGCGGCGCCACCCTGCTCGACCAGGGAACCGGAACCGTTGTCGGGGACATCGCCCCTGCCGCACCGAACGACGGCTGGATCGGCTACTCGTGGCCCGCCGTGGCGGACGGGGTCTACGAGGTGCGGCACCGTTGCACGGTCGGCGACGAGGTCGTGTTCGCGAATTCCCACCGCGACCTGGTGGCCCCGAACGCGATCCGGCCGGCGTTCGGCTCTCTCGGCACCGGCAGCGGCTGGGTCGGCGAGCCCGGCCTCATCGAGACCCTGTTCGGGTCGTAACCGCCGGCATTCCACCCGAACCACGACGGGCCCCTGCCGGAACTTCGGCAGGGGCCCGTCGCGTCGAGATCTCTAGGTGGCGTCGCCGTCGAACGGCGGACGCTCGCCCTCCGCCAGCGGGGCGGAGTCGCTCGGGGGTTTCGGCGCGGACCCGTTCACGGCCGCTGCGCTGCCGGCCGCACCGCTGCCGCCCTTGGTCATGTCGATGCCGCTCAGTGGCTTGCCCTCGAAGCTGCTGAACAGTGAGTCGTCGCCGTCGAGTAGGTGCTTGGTGATCACCCCGCGCGGAGTCATCCCACGCAACTGCTGCAGGTCCGCGAGCGGCTTGCGCAGGTCGTCGAACTCGGGACCCAGTTCGTCCTTGAGCTGCGCCGTGGCGCCGCTCGCGTAGTCCCTGACCTGACGCAGCGATTTCGAGACCCAGCCGACAGCGCCCGGTAGACGCTCTGGTCCCAGGACCACGAGCGCCGCGACGAGCAGGACCATCAACTCGCCCCAACCAATGTTGCCAAACACGTGCCCCAGAGTACGTGGCCCCGGCACCGCACGTCGCCCGCACCGAGAAAATCACCTCGCGGGCGCCCCGGGGTCAGTCCGAGACCGGGGTCACCTGGACCTCGACCGACCGTCCCGACCGGATCAGCTGCACCGGCACCGACTGCCCCGCCTGCTGCTGGTGCACGGCGACCACCAGTTCGTCCGCGCTGCCGACGTTGCGCTCGCCCACCTTGACGATCACGTCGCCCTCGACGATGCCGGCCTGCTCGGCCGGGCTGCCGCTCTGCACGTTCGCGACCTGGGCGCCGGTGGTTTGCTCGTTGGTGACCGACCGGGCGTTGACGCCGATCTCCGAGTGGTGCATCGCGCCGTCACGGATCAGCGCCTGGGCGACCTGGGTGACGTCGTCGACCGGGATCGCGAAGCCGAGGCCCACCGACCCGCCGCTCTCGCTCCGGATCGCCGAGTTGATCCCGATGACCCGGCCCTCGTCGTCGACCAGCGGGCCACCCGAGTTGCCGGGGTTGATCGCGGCATCGGTCTGCACCGCGTCGATCACCGCGTCGGTGTCGGTGCCGTCGCCGCCGAGGCGGACCGGCCGGTGCAGCGCGCTGACGATGCCACTGGTGACGGTGTTGCTCAGGCCCAGCGGCGAACCGACGGCCACCACGTCGTCCCCGACCGCGACGTCACCGGACTTGCCGAGTTGGGCGACGGTCAGGTTGCCGACGTCGACCTTGACCACCGCGAGGTCGGTCTTGGTGTCGCGCCCGACGATCTTGGCGGGCACCCGGGTGCCGTCGTCGAACACCACATGCAGCGTCGCCTTCTCCGGGTCGCTGGCGGCCATCGAGATCACGTGGTTGTTGGTGACGATGTAGCCGGCACCGTCGATGACCACCCCGGACCCCGTCCCCGACGCATCGCGGAGCGCCACCTGGAGCGAGACCACCGAGGGCTGGACCGCGGCCGCCACCTTGGCCACCTGGCCCGCCTCCCGGTCCCCGGCACCGGACTGGGTGAGCGATACCTTCTGGCTGGTCAGTGCGCCGACGTTCTCCGCCGTGACGCGGCCGACGACGCCGCCGACCAGTCCGATCGTGAGCGCGACACCGGCCAGCGCGGCCAGTGCACGGGGCGCGATCCGGTCACCGAGCAGGACGTCGCGCACGCTGAGCTTGGCGGCAGGCGGCGTCGTGGGCTCCGGCGGCGTGGTCAGCGCGGCGGCACCGAGGCGGACCGACGCGTCGGGGTCGCGCCACGGGTCCGCGGGCGCCTCGGGTGCCCCGGGCGCCGGTGCGTCGCCCGCGGGATCGCGCTGGATGGACTCGACCGCACCGTCGGGCCGTCCGAACGCCTCGGCCAGCACCGGGTCCGGCGGCCGGACGGTCAGGGCGGGGTCGGCCGCGGCGCCACGGTCGGTGGAGAAGGATGTGTCGGTACCCGCGGGACGTCCGAAGGCCACGGCCGAGGCCGGATCGACGGCGGGGCGGTACAGCGGCCGGGGCTGCAGCCGCGGCGGGGCCGAGGCCGCACTGTCGGCCGGGTTGGGGGCCGGCTTCGGGCGCATGGTCGAGTCCGAGTTCACGCCGGCCCGTGCCCCTCGTTGGCGTCAGTCACGCGTCCCAGTATCACCGACGCGCGAAGACCGGTCGTCACCGACGCGGGCATTGACCGGCGCTAGCGGAAGCGGCGTCGGGCCGACGCGGAGTAGGAGTTCATCCGGGCGGAGATCGCGGCCCGGGTCCGACCGAACTGCGAATCGGTCCCCGGCCCGCCCGCGGCGTCCGGATCCACCGGCGGAGTGCACATCGGGATCTGGCTGAGCAGTCCCAACAGTCCGCTGGGCATGCTGATCTCGGCGGAGCGACGAAGCGCCCCCCGCGCGTGCTGCTGGGCGTCCACCGCGGCGGTGCACTCGTGGCACTGCGCCATGTGCTGGGAGGCCCGCATGTACGCAGCCATCTGCAGTTCACCGTCGACGTACGCGGCGACCGCCTCGCTGGCCAGGTGCTCGGTGGAACTGAACTGGCGCCGTCGGCCCGCTTGCGTCATCAACCCCTCCTGCACCGTCACTTCGTGGTCACCGTCTCCATACTGCGGGACGACGACAGGTGGTCCCGCAGCGCCTGCCGTCCGCGATGGATACGGCTTCGTACGGTACCGAGCTTGACTCCCAGTGTGGCACCGATCTCCTCGTAGGACAGACCTTCGATGTCACAGAGGACGACGGCGGCGCGGAACTCCGGCGCCAACGAGTCGAGTGCGGCCTGCAGATCCGGGTCCAGACGGGCGTCGTGGTAGATCTCCTCCGGGTTCGGCCGGTCGGAGGGCACCCGCTCGTAGTCCTCGGGCAGCGCCTCCATCTTGATCCGGTTGCGGCGGCGAACCATGTCGAGGAACAGGTTGGTGGTGATCCGGTGCAGCCAGCCCTCGAACGTGCCGGCCTGGTAGTTCGACAGCGAACGGAAGACCCGGATGAACGTGTCCTGGGTGAGGTCCTCGGCGTCCTGGGCGTTTCCGGAGAGTCGGTAGGCCAGCCGGTACACGCGGTCGCCGTGCTCGCGGACCAGCTCGTCCCAGGACGGCATCGCCGACTGGTCGCCGCTGGCGTCGAACGCCGCGGTGCCACTCAGGTCGGCCGAGGCGAGTTCCGCCGCGCCGAAGAACTCGGCGCCGACCTTGGGCGTCGGGATGACGTTGATCATCGAGATGTGGTGACCTCCTGCTTGGGACAGCTGGTGGCAATGCGCGACAGACTTTCGACGCGTGACGGGTACAACGCCCGGGTTGTCCGGGATGTTCCCGACGTGAACTCTCTGATGCCACCGGTGCGGTCTGGTGATCTCGGTGTACTCCGTCAGCCTTTCGCACCCGAATGTGCGCGCACTATGAGAAGCCTGAGTGTCGCCTGAGAATCCGCCCGCAACGCGCGCCTGTACCCAGCCACGCCGTGACGGCGATAACCTCGACACCGTGCAGACCAATGGCGACCAGATGCTGGCCCACACCGAGGACTCCGTCATGGAGGACGAAGTGCTCCTCTCCGCGCGTGAACGGGCCGAGGACCTCGGCGGCGATCCCGTGCCGGCTTCCGTCGGCGCCCTGCTCAGCCTGTTCGCCCAGATGCTCGACGCCAAGACCGTGGTCGAGATCGGTACCGGCGCCGGGGTGAGCGGCCTGTGGCTGCTCGACGGCATGCGGGCGGACGGCGTGCTCACCACCATCGACGCCGAACCCGAGCTGCAGCGTGCCGCCAAGGACGCGTTCCGCTCCGGTGGCATCGGATCGTCGCGGACCCGGCTGATCAACGGCGACGGCCTGGAGGTGCTGCCGCGGCTCGCGGACGGCGCCTACGACCTGGTGTTCGTCGACACCTCGCCCGCCGACCACCTCCGGTATGTCGAGGAGTGCGTGCGGCTGCTGCGGCCGGGAGGGGTGTTGGTGCTGCACAACGCCCTGCTCGGCGGGCGGGTTGCCGACCCGACGGCGCGCGACGCCACCACGCTCGCGGTCCGCTCTGCGGCCCGGGCCATCGCCGAGGACGACCGGCTGACGAAGGTGCTGCTGCCGGTCGGCGACGGGGTGCTCTGCGCCTCGCGCAGCTGAACCCCCGACCCGGTCTTGACGCTTTCCTGACGGCCCCCACCCTTGCCGCCGGACTGAACGGGCGTTTAGCCTTTTAAACATGCGTTCAACCAGCGCCGACTCGCCGATCCCCGACCGGGATCTGACCAACCGGGCCCGAATCCGGGACGCGGCGGTTCTCGTGTTCGGCGAGCGGGGATTCTCGACCGGGGTGCGTGCCGTCGCCGCCGCGGCCGGGGTCTCGCCGGGACTGGTCAACCACCACTTCGGTTCCAAGGAGGGCCTGCGCGCCGAGTGCGACGCGCACGTCCTCGAGGTGTTCCGGATCGTCAAGACCGAGTCCCTGACCCGGCCCAGCGCCGCCGGCCTGCTGCACCAGCTCGCCGAGGTCGAGGAGTACGCGCCGCTGCTCGCCTACCTGATCCGGAGCTGGCAGGCCGGCGGCCCCCTCGCCCGGTCGATGTTCGAGCACCTGGTCGCCAACACCGAGCGCTACCTGGCCGAGGGCGTCGCCGCAGGCACCCTGCGGCCCAGCCGGGACCCCGCGGCACGGGCCCGCTACCTGAGCATGCAGAACCTGGGCGGCACCCTGCTCTTCCTGCAGATGCGGGGCGAGACCGACGACCCGGTCGACTGGCCCCGGGCGCTGCGCGAGCTGACCGACGAGATCATGCTCCCCGCGCTCGAACTGTTCACCGAGGGACTGTTCCTCGACCGCACCTACCTCGACACCGTCCTGGAGCATCGGGAGCAGAGCACGGACAGCGAAACCTCAAGCAAGACAGCCTGATAGGAATGCCGATGTCTGGAATCATCGAAGTTCGGAACCTGGTGAAGACCTTCGGCCGCACCCGCGCCCTCGACGGGCTGGACCTGGACGTCACCGAGGGCGAGGTGCACGGCTTCCTCGGCCCCAACGGCGCCGGCAAGTCCACCACCCTCCGGGTACTGCTCGGGATCCTGCGCGCCACGTCCGGGCAGGCCCGGATACTCGGCCGCGACCCGTGGGTCGACGCCGTCGACCTGCACCGCGAAATCGCTTACATACCCGGCGATGTCACCCTGTGGCCGTCGCTGTCCGGGGGCGAGACGATCGACCTCCTCGCCCGGATGCGCGGCGGCATCGACACCGCGCGGCGCGCCGAGCTCATCGAGCGTTTCGACCTGGACCCGCGCAAGAAGGTGCGCACCTACTCGAAGGGCAACAGGCAGAAGGTGGCCCTCGTCTCGGCCCTGTCCTCGCCCGCCCGCCTGCTGCTCCTCGACGAGCCGACGTCCGGACTGGATCCGTTGATGGAGCAGGTGTTCCGCGAGGCCGTGGCCGAGTCCACCGCGCGCGGCGCCACCGTGCTGCTGTCGAGCCACATCCTCTCGGAGGTGGAGGCGCTGTGCCAACGGGTCACCATCATCCGCGCGGGCCGGACGGTCGAGAGCGGACTGCTGTCCTCGATGCGACACCTGCAGCGCACCTCGATCACCGCCGAACTGCTCGGCGACCCTGGCGACCTGAGCACGATCCCCGGGGTCGCGGACGTCAGCCTCGACGGCGCCACGCTGCACTGCCAGGTCGACAGCGAGCACCTCGGCGACCTGATCCGGGTACTCGGCGACACCGGGGTGCGCAGCCTGGTCAGCGCACCGCCCACGCTCGAGGAGCTGTTCCTGCAGCACTACCGGATCGACGCCGACGCCGAGGCGTCGGACGAGAGCGGAGAGAAGGTGCGGGCATGACCACCACCCTGGCCCCGCGTCGGCCGGTCGAACCCAAGCCGTCGCGGACCGCGAACTTCGCCGGCACGCTCTACCTGTTGCGGCTGAACCTGCGGCGGGACCGAATCGTGCTGCCGCTGTGGGTGCTGCTGCTCTCCCTGCCGCTGGCGTCGGTGTACATGGGCAGCATCGAGAGCATCTACCCGAGCGCCGCCGGCCGCGCGCAACTGGTCGACACGATCATGAGCAGTCCGGCGCAACGGGCCATGTACGGCCCGGTCTACAACGACAGCCTCGGCGCGGTCGGCATCTGGAAAGCCGGCATGTTCTACACGCTGATCGCGGTGGCGGTGATCCTCACCGTCGTCCGGCACACCCGCGCCGAGGAGGAGTCCGGCCGGGCCGAGCTGCTCGGCTCCACCGCCGTCGGCCGGTACGCCGGACTGACCGCAGCCCTGGCACTGGGATTCGGCGGCTCGCTCGCGACCGGGCTGATCGGGACCGCAGGCCTGCTGACCACCGACGTGCCGTGGACCGGCTCGCTGGCGTTCGGCCTCGCACTGGCCGGTTCCGGGGCGGTGTTCACCGCGGTCGCCGCGGTCGCCGCACAACTGTCGACCAGTGCCCGCACGGCCCGCGGCATCGCGTTCGGGGTGCTCGGCGCCGCGTACGCGCTCCGGGCCGTCGGCGACGCCGGATCCGGTGCGCTGTCGTGGCTCTCGCCGCTGGGCTGGTCGCTTCAGGTGCGGCCGTACGCCGGCGACCGCTGGTGGGTGCTGCTGCTGCACCTGACGACGACGGTGGCCCTGACCGCGGCGGCGTACGCGCTGCTGCGGCGCCGTGACGTCGGCGCCGGGCTGATCGCCGAGCGCCCGGGCCCGCCGTCCGCGTCGCCCGCGCTGAGCGGCCCGTTCGGGCTGGCGTGGCGGCTCCAGCGCGGGGCGCTGATCGCGTCCACGATCGGAATCTGCCTGTACGCCCTGGTGTTCGGCAGCGTTGTGCACGGCATCGGCGACGAGATCGGCGACAGCGACGCCGTCCGCGAGATCGTCAACCGCCTGGGCGGGTCGCAGGCCATGGAGGACTCGTTCGTCACGATCGCCTTCACCATGCTCGCGGTCGGCGCCTCGGCGCTGGCGATCTCGTCGGCACTGCGGCTGCACAGCGAGGAGAGCTCGCAGCGCGCCGAGCCGGTGCTCTCCGGTGCCGTCGGGCGGATCCGGTGGGCGGCAGGCCATGTCGCGATCGCGATCGTCGGACCGGCGCTGGCCATGCTGGCCGCCGGGCTGGTGGCCGGGGTCGCCTACGGCGTCGCGGCAGGCGACGTCGGCGCGAAGCTGCCCGGGGTGCTCGCCACGGCGCTGGTGCAGCTGCCCGCGATCTGGCTGCTTGCCGCCGTCACCGTGGCGCTGTTCGGACTCGTTCCGCGGTTCACCCCGGTGGCGTGGGGCGTGCTGGTGGCGTTCATCGCGCTGTACCTGCTCGGCTCGATCTCCGGGTTCCCGCAGTGGGTGCTCGACCTCGAACCGTTCACGCACACACCCCGGCTCCCGGGCGCCGAGTTCACGGCCGCACCGGTGCTGTGGCTGCTGCTGATCGACGCGGTGCTGCTCACCGTCGGGCTGGTCGCCTTCCGGCGTCGGGACCTGCGCACCGACTGAGTCAGATCCAGACGCCCTTGCCGATGGCGACCACGCCGCCGGCGCTGACCGCGAACCGTTGCCGGTCGCGTTCGAGGTCGACGCCGATGATCTCGCCCTCCCCCACCACCACGTTCTTGTCGAGGATGGCGTGCCGCACCACCGCGCCCTTGCCGACCCGGACGCCCGGCATCAGCACGCTGCCCTCGACGGTGGCGCCGCTGTCGACCATCACGTTCGAGCTGAGCACCGAGTTGCGCACCGTCGCCGCGGACAGGATGCAGCCCGCCCCCACCACCGACTCCTGCGCCAGCCCGCCCTGCACGAACTTCGCTGGCGCCAGGTTCTCGGCGGCGCCGCGGATCGGCCAGCGCCGGTTGTAGAGGTTGAACACCGGGTGCACCGAGACCAGGTCCATGTGCGCGTCGTAGAAGGCGTCGATGGTCCCGACGTCCCGCCAGTAGCCGCGGTCCCGGTCGGTGGCACCGGGCACCACGTTGTCCTTGAAGTCGTAGACCGAGGCCTCGCCCGCCGCCACCAGTGCCGGGATGATGTCGCCGCCCATGTCGTGGTCGGAGTCGGAGTTCTCCGAGTCCGCGCGGATCGCGTCCACCAGCACCTTGGTGGTGAACACGTAGTTGCCCATGGACGCGAAGGTGACGTTGGGGTCGTCGGGGGTGCCGGGCGGATGCACCGGCTTCTCCAGGAACTGGATGATCCGCCCCGACTCGTCGCTGTCGATGCATCCGAAGGCGGCCGCCTCGCTGCGCGGCACCCGGATCCCCGCCACCGTGACGCCCGCGCCGGAGTCGATGTGGTGCTGGACCATCTGCTCCGGGTCCATCCGGTACACGTGGTCGGCGCCGAAGACCACGATGTACTCGGGGTCCTCGTCGTACACCAGGTTCAGCGACTGGAAGATGGCGTCCGCGCTGCCGGTGTACCAGCGCGGGCCGAGTCGCTGCTGGGCCGGGACCGGGGTGATGTACTCGCCCGCGAACCCGGACAGCCGCCAGGTCTGCGAGATGTGCCGGTCCAGCGAGTGCGACTTGTACTGGGTCAGCACACAGATCCGCAGGTATCCGGCGTTGACCAGGTTGCTCAGGACGAAGTCGATGAGGCGGTAGGCCCCACCGAACGGGACGGCCGGCTTGGCCCGGTCCGCGGTCAGGGGGTGCAGACGCTTCCCCTGGCCACCGGCGAGCACGATTCCGAGCACATGCGGCTGGCTCCTCACCCTGCCAACCTATCGGCCCCACCGCACCCCCGCCAGCAGTAGCCCTCCCGGGCACCCACCGGCTACCTTTAGCGCGTGCGGGTTGCGATGATGACCAGGGAGTACCCACCGGAGATCTACGGCGGCGCCGGGGTCCACGTCACCGAGCTCGTCGCCCACCTTTCCCGCCTCTGCACGGTGGACGTGCACTGCATGGGCACCCCCCGCGAGGGCGCGCTGGTGCACCGGCCGGATGACGCTCTGGCAGCGGCAAATCCCGCGCTGGCCATGCTCTCCGCCGAGCTGCGGATGGCCGCGGCCGCGGCAGGCGCGGACGTGGCCCACTCGCACACCTGGTACACCGGGCTGGCCGGGCACCTCGCCGGCGAGCTGCACGGGATGCCGCACGTGCTGACCGCGCACTCGCTCGAGCCGCGACGGCCGTGGAAGGCCGAGCAGCTCGGCGGCGGCTACCGGATCTCGTCCTGGTCCGAGCGCAACGCGGTGCAGTACGCCGACGCGGTCATCGCGGTGAGCGCGGGCATGCGTGCCGACCTGCTGGCCGCCTACCCGTTCGTCGATCCCGACCGGGTGCACGTGGTGCGCAACGGAATCGACACCGACGTCTGGTACCCGGACCCGGCCGGGCGCGCCGGATCTGTGCTGACCGGTCTCGGACTCGACCCCGATGCCCCCATCGCGATGTTCGTCGGACGGATCACCCGGCAGAAGGGCGTCGACCACCTGATCGCCGCGGCCCACGACTTCGACCCGAGCGTGCAACTGGTGCTGTGCGCCGGCGCACCGGACACCCCCGAGATCGCCGCGGACACCGAGCGGGCGGTCGCCGAGCTGTCCCGCGCACGCGGCAACGTGCACTGGATCCGCGAGATGCTCCCCACCGCGCAGGTACGTGAACTGCTCTCCGCCGCAACAGTGTTCGTATGCCCCTCGGTGTACGAGCCGCTGGGCATCGTGAACCTCGAGGCGATGGCGACCGAGACCGCGGTGGTGGCCTCGGACGTCGGCGGCATACCCGAGGTGGTCCAGGACGGCGTCACCGGCACTCTGGTGCACTACAACTCGTACGAACCGGCCGCCTTCGAGCACGCGCTGGCCGACGCGGTCAACAAGGTGGTGGCGGACCGCGACGCCGCGGCCGAGATGGGCCGCGCGGGTCGGCGACGGGCGATCGCCGAGTTCTCCTGGGCGCAGATCGCCAGGGAGACGATGGCGGTCTACGAGTTCGCGGTCGAGCGGTACACGGGCCGCCCGGCCGGCGACTACGCCAGGCGGTAGCGCGAGACGGTGACCGAGGCCGTCACCGTCGTGGGGTCCGGCAGGGCCGCGATCCGTTCGGCGCGGGCCGCGTCGTCGAGGTGCCTCGCCGACGGCCCCATCGCGATCAGTGACTCGACCTCGTTGTGCGTCAAGGTCATCGGATACTCGACGGCGGAACGCTCGACGCACTCGAAGTGCCCGGCCATCGTGGCACCGAGCCGGACCGTCTTGTTCTCGTCGACCCGCACCAGGCCGAGCAGGTCCACCAGTTCGTGCTGGTGACGGTCGGTGGGGGTGAGCACCACCAGGGTGCCGTCCGCGCGCAGCACCCGGCGCAACTCGGCGGCATTGCGCGGGGCGAAGATCGACAGCACGTGGCTGACCGCGCCGTCGCGTACCGGCAGCTGGGTCCAGATGTCGGCGACCACGGCGCCGGCCCGGGGATGGCTGCGGGCGAGCCTGCGGGCCGCCGCCTTGGACACGTCGAGGCCGATGCCGCGGGACGACGGCAGCGCGTCGAGGACCGTCGCGAGGTAGTGCCCGGTCCCGGCGCCGACCTCGAGCACGGCCGGCTCGTCGACGGGCGTCCGGGCGGTGGCAGCAGCGACCGCCTCGCGCAGCGGGTCGAAGTGCCCGCCGTCGAGGAAGTCCCCGCGCGCGGCGATCATCTCCGCGCTGTCGCCGGTGAACTTCGCCGCGCCGGGCAGCAGGCTGACGTATCCCTGCCGGGCCACGTCGAAGCTGTGCCCCCGTTCGCACAGCAGGGTGCGCTCGACCGTCTCGAGCGCGGTGCCGCAGTGCGGGCACGCGAGCAGGTCCACCACATCGGCGAGCATCGCCGTCAGCTCCTCACATCGAGATCGCCCCGGCCGACCGGGGCATTGGCGTCGCCCCCACGACCGTGCCATTCCAACGACCGTGCAATTCCAACGACGAGGCCCCGCCTGCCGCGATGGCGTGCGGGGCCCTGAACGTCGAACGGTGGTGCGTGAAACCGCACCGGTCGTGCGCAGCTAGCTGGTGACGTTCTTGAGTTCGTCGCCGAGTGCAGCGGCTTCGTCCGGGGTCAGTTCGACGACGAGCCGACCTCCACCCTCGAGCGGAACCCGCATGACGATCCCTCGTCCTTCTTTGGTTGCTTCGAGGGGACCGTCACCGGTCCGGGGCTTCATGGCCGCCATTACCTGCTCCCTCCAGATCTGCGCCGAACTGCTCTGCGCCTAGGCTTACCGTCCGATCCGGCGGATTTTGCCGGGTCGACAAGACTTATTCTTCCCTATCGCCTGAGAGCACGAGAACCTGAGGCACCCAAAAGGCCCATCGGCGCCGATTTCGACGGCCCGCTCAGCGCCGCAAGACCCAGCATTCCGCCAGGTGGTCGTCGACCATCCCGACCGCCTGCATCAGCGCGTATGCCGTGGTAGGACCCACAAAACGGAAGCCGCGGCGCTTGAGTTCACGGGCCATCGCGGTGGACTCGTCGGTGATCGCCGGGACCTCCTCGACAGTGCGCGGTCGGCGTGGGCGTGGCGCCGGGGCGAAGGACCACAGCAGCGAGTCGAGGTCGGTGTCGGTGAGGGCGAGGACCGCGCGGGCGTTGCCGATGCAGGCGTCGATCTTGGCGCGGTTGCGGACGATGCCGGGATCGGCCATCAGCCGCTCGACGTCGGCCGGGCCGAAGCCCGCAACGGCGTCGACGTCGAAGCCGGCGAAACCGGTCCGGAACGCCTCCCGCTTGCGCAGCACCGTGATCCAGGACAGCCCGGCTTGGAAGGCCTCCAGGCAGACCCGCTCGAACAGTGCGTCCCGGCCGTGCAGCGGGGTACCCCACTCGAAGTCGTGGTAGTCCCGGTAGAGCGTCGAGGAGTTCGCGTCCACCGCCCACGGGCAGCGAATCCTGGTGTCGTGGCTCGGCTCCGCGGTCACGGCCGGGTCTCCGGGGTCGAGGGCTCCGCAGAAGGTGCCTCCGCGGGCGAGGGCTCCTGGGGCAAGGGTTCCGCGGCCGCGGGCTCCGTGCTGGGCGCTTCCCCGGGCGGTTCGGATTCCTCGCGAACCGCCGCCAGTTCGTCGCGGAGGGCGTCGATCTCGGCGGCCAGACGCTCGAGCGCCCAGTCCACCTCGCTCATCTTGTAGCCGCGGGCGGTCTGCTGGAACCGCAGCGCCTGCACGTCCGCGCCGACCAGATTCCGCGCCGGCAACGCGGTGACGGTGGTCCCGGGGGGCAGCGGGGCCATTTCCTCGCCGCGGCCGAACACCGTCGACGCCACCAGGAACAGGACGCCGCCGACAAGCGCCATCACCAGCAGGTAGAGCAGCACCGTGAACATGACCCGATCCTGTCACGCGGCACCGACATCACGCCGACGGTGTCCGGACCGGCGGTGCCTGCTGTGGTCCCCGGCCAGCGGCGGTCGCTACCGACGCGGCCGCAGCGAGTTCATCGGCGGCCGGTCCTCGAGGGCCACCTCGGTTGTCACCGGCAGGAAGGTGCCGCCCTCGAGGTGGAACTGGGTCAGACCGACCCTCGAGTCCTCGATCCCGAATCGGCCGAGCATGGTGCCGATGATCTGCCGGCTCATCACCCCGAGCTCCAACAGCGGCCGGTTGCGGTGCGTGCGGACGCCGAGGTTCACCTGCCCGATCGCACCAAGGCCGAACCGGTCGTAGGTGTCCAGCAGCAACCCGATCTCGACGCCGTAGCCCGGCGCGAACGGCACCGACGAGAGCAGCTCACGGGTGCCCGCGTACTCGCCGCCGAGGGGCTGGAGCACCGCCGTCAGCTCCGGACGCATGGCCGCGAGCATCGGCCGCGCGACCAGTTCGGTCACCCGTCCCCCGCCGTTGGCCTCCTCGGTGCCGCTGACCCGCAACGGACGCCGGTAGAAGCCCTTGACCAGCTGGATGCCGTCGCCGGTCAGCAGCGGACCGAGCAGCTTCGGCACGAAGAACGGGTCCGGGTCGATCAGGTCGGAGTCCACGAACACGATGAGGTCGCCGGTGCTCGCGGCGATCGACCGCCACAGCACCTCGCCCTTGCCCGGGGCGGGGGCCAGTTCCGGGACGGCCTGCTCGCGGCTGACCACGGTGGCACCGGCCGCGGCCGCCCGTTCCGCCGTCTCGTCGGTCGAGCCGGAGTCGAGCACGATCAGCTCGTCCACCAGCCCGCCGAGCAGCGGATGGATCGAGTCCACCACCGTCGCGACGGTCTGCTCCTCGTTGAGTGCGGGCAGCACCACCGACACAGTGCGTCCGGCCTTGGCCGCCACCAGTTCCTCGATGGTCCAGTCCGGGTGTTCCCAGGTGTTGTCCGTCGACCACACCCGCTCGGTGCTCAGCGTCATGCCAACCCCCTCACGGTCCGGACCGGCGCCCGCCGACCCGCGATCGCCGCCGTCATGTCGACCACCCGTCGGGTGGCCGCCACCTCGTGCACGCGGAAGACCCGCACCCCGGCCGACGCGGTCAGCGCGGTCGCGGCGAGGGTGCCCTCCAGGCGGTCGTTCAGTTCCACTCCCAGAGTCTCGCCGACAAAGTCCTTGTTACTCAAGGCCATCAGCACGGGCCATCCAGTCTTCACGAGCTCGTCCACGCGACGTAACAACTCGAGCCCGTGGAAGGTGTTCTTGCCGAAGTCGTGGGTCGGGTCGATGAGGATCCCGTCGGCGGGCACGCCGAGCGCGCGGGCTCGTTCCGCGGCGCCGACCACCTCGTCGATCACGTCCGCGACCACGTCGGCGTACCGGACCCGGTGCGGACGGGTCCGCGGCACCGCACCTCCGGTGTGCGAGCAGACGTAGCCCGCGCCGAGTTCGGCCGCCACCTCGACCAGCTCCGGGTCCGCGCCGGACCAGGTGTCGTTGACCAGGTCGGCCCCGGCGGCGCACGCCAACCGGGCCACCGAGGCGCGCCAGGTGTCCACCGAGATCAGCAGGTCCGGGTACTGCGCGCGGATCTCCTCCACGAAGGGCACCACCCGGCGGATCTCTTCGTCCGCGTCCACCTCGGCGCCGGGTCCGGCCTTGACGCCGCCGATGTCGACCAGGTCGGCGCCCTCGGCGACCGCGCGGTGCACCGCCGCCATCGCCGCGACGTCGGTGAAGGTGGCGCCGCGGTCGTAGAACGAGTCCGGCGTCCGGTTCACGATGGCCATCACCAGCGCCCGGTCGGTCGCCACAGGTCGGCCGCACAGGGTCGGCAACGGCGTCGCAAACGCCGCTGTGTTGGTCTCGGTCATGGCTTCATAGTGGCATGGCGCCGTGGCGGCGCCCCACGGCATATCGCTCCGCCGGGACCTGGATCCGAGGCGCCCGCGCCCGCTACCGGGCGCAGCCGTCGAGCGCGGTCGCGATGTCGTCGGTGACCAGCAGCGAGTCCAACGCCCGCTGCTGGACGAAGCCGCCCGCCGTCAACCCGTCGAGCCAGCTGAGCAGCCCGGTGTAGTGGCCGACCGGGTCCAGCAGCACCACCGGCTTGTCGTGCATGCCGAGGTAACCGGCGGTCCAGGTCTCGAACAGCTCCTCGAGGGTGCCGATCCCGCCGGGCAGCGTGATGAACGCGTCCGCCCGGTCCTCCATGATCTGCTTCCGCTGCCGCATGGTGTCGGTGACGATCAGCTCGTCGGCATCGGTGTCGGCGACCTCCCTGTGCACCAACGCCTTCGGGATGACGCCGACGGTCCAGGCGCCGGCCTCGCGGGCCGCGGCCGCCACCGCACCCATCATCGAGACGTTGCCGCCGCCGGAGACGAGCTGCATGCCGCGGCGTCCGATCTCGGTGCCCAGCTCCGCCGCCAACGCCAGGTACGAGTCGTCGACCGGGCCGGAGGCGCAGTACACGCACACCGACAGTGGACGGGCGGTCACTGCGGGTCCCCGTTGTCGGGCCGCGGCGCCTCGTCGGCGCCGCTCTGCGAGGCCACCACGATGCGGACGGCCTCGTCCACGCTGTCGGTCATGTGCAGCAGGTCCACGTCGGACGCGGAGATCTTCCCATCGGCGACCAGCGTCGTCTTGATCCACTCGACCAGCCCGGACCAGTACGCGGTGCCGAGCAGCACGATCGGGAACCGGGTGACCTTGCCGGTCTGCACCAGCGTCAGCGCCTCGAACAGCTCGTCGAGGGTGCCGAATCCGCCGGGCAGGCAGACGAAGGCCTGCGAGTACTTGACGAACATGGTCTTGCGGGCGAAGAAGTAGCGGAAGTTGATGCCCAGGTCCACCCACTCGTTGAGACCCTGCTCGAACGGCAGCTCGATGCCGAGCCCGATGGAGAAGCCACCGCACTCGCTGGCCCCGCGGTTGGCGGCCTCCATCACGCCGGGTCCGCCGCCGGTGATGACGGCGTAGCCCGCCTCGGCCAGGGCCGCGCCCAGCGCGCGGCCCTGCGCGTACTCGGGATGGTCCTGGCCCGTGCGGGCAGAACCGAACACGGTGACCGCGCGGGGCACCTCGGCGAGCGCGCCGAAGCCCTCGACGAACTCGCTCTGGATGCGCAGCACCCGCCACGGGTCGGTGTGCACCCAGTCGGTGGGCCCGCGCTGGTCGAGCAGACGCTGGTCGGCGGTGCCCGAGCCTCGCTTGCGGTCGCGGCGCAGCATCACCGGCCCTCGGCTCTGGATGCTTGCGCTGGGGCGCTTGGCGCCCAGGGAGTCCATCTTCGCGGGTCGTCCGGGCGTCTTGTCAGGTGCCATGGGCCAAGGCTAACGGGTGGCCGCGACCACCCCGCGCCTCACGCGCTGAGGTACCCGCGCAGCACCGCGGTGACGTCGGTGATCTGCTGGACCGGCACCCGCTCGTCGCGCTTGTGCGCCAGGTTCGGGTCGCCGGGGCCGTAGTTGACGGCCGGGATGCCCAGCGCCGAGAAGCGGGACACGTCGGTCCAGCCGTACTTGGCGCGGAACTGCCCGCCGGCGGCCTCGATCAGCGCGGCCGCCGCCGGGGCGCCGAGCCCGGGCAGCGCGCCGGGCGAGGAGTCGGTCACCTCGAAGTCCAGGTCCAGGCCGTCGAGCACCTCGCGGACGTGCTCGATTGCCTGCTCGACGCTGCGGTCCGGCGCGAACCGGAAGTTGACGTCCACGTCCGCGGTGTCGGGCACCACGTTGCCCGCCACGCCGCCGGAGATCCGCACCGCGGACAGGCCCTCCCGGTACACGCAGCCGTCGATGTCCACCGACCGCGGCTGGTAGTCCGCGAGCCGCGCGAGCAGTGGCGCCAGCTTGTGAATCGCGTTGTCCCCCAGCCAGGATCGTGCCGAGTGGGCGCGGGTGCCGGACGCGGTGAGCCGCACCCGCAGGGTGCCCTGGCAGCCCGCCTCGATGAAGCCGCCGGACGGCTCGCCCAGGACCGCGACGTCGGCCTGCAGCCACTCCGGCAGTTCGCGCTCGATGCGGCCGAGCCCGTTGTACTGCGCAGCGATCTCCTCGCAGTCGTAGAACACCAGCGTCAGGTCGTGCGCGAGGTCGCTGATCGTGGCGGCCAGGTGCAGGAACACCGCGTCGCCGGACTTCATGTCGACGGTGCCGCAGCCGTGCAGCACGTCGCCCTCCTCGGCGTCGACGGTGCGCCGGCTCGGCACGTTGTCCGCGATCGGCACGGTGTCGAGGTGCCCGGCCAGCATCACCCGGCTGGGCAGGCCGCGGTTGGTGCGGGCCAGCACCGAGTTGCCGCTGCGGATCACCTCGAAGCCGGTGGTCTGCTCGCGCAGCGCGGCCTCGACGACGTCGGCGATCAGCGCCTCGTCCTGCGAGACGCTGGGGATGTCCACCAGCGCGGCGGTCAGGTCGATCGGGTCGGCATGCAGGTCCAGGCGCGGCTGAGTGGTCACCCGACCAGGTTAGGCGGCTCCGCCGCCCGGGCGTCCTTGTGGCCCGTGGCGGGGCCGGAAGGACGCACGGGCGGGTGGGTCAGTTGTTGGTGATCTGGAAGCCGGCACCCGGACACGGAACGGTAGCGCCACTGTCCGTGCAGGTACGGCCGTTCAGGTGGTCGAGGATCAGCTTGGCCGACTGGTAGACGTAACTGACGGGGCCCGCCGAGCCAACGACAATCCCGGCCCACTCGTTCGACCGGCCGACAACTCCGGCCGGACCACCGGAGTCGCCGCCCCTGCTGAAAGTTGTGGAACGAAGGTACCCGTTTTGGCTGTTGAAGATGTAACCGGTCGGTACCAGAGTGGGATCGGGGGTGGGATCAATACCAACCAAGAGATTCGTACCCTGGGCATGCATCTGCATACTCGTCCACCCCACCTGACCGAGATTCGCGCCGATCCCGGGATTGACCGGGTTCCCCGCCGCATCGGAATAGACCTTGTTCATCTTGAAAAGGGGACGCGGAGGAACGTCGACCTCCAGGGGCAGATCTCCGTCACCCCCCCCGGCGCGGAAGACACTGCCATCACTCCTGGACTTGTACTTCGGCGCCGTCATGAGCGTGCTGGAGAGGGTGACGTGGGGGGCAAACTCGATGACCATGTAATCGAGGAGATTGAGATTCTCAACGGTATTGGCAACCGTTCCATCTTTCGATGCGTACCGAATCCACCCAATTGGCGCGGGATGCGGGCCGGCCGCGCCTCTAGTTTCCGTCCAGTCGTAAACCGGATGACGGACCTTCTCCGAGTCGGTGACAGGTACATCCTTCGGGACACCTGACGGAATTACAGCGTCACCTGGCGCATCGGTAACTTTAAGGCCATTGCAATGACCTGCTGTGATACCGATCTTGCGGTTCATCGAGTCGGTACCCACCGCGCCGAGGGTGCACCTGGTCAAGTTTATCGGCGTGTCCGGATCCTTCATATAACCCGGTTCCAATTCGAAGGTGATTCGCATACCCGCCTGGACGGTCTTGGGCGCCGGGGTTGCCGGCGCATCCTCCGCCTGGGCGGTGCCGACACCCAGACTGGCAACCAATGCTGTAGCGCTGAGCAGGCCGGTGAGATATCGGGTCGTGCGTCTCATACAGAGCTCCTGAAAGTTCTTGTGGGACATGACGAGCGAAACGTAGACCATCCAGTTGGTTTCATTCAGGTAATGCCCGAACCTCGAATGTGATTGCAGTCATTAGACGGTTTCCCGGCCCGCCACCGCGGCGGTCGGGCCGTCCGGCGACGGATCCCGCCCGGCCCGGAGGTCCGCGCATTGCCGAGACCGCGACGACTACACAGCAAGACGCCCGTCGACCTCTCGAACGCACCAAGTGGATGCGAGAGGTCGCCGGGCGGGCGGTTGGACGGCCTACGTCAGGGGACGACCACTTCAGTCGACACCGGGAGACTCGGGCGGTCGGTCCGCATGGTCAGCTGAACCCGGCCCGGTCCCGTGCCGACCTGCACGATCATCGGCCAGGAACTCGTGTTGGACGCGGGCACGTACCGGGTCACCGTGCCGCTCTGACCGGTGTCGAGGTTCCGCCAGTCGACGATCGCGTTGACGTCGCAGGCCAGGATTGTCGGAGCCCACTCCCCGAGGGGCGAGAAGCCCTGTGTGATCCGCAACTCGACGGAATGGACGGCCCCCGGCACCTCCGAGTACTGCCCGAGGGGTCCGTCGAACGCATTTCCGGCGGCGGTCAGCATGCCGGCACAGATGCCGTTCCCGAGTGTCCACACCGGCGCCATCGTGACGGGTGCCTGTTGGCAGGTTCGCGGTCCTACATTCGACCAGCCGAGCTGGCAGGTATCGGCTGCGTCGGTGGCGCCGGCCACGCCCGGCGCCGCAACGGCCATCGCGGCGCCGATGAGCGCGGTTGCTGTGACAGAGGCAGTTCTCCTTGTAATTGACATGCGCCAATCATTGTGAGCACTGCGCACATTGCGGTGTATTTACCGAAATGTCCAGCTCACTGGCGCGCCACCGAGCCCCGTCGCTCGCCGGGCCCTTGCACGCTCCCTGCAGACCATCCAACCGATCCATCGATGCAGGCCGGTCGGGGTCCACCGGCCCGGCCGGTATCCTGACTACCCGTGAGCATTCAGGGAGCATCTGCAGTCGGCATTGCAAACATCACCACGGGCGGCGTCGTCCTCGACACCTGGTACCCGGAGCCCGCCCTCGGCGAGTTCGGCCAGGCCTCCACCGTCGTCCTCGACGCAGGCGACGTGCCCGCCGAACTGTCCGCGCTGACCGGCGAGGACGAGGCCCGCGGGGTCCGCCAGGTCGCGGTCCGCGTCACCATCGCCGACCTGGCCGCCGCGCCCGTCGACGCGCACGACGCGTACCTGCGCCTACACCTGATCTCGCACCGCCTGGTCCAGCCGCACGGGCTGAACCTCGACGGCGTCTTCGGTCTGCTCGCGAACGTGGTGTGGACGAACTTCGGACCCTGCGCGGTCGAGGGCTTCGAGCTGGTCCGCGCCAAGCTGCGCGCCCGCGGACCGGTCACCGTCTTCGGTGTCGACAAGTTCCCGCGCATGGTCGACTACGTGGTCCCGTCCGGCGTCCGGATCGGTGACGCGGACCGGGTCCGTCTCGGCGCACACCTGGCGTCCGGCACCACCGTCATGCACGAGGGCTTCGTGAACTTCAACGCCGGCACCCTGGGCAACTCCATGGTCGAGGGCCGGATCTCCGGCGGCGTGGTCGTCGACGACGGCTCCGACGTCGGTGGCGGCGCCTCGATCATGGGCACCCTGTCCGGCGGCGGCAAGGAGGTCATCTCGGTGGGCAAGCGCTGCCTGCTGGGCGCGAACTCCGGCCTGGGCGTCTCGCTCGGCGACGACTGCGTGGTCGAGGCCGGCCTCTACGTCACCGCGGGCACCAAGGTGACCGGCCCGGACGGCACCGTCGTCAAGGCCAAGGATCTCAGCGGTCAGTCCAACCTGCTGTTCCGTCGCAACTCCGTGACCGGAGGCGTCGAGGTGGTGGCACACAAGGGCACCGGCGTCGAACTGAACGCCGCCCTGCACGCGAACGACTGATGACCACGAACTCGGCTCCCTCGGCGCCGCTGGACGAGCAGGGCGACACCTCACATCTCGGCCACGGGCTCAAGGTCCGGCACCTGACGATGATGGGCCTGGGCTCCGCGATCGGCGCCGGCCTGTTCCTCGGCACCGGCGTCGGCATCGCGAAGGCCGGCCCGGCCGTCCTGATCTCGTACATGATCGCCGGCATCGTGGTGATCGCGGTGATGCGGATGCTCGGCGAGATGGGTGCCGCGATCCCCGCGAGCGGATCGTTCAGCCACTACGCCCGGATCGGCATCGGAGAGTGGGCCGGGTTCACCATGGGCTGGCTCTACTGGTTCATGCTGATCATGGTGCTCGGGGCCGAGATCACCGGCGCCTCCACGATCGTGCACGGCTGGCTGCCCGGCGTGCCACAGTGGGTGATCGCGCTGGTGTTCGTCACCTTCTTCGCGGTGGTGAACCTGGCGAAGGTGAGCAACTTCGGGGAGTTCGAGTTCTGGTTCGCGGCCATCAAGGTCACGGTCATCATCGCGTTTCTGGTCATCGGGCTGCTGCTGGTGTTCGGCCTGCTGCCGGACACCGACCCGGTGGGCACCACCAACCTGTTCGGCCAGGGCGGATTCATGCCCAACGGTTTCGCCGGCATCGCCGCCGGACTGCTGGTCGTGGCCTTCGCGTTCGGCGGCATCGAGATCGTCACCATCGCCGCGGCCGAGTCGAAGGATCCCGAGCGGTCCATCGCGACGGCGGTGCGCAGCGTGGTGTGGCGAATCAGCCTGTTCTACATCGGCTCGATCTCGATCATGATCCTGGTGCTGCCGTGGAACTCCGAGCAGTTGCAGAGCGGTCCGTTCGTCGCGGTGCTGAGCGAGGCGAACCTGCCGTACGTGGCCGGGGCCATGGAGCTGATCGTGGTGATCGCGCTGCTGTCCGCGTTCAACGCGAACGTGTACGGCACCTCCCGAATGGCGTTCTCGTTGGCCCGACGCGGCGACGGCCCGAAGGCCCTCGGCGTGCTCTCCAAGACCGGGGTGCCCACCAACGCGGTGGTCCTGTCGGTGTTCTTCGGCTTCGTCAGCGTGCTGCTGAACTGGCTGCTGCCGGACTCGCTGCTCTCGATCCTGCTCAACGCGGTCGGGGCCGCACTGCTGGTGATCTGGATCTTCATCGTGGTCTCGCAGCTACGACTGCGCCGGCAGCTCGAGGCCGAGGGCAAGCTGACCCTGCGGATGTGGGGCTTCCCCTACCTCAGCTGGGCCACCCTGGCCGCGCTCATCGGGTTGATCCTGTTGATGCTCACGGACGCCGATGCCCGCAGCCAGCTGATCTCCACCGCGACGCTGTTCGTCCTGATCGCCGGGCTGTCGGTGCTCAACGGACGGCGGCGTCGGGCCGCCGCGTGACGCCGGCACCGAATCCGCACCTGGTATCGGAAAGGGCAGTTCGCCTGCGCTCTGCGGCGTAGGGTCGGCGCACCCCGGCCCTCCACCCGCAGGAGAACTCGTGAGCTTCGTCGTCGTCGACCGCCCCCGTGAGCACGTCGCGCTGGTGACCCTGAACCGGCCCGAACGGATGAACGCGATGGCGTTCGACGTGATGGTTCCGCTCAAGGAATCGCTCGAGACGCTCGGCAACGACAACTCGGTGCGCGCGGTCGTGCTCACCGGCGCCGGACGCGGGTTCTGTTCGGGCGCGGACCAGTCCTCCGCGGGCAGTCCGCCGCACATCGACGGTCTGACCCAGCCGACGATCGCGTTGCGAGCCATGGAGATCCTCGACGACGTCGTGCTCGCCCTGCGGCGCCTGCACCAGCCGGTGATCGCCGCCGTCAACGGTGCCTCCATCGGCGGCGGTTTCTGCCTCGCACTGGCCGCGGACATCCGACTTGCCGCCGCCGACGCGTACTTCCGGGCAGCGGGCATCAACAACGGATTGACGGCCAGCGAACTGGGCCTGAGCTACCTGCTGCCGCGCGCGATCGGTTCGTCCCGGGCCTTCGAGATCATGCTGTCCGGACGCGACGTCGACGCCGCCGAGGCCGAACGGATCGGCCTGGTCTCCCGACTGGTCGACGGACCCGACCTGCTGGACGAGTCATTCGACCTGGCCGAACGGATCGCCGCGTTCTCGCGTCCGGGCGTCGAGCTGACCAAGCGGACGCTGTGGTCGAGCCTCGATGCGTCGTCGCTGACCCAGCACATGAACCAGGAGGGGCTCGGTCAGCTGTACGTCCGACTGATGACCGACAACTTCGAGGAGGCCACCGCGGCTCGTAGGGAGAAGAGGAATCCGGTGTTTCGGGACAGCAGGTAGATCGGGAAGTAGTCACAGACCGCATTCCGTTCACCAGGCGAAACGTCATTGTGATCGAATGTATGTACGAGTATCGTTTGGTGTATGGAAATCGTCGAGATGCTCACCGACCCCACCGGGGTCGAGGCATGGCGACTCGACGAAACCGAACTCGCTTCGACGGTTCCGGAACTGTCATCGAAAATCCTCGAGCTGGAAGCCCTACGGGTCCGACTGGTCCACGAGGCCGACCAACGCTGCGTCCCCAACCACCTCGGTGCCGCCGACACCACCTCCTGGCTCACCGACGCCACACACATGACCGCAGGCCACGCCGGCAAGATCGTCCGGCTCGGACGGGAACTGCCGTTGCACCCGCGAATGGCCGCCGCATTGGATGCCGGGCGAATCGAACTCGGACACGTCCAGGTGATCGTCGACTTCCTCGCCCGCCTCGAACGACTCACCGTCGGTCAGCCTGGCCCGTTGGTAGAGACCGACTGGGACCACCCCGACCCCGAAACCGGCCGACCCGACGACTGCCAGGCCTACCTGCTCATCGCCGCCCAGCTCGAGAACGCCACCGTCCTGCGCCGACGCGCCCGCGCGCTGGAGCTGCTCCTGCAACTCGACGGGACCGTGCCCCCGGACGGCGAGAATCCCGAACTCAACGAGTTCCACGCCTCCGCCACCCTCGGCGGACGAGTGCACATGAAGGGCTCCTTCGACGCCGAGACCGGCGAAGCCCTGAACACCGCTCTGTCCGGCCTGTCCAAGCCGCACCCGAGCACCGACGACGACGGAAACCCGATCCGCGACCCGCGTTCGGCTGCGAAGCGCCGAGCGGACGCGTTGGAGCAGATCATCCGCGGCCACCTCGACAACGCCCGCGGACCGGCCGAGGGCGGCGAACAACCGCACGTCACGGTGACCATCGACCTCGACGCACTGAAAGACGCTGTCGCCAAGACCGCGCCGACACCGGCGACCGGGGCATGGACCAAGAACGGCTGGGACTACCACTCCGACAACGCAACCGGACCACTCGATACAACCGGACCGGTCGGCAACTCCCGCGGTGAGAACTGCTCAGACGTCCGGCCGCCGCGGCACTACCGCCGCGTCCGGCACGCCAGCATGCCCTGGGCCGGACCCGTCTCCGCCGCCATCGCGGCCCGCCTGTCCTGCGACGCGAAGGTCACTGCGGTGTTCGTCGACAAGGAGGGCAACCCGCTCGACGTCGGCCGCAGCACCCGCTTCGTCACACCAAGCCTGCGGAAGGCGTTGGCGGCCAGGGACTGCGGCTGCGCGTTCCCCGGCTGCGGACGCCCCGCCGCCTGGACCGACGCACACCACATTCGGCACTGGTCCAGGGGCGGTCCCACCGCACTGTCGAACCTCGTGCTGCTGTGCAAGAAGCACCACACGATCATCCACAAGAACCACTGGGCCGTGAAGATCGAATCAGACGGATTCCCGTGGTTCACACCACCCGCCTGGGTCGACCCGGCGCGAAGACCCCGGCCGGCTCATAACCGGCGCGAGATCCACGGAGCCTGACCAGGCGAAGGCCTGAACACCCACCGACAGCCGGACCGGTTGCGGCCGAGACACACTCGGCCGCAACCGGTCTGCGCTGTCCCGTCGGCGCTGCCCCGGTCGGCGCTGCCCCGGCCTGCTGTCCCGGCATACCCTCGACGTCACACCGAGAACGCGCCCTCGAATCAGGTCAGACCCGCTGCGCCCGCTCGTCCCGCATCTCCCGCCGGCACAGTTCCGCGAACACCCCCGCGGTCACCACGAAGAACACCAGCCCCACCAGGTGGCCGAGGAACACCCCCGCCACGACGGCCGTCACCGCGAACAGCGCGACCTGCAGGTACAGCCGCCGAGGGTTCGGCAGTCGCCGACTCGAGGTCGGCGCCATCCACACCGCCCAGGTCGCGGCCGCCACACCGGGCAACGCCACCGCACCGACGATCTGGCCGAACACCGACTCCGCCACCGCGGCGCCTGCCAGTGCCAGCAGGACCAGCATCGACAGTTCGCACAGGAATGACATCAGCTCGAGAACGCCGACTCGGGTCAGCGGCGCAACGCCGTCGACCTCGGGCGCCTCACGTGCCTCGGTCACTGCTCTGTCATTCCGACATTGACGATCAGCTTGCCGAAGTTCCGCCCCTCGAGCATGCCGATGAACGCCGCGGGCGCGTTCTCCAGACCGTTCACGATGTCCTCGCGGTACTGCACCCGCCCCTGGTGGACCCACTCGGACATCTCGCCGATGAAGTCCGCGTACCTGGTGCCGACGAACTCACTCTGGATGAAGCCGCGAATGGTCAGGCTCCTGGTGAGGATTGCGCTCATCAACGCCGGCGCCCGGTCGGGACCCTCGGGCCTGGAGGTCCGGTTGTACTGCGAGATCAGCCCACACACCGGCACCCGGGCGTACGTGTTGAGCAACGGCAGCACCGCGTCCCAGACCGCACCGCCGACGTTCTCGAAGTACACGTCGATGCCGCCGGGGACCGCGGCCGCCAGCTGCTCGGCGAAGTTCGGTGCGCGGTGGTCGATCGCCGCGTCGAATCCCAACTCCGTCAGGTACGCACACTTTTCCGGCCCACCCGCAATCCCGACTGCCCGCGCGCCCTTGATCTTCGCGATCTGCCCGACCGCGGAGCCGACCGGACCCGACGCGGCGGCCACCACCACCGTCTCCCCCGGCTGCGGCCGACCGATCTCCAGCAGGCCCGCGTAGGCCGTGAAGCCCGGCATCCCGAGCACCCCGAGTGCGGTCCGGGGCGGGGCCAACCGTGGGTCCAGCTTGCGGACGTGCCGGGCGTCCGCGACCGCGTACTGCTGCCATCCCGAGAAGGCCAGCACGATGTCGCCGACGTCGATGCCCGGTTCCCTGGACTCGATCACGTCGCAGACGGTGCCGCCGACCATCACGTCGCCCACCGCCATCGGCTCGGCGTAGGACTTGGCGTCGCTCATCCGCCCACGCATGTACGGGTCCAGCGACAGGTAGCGGGTCCTGAGCAGCAGCTGGCCGCTGGAGACCTCGGGGACCGGGACGGACTCGACCCGGAAATCGGACAGCACGGGCTCACCGACGGGGCGGGAAGCGAGCACGACGCGGAGGTTCTCGGCAGGCAGGCTCATGCGAGTCCACGCTAGTCCGGCGCGCCGGGAATTGCTGGGTGCGCGCGGGGCGCGCCCTCAATTCCCGACCCCCACAGTCAAGAAATGCCGGGGCCCGGCCAGCCGCTCAGCCGAGCAGCTTCTTCTGCACCTTGCCCATCGCGTTGCGCGGCAACGACTCCACCACCCGGACCTCGCGCGGGCGCTTGTGTGCGGACAGCTCCGCCGCGACGTGCGCGATCAGCGCCTCGGGCTCCACGCCGTCGCCGACCACGTACGCGACCAGCCGCTGCCCGAGGTCCTCGTCGGGGACGCCGACCACCGCCGCCTCGCGCACCGACGGGTGCCCGAGCAGCGCGGTCTCCACCTCGCCGGCCCCGATCCGGTATCCCCCGGACTTGATCAGGTCGGTCGACGCCCGGCCGACGATCCGGTGGCATCCTCCCTCGTCGATCACTGCCACGTCACCGGTCTTGAACCAGCCGTCCTCGGTCCAGGACTCGGCCGTCGCGTCCGGGCGGTTCAGGTAGCCGTCGAAGAGCATCGGGCCGCGCACCTGCAGTTCACCGATCGACTCGCCGTCGTGCGGGACGTCGCCGCCGGCCTCGTCGACCAGCCGCGTGCTCACCCCGGTCACCGGCAGTCCGACCCAGCCCGGACGCCGCTCGCCGTCCGCCCGGGTGCTGAGCGTGATCATCGTCTCGCTCATCCCGTAGCGCTCGATCGGGGTCAGGCCGGTCAGCTCCACCAGCCGGTTGAACACCGGGACCGGCAGCGGCGCGCTGCCGGAGACCAGCAGCCGCGCCCCGCTCAGGGCGCGGGCGGACTCCTCGTCGCGGGCCACCCGCGACCACACCGTCGGCACACCGAAGTACATCGACCCGCCCGCCTGTGTGTAGGCCTGCGGCGTGGGGCTGACGGTGTGCACGAGGCGGCTGCCCACCCGCAGCGGGCCGAGTAGTCCCAGGATCAGTCCGTGCACGTGGAAGAGCGGAAGTCCGTGCACCAGTGTGTCGTTCGAAGTCCACTGCCACGCCTGCGCCAACGCGTCCAGCCCGGCTGCGATTGCCTGGCGGCTCAGCAGCACGCCCTTCGGCGGACCGGTGGTACCGGAGGTGTAGAGCACGAAGGCGATCGACGACGGACGCGGCTCCGGGTGTCCGTGCCAGTCCCGGGCGTTGACCCGCACCGGGACGACCGGCAGGTCGGTGCCCTCGGGCGCGTTGCCGAGCCAGGCCTGCGCGCCCGAGTCGGACAGGATGTGCGCGATCTCCGCGGGACCGGAGTCCGGCGGCACCGGCACCACCGTGACCCCCGCGAACAGGCAGCCGACGACCGCGATCACCGTCGAGACGCTCGGGGTCGCGAGCACGGCGACCCGCTGGGCCCCGGCGATGCGGCGGGCCAGCGCCCCGGCGCCCCCGACGATGTCGCTGCGCGAGAGCACGGCGTCGCCGATCCGGACGGCATCGGGCAGGTCGTCGCCCCGGGCGACGGCGAGGGGGTTCAGTGAACTCAGGAGCACGAGCCCAGCGTCTCACACCGCTACGCCGGCGAGATCAGCCGTGGGTGAGGGCCGAGCGCAGGAAGAAGGTGAGGTTGGCGGGCCGTTCGGCGAGCCTGCGCATGAAGTAGCCGTACCACTGCGAGCCGTAGGGGACGTAGACCCGAACCTGGTCACCGAGCCCGGCCAGCCGCACCTGCTCGACGTCCCGGATCCCGTAGAGCATCTGGTGTTCGAACTCCGCCGACCCACGCCCGACCTGCTGCACCAACTCCTGGGTCCGCGCCACGACGGCCGGGTCGTGCGAGGCCACCATCGGGTAGCCGGGACCACGCATCAGCGTCTCGAGGCACCGCAGATACGACGCGTCGACCTCGGACCTGCGTTGGTAGGCAACCGATTCCGGCTCCCGGTAGGCGCCCTTGCAGAGCCGGACCCGGGAGTGCGCCGACGCGAGTTCCCGGCAGTCCCATTCGGTCCGGCGCAGGTACGCCTGCACCACCGCGCCCAGCCACGGGAAATCGGCACGCAGCTGGGTCACCAGTTCCAGGGTGATCTCGGTGGTGGTGTGGTCCTCGGCGTCGACACTCACCCAGACCCCCGCGGCCTGCGCCGCCTCGCACAGCGCATGGGCATGCTCGAGCGCCACCTGCCGACCGTCCCGCGGCAGCGCCAGCCCGAGCGCGGACAGCTTCACCGACACCTCCAAACGGCGGACCCCGGTGCCGGCGTCGGCCTCGGGTTGCTCGCCGAGCTCGCGCAGCAGCTGCCGGTACTCAGCGAGGGTGGCGCGGGCCCCGGCCAGGTCCGTGGTGTCCTCACCCAGGTGGTCGACGCTGACGCTGCGCCCCGAGTCCAGGATCGCCCGCGCGGCGGCCAGCGCGTCGGACCGGTCCTGCCCCGCGACGAACCGGGTGACCAGGCCCCGGGTGACCGGGGCCCGGGTGATCGCCGACTTGATCCGTGGCGAACGGGCCGCGGCGAGGATCGCCGGCCGCAGCGGATTGCCCAGCGCGCCGGACACGGCGATCAGTCCCGCGGTCCCATGTGCGGATACCGATGGTCGGTCGGCGGGACGAAGGTCTCCTTGACCGTGCGCGCGGACATCCAGCGCAGCAGGTTGATCGGCGACCCGGCCTTGTCGTTGGTGCCCGACGCCCGTGCTCCACCGAACGGCTGCTGCCCCACCACCGCACCGGACGGCTTGTCGTTGACGTAGAAGTTTCCGGCCGCGAATCGCAGTGCCGCCCCGGCCTTGGCGACGGCCGCCCGGTCCCCTGCGATCACCGACCCGGTCAGCGCGTACGGGGCCGTGGTGTCGACGATGTCGAGGACCGACTCGAACGCGCCCGGGGCCGCATCGTCGTAGACGTAGAGCGAGAGCAGCGGGCCGAAGTACTCGGCCGCGAAGCACTCATCGCCGGGATCGTCCGACAGCAACACCGTCGGGCGGACGAAATAACCCTCGCTGTCGTCGTACTTGCCGCCCACCGCGATCCGGATGCCCTCCACGCCGCGGGCCCGTTCGATCGCGGCGACGTTCTTCTCGTACGCAGGCCGGTCGATCAGTGCCCCACCGAAATTCGTCAGGTCGGTGACGTCGCCGTAGCTGAGCTGGTCGGTCTCGGACAGGAAGTCCTCACCCATCTGCGCCCATACCGAGGCCGGGACGTACGCCCGCGACGCGGCGGAGCACTTCTGGCCCTGGTACTCGAAGGCGCCGCGAATCAGCGCCGTGCGCAACACGTCCGGGTCTGCGGAGGCGTGCGCGACGACGAAGTCCTTGCCTCCGGTCTCCCCGACGACTCTCGGATAGCCGTGGTAGCGGTCGATATTGGTCCCGACCTCGCGCCACAGGTGCTGGAAGGTCCGGGTGGAGCCGGTGAAGTGGATGCCTGCCAGCCGCGGATCACCCAGTGCCACATCCGAAACCGCGGCGCCGGACCCGGTCACCAGGTTGATCACGCCTGGGGGCAGGCCGGCCTCCTCGAGCAGACGCATGGTCCAGTAGGCGGCCAGGGTCTGCGTCGTCGAGGGCTTCCACACCACGGTGTTACCCATCAGCGCAGGCGCAGTCGGGAGGTTGCCGGCGATCGCGGTGAAGTTGAACGGGGTGATCGCGTACACGAACCCCTCCAACGGCCGGTAGTCCAGCCGGTTCCACACCCCGGGACTCGACTCCGGCTGCTCCGCGAGCAGCTGCCGGGCGAAGTGCACGTTGTACCGCCAGAAGTCGACGAGCTCGCAGGGCGCGTCGATCTCCGCCTGCTGCACCGACTTCGACTGGCCGAGCATCGTTGCGGCGGCGACGGTCTCGCGCCACGGCCCGGCGAGCAGGTCCGCCGCACGCAGGAACACCGCGGCCCGGTCGTCGAAGGACAGGTCGCGCCAGCCGGGGCCCGCCGCGACCGCGGCCTGCACCGCGGCGTCGGCGTCCTCGTGGGTGGCCGAGGTCAGGGTGCCGAGCACGGCGGAATGCCGGTGCGGCTGCACCACGTCGACCCAGTCGCCGGAACCCTGCCGGTGGACGCCGCCGATCACGTGCGGCAGGGCGACCGGTTCGGCGGTGAGTTCCGCGATCCGGTCGATCAGGCGGGTGCGCTCCGGGCTACCCGGTGCGTAGGAGTGCACCGGCTCGTTACCCGGACGGGGAACCTGTGTGACGGCATCCATGCTGGCTCCTGCCCACGGCGGCGTTCCCGGGGCGGACCCCGGCAACGAGGACTTCCGTCCCCAGGCTAGCGCAGCTTGCCGTCCCAGCAGGCCGGACGCGCACGATCGATGATCATCGTTTCCGGGCCCCTTCGGGACCCGTCGTCCGCCGACCCGACGGCCGCGCTACAGGCGCGCTGCGGCCGCCGCGATCCGCTCGTCGGTGCCGGTCAGCGCGATCCGCACGTGCTGGCCGCTGCCCGGACCGTAGAAGTCGCCGGGGGCGACCAGGATGCCGCGGTCGGCGAACCAGTCGACGGTCTCGCGGCAGGGTTCGCCGCGGGTCGCCCACAGGTACAGCCCGGCCTCGGAGTTGTCCACGGTGAAACCGGCGCCGCGCACGGCACCGAGCAGCACCTCGCGCCGGGCACGGTAGCGCTCGCGCTGGATGTCCTCGTGCTCGTCGTTGTTCAGCGCGGCGGTCATCGCGGCCTGCACCGGCAGCGGCATGATCATGCCGGCGTGCTTGCGCACCTCCAGCAGCTCCGCGACCAGCGCCGCGTCCCCGGCGACGAAGCCGGCCCGGTAGCTCGCCAGGTTGGACGTCTTCGACAGCGAGTGCACGGCCAGCAGACCGGTGTGGTCGCCGTCGCACACCCGCGGGTCGAGGATCGAGTAGCCGTCGGCCTCCCAGGTCAGCCCCAGGTAGCACTCGTCGGAGACCACGATCGCGCCGCGCTGGCGGGCGAAGTCGACCACCTTGCGCAGATGCTCGAGGCCGAGCACCTTGCCGGTCGGGTTGGACGGCGAGTTCACGAAGATCAACGCCGGGTTCTCCGGGCCGAGCCGGGTCAGTCCGTCGGCGCGCAGCACCCGGCAGCCGGCCAGCAGCGCGGCGACCTCGTACGTCGGGTACGCGACCTCCGGGATGACGACCAGGTCATCGGCGCCGAGCCCGAGCAACCGCGGCAGCCACGCGATGATCTCCTTGGTCCCGATGGCCGGCAACACCGACGCCGGGTCCAGTCCGGTGACCGAGTAGCGACGCGCCAGCGCCGCGACCGCGGCCTCCCGCAACGCGTCGGTGCCGTGCGTCGTCGGGTACCCGGGCACCGCCGACACGGAGGCCAGGGCCTCGCGGATCAGCGGCGCGACCGGATCGACCGGGGTGCCGACGGAGAGGTTCACGATCCCGTCGGGATGCGCCTCGGCCCTCGCCTTCGCCCCCGCAAGCGAGTCCCAGGGAAAGTCGGGAAGTGCGTGCGAAACAGCCGAACGAGGCAACTGCTAGTCCTCGCCCATCGGCGGGAGCGCCTTGATGAACGGCGGGTCGTAGTCGACCTTGCCGAGCTTGGCGGCGCCACCGGGCGACCCGAGCTCCACGAAGAAGTCGACGTTCGCGCTGATGTAGTCGCTCCACTGCTCCGGGACGTCGTCCTCGTAGAAGATCGCCTCGACGGGGCAGACCGGCTCGCAGGCACCGCAGTCCACGCACTCGTCGGGGTGGATGTAGAGCATCCGGCCGCCCTCGTAAATACAGTCGACGGGGCATTCCTCGATGCATGCCTTGTCGAGTACATCTACGCACGGTTCAGCAATCGTGTAGGGCACTGCCGCTCCCCTTGCCTTTCTCACACGGACCGGAAATTCTGCGCAGTGGACGAACAAACGCGCAGGGTCTCCTAGTATCACCCCTCGCCGCGGGGAGGACCCGGGCAGGGTCCACTCAGACGGTGCTGCCGCGCGGCGAGAGCGAGTCGACCGCACCGCGCACGGTGTGCCCGTCGATCCACCGCATGGCCTGCACCGCGGCGTCGACCAACGCGCCTCGCTCGCCCAGGTAGTCGGCCACCGCGCCGAGGACCGGCACCTTTCCGAGGAGCTGGTAGGGCCGGGTCGGCTGGGGCCGCTTGTGGAGTTCGTCGGGAATCGCACGGAGCGTGCGCGCGGCCGACCACATGCCGCCGAGCATCGCGAAGGGCTTCCACCCGGACTGCTCCGGCACGGCCGCCCGCGGCTGCACCAGCTGGGTCCGGGAGTCGATCTCGCGACGGCACAGCACCGACGCCAGCAGATCCACCTGCGCGCTGCGTTCGGTCACCCCCATCTCCCGGGCCACCGCGACCAGCACCACCGTCTGGTTCGCGAAACCCAGCACGTCCTGCAGCGGCAGGCGCTTCGCCAGCGGGCCCAGCACACCGGGAAACGCGACGACGATCGTGTTGAGCAGGCCGAGCCGGGTCAGCCACCACCGAGCGCGACGCTCGTCGCCGGCCCGGTCCCAGGCGGCGGTCCCGGGAACCTGCGCGATGTCGAGCAGCCAGGCCGCCGCGTCCAGCGCCTTCTCCGCGGCCGAGCGCTGCTCGGCGTTCGGCCGGAAGGTGCGGGCCTTGATGCCGAACGGGTCGGACGCCACCAGGTCCAGCACCGGGTTGATCCCCCAGGCCGCCCGGTCGAGGACCGCCACCACCCGGTCGTCGCCGATCCGGTCCTTGGCGGTCACCGGACGCTCACCCGGTCGGCGTACTTGGTGGTGCGCTCCCGGGCCGGACGGCCGATGCCCTCGGCGATCGAACGCAGCTCGGCCACGGTCTTCTCCGACCCGTGCATCGAACCCGCCATCCGCGAGATGGTCTCCTCCATCAGCGTCCCTCCCAAGTCGTTGGCGCCGCCCTGCAGCATCGCCTGCGTCCCCTCGGTACCCAGCTTGACCCAACTGGTCTGGATATTGGGGATCCGGCCGTGCAGCATCACCCGCGCCAACGCGTGCGCGGCCCGGTTGTCGCGGCGCGTCGGGCCCGGCCGGGACGCGCCGGCCAGGTACAGCGGCGAGGACTGGTGCACGAACGGCAGCAGCACGAACTCCGTGAACCCGCCGGTGCGGTCCTGGATCCCGCGCAGCACGTTCAGGTGCCCCACCCAGTGCCGCGGCTGGTCCACGTGGCCGTACATCATCGTCGAGCTGGACCGCAGCCCCACCTCGTGCGCGGTGGTGACCACGTCGACCCAGGTGCTCGTGGGCAGCTTGCCCTTGGTCAGCACCCAGCGGACCTCGTCGTCGAGGATCTCGGCGGCGGTGCCGGGGATGGAGTCCAGTCCGGCCTCGCGCAGGTCGATCAGCCAGTCCCGGACGCTCTGCCCGCCGCGCGAGGCGCCGTTGACGATCTCCATCGGGCTGAAGGCGTGCACGTGCATCGACGGCACCCGGGCCTTGATCGCGCGCACCAGGTCCGCGTAGCCGGTGACCGGCAGTTCCGGGTCGATGCCGCCCTGCATGCAGATCTCGGTGGCCCCGGCGACGTGCGCCTCCCAGGCCCGGTCCGCGACCTCGTCGGTGGACAGGGTGAAGGCGTCGGCGTCGCCCTTGCGCTGCGCGAACGCGCAGAACCGGCAGCCGGTGTAGCAGATGTTGGTGAAGTTGATGTTCCGGTTCACCACGTAGGTGACGTCGTCCCCGACCGCGTCCTTGCGCAGGTTGTCGGCCAGCGCCACCAGCGCCTCGAGCCCGACGCCGTCCGCGTTGGCCAGCGCCACGTAGTCGTCGTCGGAGCAACCCGCCGGGTCCCGCTCGGCGTTGCGCAGCGCGGCCAGCACGTCGGTGTCCACCCTGGTCGGCGCGCTGAGCTCGAGCACCTGCTCGCGGACGGTCTCCCAGTCGCCGAAGGCGCTGCCCAGGTCGCTGCGGGTCTCGGTGTTGCGGCCGTCGGTGTCGATCTCGGTGTTCAGGTCGACGCGGCCGCTCGACTCCCAGGCCTCGTCGGGTTCCTGCCACGGCAGGCCCACCGGGAGGGTGTCCGGACGCGCCAGCCCGGTCACCGGGTCGGCCAGCGCGTGCACGTGCGCGGAGATCCGGGGGTCGATCCACGGCGAACCCGCGAGCACGTACTGCGGCTGCGCGGCGGTGCGTTCGGTCAGCGTGTAGCCGGCGGCCGCGGTGATCTCCGCGAGCGTGTCGAGGTTGGGCCACGGGCGCTCGGGGTTGACGTGGTCCGGGGTGAGCGGGGAGACCCCGCCCCAGTCGTCGACGCCCGAGGCGATCAGCGCGGCGCACTCGTCGGCGGAGACCAGGTTCGGCGGCGACTGGATCCGCATCCCGGGACCGAGCACCAGCCGGGCGACGGCGATGGCGGCGCGGTACTCCTCGATGCCGGCGTCAGGCGCCGACCGCATCACGGTGTCGTCCTTGGCCAGGAAGTTCTGCACGATCACTTCCTGGATGTGACCGAAGGCCTTGTGCGACTTGCGGATCGCCATGATCGAGTCGGCCCGCTCGGCCATCGTCTCGCCGATGCCGACGAGGATGCCGGTGGTGAACGGCACCGAGAGCCTGCCCGCGTCGGTGAGCGTGCGCAGCCGGACCGCGGGGTCCTTGTCGGGGCTGCCGTAGTGGCACTCACCCTTGTCGGTGAACAGCCGGGTCGCGGTGGTCTCGAGCATCATGCCCATCGACGGCGCCACCGGCTTGAGCCGGTTGATCTCCTCCCAGCTGAGCACCCCGGGATTGAGGTGCGGCAGCAGGCCGGTCTCCTCGAGCACCCGGATCGAGACGGCCCGGAGGTAGTCCAGCGTGGAGTCGTAGCCGCGGGCGTCGAGCCACTCCTGCGCCTCGGGCCAGCGGACCTCCGGACGGTCACCGAGGGTGAACAGCGCCTCCTTGCAGCCCAGCGCCGCACCCCGCCGCGCAATGTCGAGCACCTCGTCGACCTCGAGGTACATCCCGTGTCCCTCGGCGCGGAGCTTGCCGGGCACCGTCACGAAGGTGCAGTAGTGGCACTTGTCGCGGCACAGCCGGGTCAGCGGGATGAAGACCTTGCGCGAGTAGCTGACGGTTTTCGGCCGGCCCGCCGCCTCCAGTCCGGCGTCACGTACCCGCGCGGCCGAGGCCGAGAGGTCGTCGAGGTCGGCGCCGCGCGCGTGCAGCAGCACGGTCGCCTCGTCGACGTTGAGGGTCGCCCCGTCCCTGGCCCGGCGCAGCGCCCGGCGCATGGCCGACGCGGACGGCCGCTCGAGCCCCGCCGGTTGCCCGGAGCCGGACGGCATGACCGGATCGGGGAGCATCGAGGGGCTGGACTGCGCGTCGTCGTGAGATGTCACCGCTCGATCATGCGCCATGCCACGACGGGAGGGCCACCGTAGGTGTCCCGACCGCTCAGGAGTGCGGGTACTCGTCCTCCTCCGGAACGCCCCGCTGCTGCTCCGCGGCGTCGGCGACATTCACCTCGAGTGCGCTGGTGGGCGGCGCGTCGGCCTCGTCGACCTCGTCCGCGTGGTCGGCGGGCGTCGCCTGCTCGACAGCGTCCGCCTCGGGGACCTCCGGATCGAATCCGTTCATGTCGGTTCCTTTCCTCGCCTGCCCCCGAGGCTAGCCCCGACGGGCGCTCCCCGGGCCGCGCCTTGCCCGCACCGACGCCGCGGATCGGGCAGGCTGGGGGGCGTGAGTACCCCACCGCCCGCCGTCGTGACCATGGCCGATCCCCAGTGGCGACCCAGCACCAGGGCGCCGCTGCTGTGGGCGGTCAACGCCGCGCTGATGTGGATACCCGTGTTCGTGGCGCAGCTGGTCTGGGCCGTGGTCGACGGCACCGCCACCAGCTGGCCGCACGTCGGCGTGTTCGCCGCGAGCGTGGTCGCCGCGCTCGCGCACGTCGCGGTGGTGCCGCAGTGGCGCTACCGCGTGCACCGCTGGGAGATCAGCGAGGACGCCGTCTACACCCGGACCGGCTGGTTCACCCAGGAGCGCCGGATCGCCCCGATCTCGCGGGTCCAGACGGTGGACACCGAGCGGGGGCCGATCGACCGCATGCTGGGCCTGGCCACCGTCACGGTCACCACCGCCTCCTCCGCGGGCGCCGTGAAGATCACCGCACTCGACAACGCCGTCGCCGATCGCACGGTCGCCGACCTCACCCGGATCGCGGGCCGCAACCTGGGGGACGCGACGTGAGTGCCGGGACGCCTATCCCCGAGTCGCCGGTTCCCGGTTCGCGTGTCGGCCCGCTCGCCCCCGCCCCGGGCACCGCACCCCCGGAGGCGAGCGGCGCCGCGGCGCTGGCCGCCGAGCAGGAGCAGCCGTGGCTGCGTCTGGACAAGCGAATGCTGCTGGTGCACCCGGTCTCCGAGGTGGTCAAGCTGGCACCGGTGCTGCTGGTCTCGGTACTGATCGGCAGCCAGAGCGGCAACCACACGTTCGGACTGATCGCCGTGGCGGTGCTGGTGGCCTTCGCGCTGCTGCGCTGGTACACCACCAGCTACCGGCTCGGCCCCGTACACGTGCAACTGCGTAGCGGCGTGTTCCAGCGGAACCTGCTCTCGGTGCCGCGCAACCGAATTCGCTCCGTGGACGTCGAGGCCGGGCTGCTGCACCGACTGCTCGGCCTGGCCGTGGTGCGAATCGGCACCGGACAGCAGTCCGGCCGCGGCAGCGAGTCCGGCAGGTTCGAACTCAATGCCCTGGACGCCGCGCTGGTACCCGCGCTGCGCGCCGCGCTGCTGGCCCGACCCGACACCTCCGGGCCGGTGTCCGACGCCGGCGCCGCTCCCCCACCGGCCCGCCCCGAGACCGAGATCGCGCACTGGACGCCGGCCTGGGTGCGGTACGCACCGTTCTCGGTGACCGGGTTGATCACCATCGCCGCCGTCGTCGGTCTCGCCTTCCAGTACGGCATCGCGCAACGCCTCACCGAGTCCGAGACCGTCTCGGGGTGGGTCGACTCCGCGCGGCACCTCGGTGTCGCGGCGCTGGCCGCCGCGGGCGTGCTGGCGCTGCTGCTCGTCGCGAGCACGCTGGCCTGCGCGCGCTACCTCATCGCGTACGGAAACCTGCGCGTCACCGACGACGGCCGGGTCCTGCACGTGAGCCACGGACTGCTCAAGACCCGGCAGACGACGCTGGACCGGGCCCGGCTGCGCGGCACCACGCTGCGCGAGCCGCTGCTGCTGCGGCTCGCCGGCGGCGCCCGACTCGACGCCATCATGACCGGGGTGAGCGCCGAGAAGCAGCAGTCGTCGATGCTGCTGCCGCAGGCACCCGCGGTCGAGGCGAAACGGATGATGGGCGTCGTCCTGGGCGAACGCCGGTTCCCCGCCGACGCCGACCTGCCTCTGCGCCCGCACGGCCCGGCCGCCCGACGCCGCCGCTACTCCCGCGCTCTGCTGCCGGTGGGAGTCGTCGCGGTCGCGGTCGGCGCTGCGGGCGTGCTGGGCGTACGCGTGCACTGGTCGGTGTGGCCCGCCCTGGCCGTGGCCGTGGTCGCCGCCGCCGTGCTGGCCTGGGACCGCTACCGGGGCCTCGGGCACGCCGTCCCCGCCGGCTGGCTGGTCACCCGCAGCGGCTCACTCGACCGCGGGCGACACAGCCTCGAGGCCGACGGCATCATCGGCTGGACGGTGCGACAGACCTTCTTCCAGCGACGCGCCGGCGTCGCCACCGTGGTCGCCGCGACCCCCGCCGGCACCCGGCGCTACGAGGTGCTCGACCTGCCCGCCGACGAGGCCTGGGCGCTGGTCGAGTCCGTCACCCCCGGCGCCGGCGGCATCTGGACCCGCAGCGCCTGACCGCACGGATCGGCACGGACCCCGGCGTTCTCCTGCGTCTACCACGCCGCCAGTGCTAGAGAGGACAGTTGCACCACATCGACTGTCCCACAATGATTATCAGGAGTTCTGCACTTGACTACCCGACTCCGCGCGGCCACCACGAGCCTCGCGACCATCGCTCTGCTGACCCTCGGCACCGCGCTCATGCCGTCGACTACCGCCTCCGCGCAGCTGGGCTCGTCCGGCTCCTCCGGAGGGGCCGGAGCGGGCGAGATTCCGGGCGTGAACGAGGAGGGGTGCACGTCGACACAGCACCCGCAACCGGTCGTGCTCCTGCACGGAACCGACATGACCTGGCAGGACACCTTCGAGGACTTGGTACCGCCGCTCAAGGGCGACGGCTACTGCCTCTTCGCGTTCAACTACGGCGGGCTGCCGGCGAAGAACGAACTCCTTCCCAGGACCGCATGGGGCACCAAGCCGATCGAGCAGTCGGCAGCGGAACTGAACACATACATCGACGATCTCCTCGAGCGCACCGGGGCCGAGCAGGTCGACATCGTCAGCCATTCCCAGGGCGGCACCATGACGCGTCAGTACCTGCGGTTCCTGGGCGGGGCCGACCGCCCCAAGGTCAAGACGCTCGTCATGCTCGCGCCGTCGACCCACGGCTCCACCGGAGGAGACACGTTCTTCACGGAGGCCCAAGCCGCGGCCGCCGATGCACCCGTGGCCATCCAGCAGCAGGTCATCGGATCGCGCTTCCTGACCGCACTCAATGCCGACAACAAGGAGACCTTCCCGGGAATCCAGTACACCGTCATCGCATCCAACACGGACGAGGTGATCACCCCGGCCCCGCCCAAGATCGCCACGAACCTCTCGTTGCTCATTCCCGCCCCCGGCACCGAGGACTCGGTCCACAACATCACCGTGCAGGACGTGTGCAACGACCCGGGACTCCTCATCCGCCACAACGATGACGTGAACAAAGACACCGGGAAGCCGATGGGCATGCTCAACCATCCGGCCCCGCTGTTCCTGGTCCGCAAGGCCCTCGACCCGACGCTCGCGGACACCATCTCCTGCTCCTAGACCTGATCGCCGCGGTGGGCCCGGCAACCCGGGCCCACCGCGGGTAGCGTCGGAACGGTCGCCGCCGAGGGAGGCCACGATGCACGACGACCGGCAGACCGTGGAGGACCGGCTACGACGGTTCGTGGACGAACGACTGCGACCCGCGCTGTACCGCGAATGCGTACCCGCGGCACTCACGGCGTGGACGGTGCCCGGCGAGCCGGTTCCGTTCGCAGAGGCGGTGGCGCAGAAGTTCACCCCGGTCGAGGTGGGCACCCACTGGGGCCGGCCGTGGGGCACGGTGTGGCTGCACGTGACCGGTACCGTCCCGGCGCACTGGCGGGGACGGGACGGCCTCGAGGTGGAACTCGTGGTCGACCCCGGCTTCACCGGCGGCCCGGGATTCAACGCTGAGGCACTCGCGTACCGCCCCAACGGCACGGTGCTCAAGGCGATCTCCCCGATGAACGCCTACCTACCGGTGGACCCACACGCTCCCCTCGACGTCTACCTCGAACTCGCCGCCAACCCGGATGTGGCCGCCGGCTTCGGCTTCCGGCCGACCACACTGGGCGAGATCGACACGGCCGGGCAGGACCCGCTGTACCGGCTGCGACGGGTGGACCTGGCACTGCGCGATGTCACCGTGTGGGAGCTGACGCAGGACATCTCGGCGCTCGAGGGCCTGATGCATGCGCTGCCGTTCGACCTGCCGCGCCGGCACGAGATCCTGCGCGCGCTGGAGCGGATGCTCGACGCCGTCGACCCCGACGACGTCCCGGGGACCGCGGCGAACGGCCGGGAACTGTTGCGGGAGGCGCTGTCCCGGCCCGCATACGCCAGCGCACACCACCTGGTCGCGGTGGGACACGCACACATCGACTCGGCGTGGCTGTGGCCGGTCCGCGAGACCGTCCGCAAGTGCGCCCGCACCTTCGCCAACGTGGTGGCGCTGATGGACGAGCATCCCGGCTTCCGCTTCGCGTGTTCGTCCGCACAGCAACTGGACTGGGTCAAGCAGGCCTACCCCGAGCTGTTCGAGCGGATCCGGGAGAAGGTGGCCGCCGGCCAGTTCGTGCCCGTCGGCGGCATGTGGGTCGAGGCCGACACCAACATGCCGGGCGGGGAGGCGATGGCGCGACAGTTCCTCGCGGGCAAGCAGTTCTTCCTCGACGAGTTCGGCGTCGACACCCCGGAGGTGTGGCTGCCGGACTCGTTCGGCTACTCGGCGGCGTTGCCGCAGTTGGTGGTCGCCTCCGGCTCGCGGTACTTCCTCACGCAGAAGATCTCCTGGAACCAGACCAACAGGATGCCGCACCACACCTTCCGCTGGGAGGGCATCGACGGCACCCGGGTGTTCACCCATTTCCCGCCCGTCGACAAGTACAACTCGGACCTCTCCGGCCACGACCTTGCCCACGCCCAGCGGAACTACCGCGACCACGGCGCGGGCACCGTCTCGCTGGTGCCGTTCGGCTGGGGCGACGGCGGCGGCGGACCCACCCGCGAGATGCTGGCCGCGGCGGAGCGCACCCGCTCCTTGGAAGGCTCGCCCACGGTCACGATCGACTCCCCCGCCAACTTCTTCTCCCGCGCCGAGGCCGAGTACCCGTCGCCGCCGGTGTGGTCCGGGGAGCTCTACCTGGAACTGCACCGCGGCACCTACACCTCGCAGGCAAAGACCAAGCGGGGCAACAGGAGAAGCGAGCACCTCCTGCGCGAGGCGGAACTGTGGGCGACGATGGCCACCGTCCGCTCCGGCGCGCCCTACACGTACGACGAGCTCGATCAGGTGTGGAAACTGGTGCTGCTTCAGCAGTTCCACGACATCCTGCCGGGCAGTTCCATCGCCTGGGTGCACCGCGACGCCGAGCGCAACTACGCGGCCGTCGCCGCCCGGCTCGAGACCGTGATCGACACCGCGGCGCACGCGCTCACCGGTGCGGGCGATTCCCTCCTCATGCTGAACGCGACGCCGCACCCGCGCGACGGCGTGCCTGCGCTCGGCATCGCCGAACCCGAGACCGCGGCCGAACCCACCCGAGTGATCCCGCATGGCGACGGCTTCGCCCTCGACAACGGTCTGCTACGCGCGGTCGTCTCGGCCGACGGCCTGCTCACCTCGCTGGTCGACACGGCAACGGGACGCGAGTCGCTCGCACCGGGCGCCGTCGGCAACCTGCTGCAACTGCACCGGGACACCCCGAACCGGTGGGACGCCTGGGACATCGACGAGTTCTACCGCAACACCGTCACCGATCTCCGTCGGGCGGACTCCGTGACCCGGGACGGTGACGCCGTCGTGGTGCGCCGGTCGTTCGGCGACTCGACGGTGGTGCAGCGACTCGGACTCGCACCCGGAGCCCGCGCCCTCGACATCGCCCACGACATCGACTGGCACGAACGGCAGAAGCTGCTCAAGCTGGCGTTCCCGTTCGACGTGCAGGCCGACCGCAGCGCCGCCGAGACCCAGTTCGGTCACGTGTTCCGTCCCACTCACTCGAACACCTCGTGGGACCTCGCGAAGTTCGAGATCTGCGCGCACCGCTGGGTGCATGTCGGAGAACCCGGGTACGGGGTGGCGGTGGCGAACGACTCCACCTACGGCCACGACGTCAGCCGGGACACCCACGGGGACATCGGCACCACCACCACGGTGCGTCTGTCCCTGCTGCGGGCACCCCTGTACCCCGACCCCGAGGCGGACCAGGGTCGGCACACCATGAGGGTCTCGGTGCTGCCGGGCGCCTCGATCGCCGACGCCGTCGCGGAGGGCTACCGGCTCAACCTGTCTGCCCGAACCGTCAGGGGCGCACGGGCAGTCGCGCCGCTGCTCGAGGTGTCGAACCCGGCCGTGGTGGTCGAGTCGGTCAAGCTCGCCCAGGACCGTAGCGGCGACGTGGTGGTGCGCCTCTACGAGTCGACCGGCGCCCGGTCCGCCGCGCGGGTGACGCTGGACTTCCCGCACACCGGGGTCGGGTTCGTCGACCTGCTCGAGCGGCCACTGGACCCGCCACCCGGCTGCACCGACGAGGGCGACGCCGTGGCGTTGACGCTGCGCCCGTTCCAGCTGGTGACCCTGCGGGCGCGACGGTGACGTTCCCGACGCTCGACGCCATGGACCGCGCACTGATCGAGTGCCGGCGCTGCCCCCGACTGGTGGCGTGGCGCGAGCAGGTCGCCCGCGAGAAGCGGGCCGCCTTCCGCGACGAGACATACTGGGGGCGGCCGGTTCCCGGTTTCGGCCCGGTGGACGCGTCGCTGCTGATCGTCGGGTTGGCGCCGGCCGCCCACGGCGCCAACCGGACCGGCCGGATGTTCACCGGCGACCGCAGCGGCGACGTGCTCTACGCCGCGATGCACGCGGTGGGACTGGCCAGCCAGCCCACCGCCACCGCCGTCGGGGACGGCCTGACGTTGCGGGGCACCAGGATCACCGCACCGGTGCACTGCGCGCCGCCGCAGAACAGGCCGACCACCCGCGAGCGGGACACCTGCCGACGCTGGCTCGACGAGGAACTGCGGCTGCTGACCCCGACGCTGCGGGCGGTGCTGGTGCTCGGCGGATTCGGCTGGCAGACACTGCTGCCGACGCTGCGGGCGGCGGGCTGGGCGGTGCCCACGCCGCGGCCGAAGTTCGGACACGGCGCGCACGTCCTGCTCGAACCGGCCACGCCGCAGCGAGATCCACTGCACGTGTTCGGCTGCTACCACGTCAGTCAGCAGAACACCTTCACCGGTCGGCTCACGCCGGCGATGATCGAGTCGGTGCTCACCGCCGCCGGCCGCGCCGCGGGGCTCCTCTAGGAGCCGACGCTGCCGGTGTCCAGGCCCCCACTGCCCAGGCTCCCGCTGTCCAGGCTCCCGCTGCCGACACTCCCACCGCCGGTCTCGACGACGGGGGTACCGGTCCAGCCGGCCGGAACGTGCCCGATGCGCACCCGCTGCGGGTGGTCGCCCACGGGCACCGTCGCCACCTTCCGACCGGTCGCGAAGTCGATCGCGCTGACGGTGTCGGAGGCACTCTCGGAGATCACGCAGTGCGTGCCGTCGCCGTTGACGGTGGCCCAGTACGGCTTTGCCGCCGGGACGAGCGGGGACTCGTCGAGGGTGGCGGTGTCCACGATCGTCACGTAGTCGTCCATCGTCCCGGCGATGCACAGCTTGCTGCCGTCGGGGTTGATGGACATGCCGTGATGACGCGAGTCGTTGACCCAGGTGGTCCGGTCCGGGTCGGTGTCCGGGTTCTTCGGCAGTTCCTTGACGCGGGTGATCTTGTCGGTGGCGACGTCGTATTCGACGAAGCCGTTGAAGAAGGACACCTGGAAGTACAGCTTGCTCTCGTCCGGGCTGAACGCGACGGGCCGCACCGAGTCCGACAGGTCCTGGCGGCCGAAGGCGTCCAGTCGGTCTCGCATGTCGATCACCTTGACCGTCTGGAAGGTCTGGGCGTCGACGACGGTGATCCTGCGGTCGCCCTTGGTTCCGTCCTGCGACGGGTCGTCCGTCCCGGTGTTCACCTCACCGATCGCCATGTTCCACAGGTAGCGGCCGCCGTCGGTGAAGACGTTCTCGTGCGGCTTGTCCCCGGTCTTGAACGACCCGACCTGCGCACCCGTGTGGATGTCGAGCACGTGCACCGTGTTGCTGGTGGACGCCGAGACCGCGACCCGGTTGCCGTCCGGCGAGACCGCCATGTGGTCCGCGCGGAACCCCGACACCGGGAAGCGCCAGTTCATCTTTCCGGTGACCAGGTCGATCGAGACGACGTCCGCGAAGCTCGGCCGGGACGCCACCACGGCCGAGCCGTCCGGAGTGGTGTACATGTCGTCCACGAACTGGTCGTGTCCCTCGCCCGCGGTGAACCGCACGCCGAGGAAGAAGGCCAGCTTGACCGGGTCGAGGTTGATCGCCTCGAGCCGGGCCTCCTTGTCCGGGATCATGTTCACCCGTCCGACCTTGGCGTAGTCGCCGGTCGACTCGATGACGTCCGCGGTGCCTTCCCAGTTGTTGCCGACGAACAGCACCTCGTTGAGCCCGTCGGCGGGCAGCGGATCCGCGTGGGCCGCGCCCGTGCCGACCACGACTGCCGCAGCGGTGACGGTGGCGGCCAATGCCGCTGCGGCCCAGCCCTTCCGACCCATCCGGTTCCCCAACCCTGATGCCTCGATCACGTGTCCACTCCAGTCCTCGCGGTGCCCGGTCGACCGGACGGTAGCAGCCGTCGGTCGACGCCCAGCGGGAATCGAGCGAATCGCATCCCGAGGCGCGGGGTCACCGACGGCCGCGAGCGACCGCCTCGTCGGCGGCGAACTTCATCAGCAGCACCCCGGCGGGGACCAGGCCGGCGACGAGCAGCAGCAGGGTGCGCCAGTCCGCGAGCATCATCGCGTCCCCTCCCGGCCCGCCGAACATGCACACCACGAACCCGACGAACCAGCCGAGCAGCGGCAGCGCCATCCGCGACGCCCGGTCGGTGACGGTCCTGGCGCCGAACACCAGCAGCACGTTGACCGCCGCGGCGATCAACGCGGCGACCGGGAACGGAACGGTCCCGAGTCGGAGCGGCAGGAACAGGACCGCGAGCACCGCGGTGAGGAAGCCGTCGAACACCAGCAACGCGAGGATCGCCGAGTCGAGGATCCCGCGAGTCGTGTGGTCTGGTCGAACGCTGGCCGTCATACCCACGATGGTAGGCGGCGCGGTCAGTCCACCGGCGGGTAGCCGAGCAGGGTCAGCAGGTGGCTCTGCATGTCCACGAACGAGTACAGCCCGTTCATGTACATGTCGTGGTACATCTGCGCATTCGGCCGCAGCGAGTCCACAAATGCCACGATCGCGTCCTGCACACCCGAGTTGACCATCGGATCCCTCCCGCCGAGCCGCGCCACCGGTGTGACGCACTGCACAGCCTATGTCGTCAGGGCCGGGCTGTCGCTACCCCTCGGCGGCCGGGACACCGGCGAACAGGTCGTGCTCGCGACCGTCCGCACCGACCGGCCCGAGCTCGCCGCGGACCAGGGTGAAGTGTTCGGTGCCGAGGATCGGCAGCGCGATGTTGTTCGACAGGGTGAACTCGGGCCCGAGCTCGGACACCGCGACCTGAGTGGCGTGCGCGGCCAGCGCCGCCCGCTTGGCCGCCAGCACCGCGGTCACGTCCACGTCCGTGGTTACCGTCTCGTCCGGGACGCAGGCCCGCTCCCCCGGCTCCGGCAGCCGCCACCCGTCCGGCAGCTCACCGATCGCGCAGATCCCGTCCTCCAGGGCGGCGTGCTCGGTGACGGTCCAGTACAGCTTCGCCACCTGCCAGGGCGCGCCGGCGTCCGGGTACGCGTCGGTGCCCGCGGCCTCGACCGCGGCGGTGGTCAGCCGGTGCGCCTGGATGTGGTCCGGGTGCCCGTAACCGCCGTTCGGGTCGTAGCCGACGACCACCTGCGGACGCAGCTCGCGGATCACCGCCACCAGTGCGGCGGTCGCCTCGTCCGCGTCGGCGTTGACGAAGGCCCGGGGATTCGCCGCCGACGGGGTTCCGGCCATCCCGGAGTCGCGCCAGCGCCCGGCGCCGCCGAGGAAGCGCGGGGCGTCGACACCGAGTTGCGCCAGCGCCGCGGTGAGTTCGCCGATGCGGTAGCCACCGAGCTGGTCGGCGCGGTCCGCCACCAGCTGGGCCCAGCGGTCCCCGATCACCTCACCCTCCTCGCCGAGGGTGCAGGTCAGTACGGTGACCTCGGCACCCGTCGCGGCGTAGTGCGCGATGGTGCCGCCGGTGGTGATGGTCTCGTCGTCCGGGTGCGCGTGCACCAGCAGCAGCCGTCGACCGTTTCCGTTCTCTGCCATCACTTCTTCTTCCTGGACCAGTGGTCGGCGTCGGCGAAGATTCCGACCTGGACGGCCCCGTCGAGTGAGACACCCTCGACGTCCGGGCCGGCCGCGACCACGGTGGTGTCCTGCATGATCGGCAGCACGGCGGCAAGGTCCCACAGCAGCGGTTCGGCGTGCGCGATCACCTGGCGGACATCCGCGGTGCCGCGCAGTGCGTCGTCGATGCCGACCTGCAGGGCCGGGTCGCACAGTCCGGACAGGTTCACCGGCATCGGATCCGGCGCGGCTTCGCTTGTCTCACTGTCGGTCTCGTCGCCCGCGGGAGCCTCATCCTCGGCGGGTGCGACCGCAGGCGGGACCGGAGCCGGGCAGCCGAACCTCGAGGCCATGGCCGTCGCCGGGTCGGACCCGGCCCGGGCCCAGCCGAGGACCGCGTCGACCTGCCCGTCGAGCACCGCGCGGCCATACAGTTCGTCGGCACGCAACGTCCGCACCGTCGCGTCGATCCCCGCACCGCGGAGCTGGTCTGCGGCGGTGTTTGCGACCGCGATCGCGCTGTCGTCGTTCTCCGGCGTTCCGATGACGAACCCGAACGGCTTGCCGTCCTTCATGATTCGGCTCGGTTCCGCGGCATCCGGATTGTCCACCGGGGCGAGGACCCAGCCCGACTCGCCGAGCAGCGCCAGGGCCTGTTCGGTCGTCGGCCGCGGCGGCGCCGTCGGCGCGTAGCCCGGATCCGAGGGCACCAGCACCTGGGCCCGCACCACGGTGGCATCGGCTCCGTCGGGGGTGCCCACCCGGGCCAGCAGGTCCGGATCGAGCAGGCCGAGCAGGCCGCGGCGCACCCGCTGGTCGGCCAGCGCAGGCACCCGGCCGTTGAGGGTGAGTTCGAGCGCCCGCGGCGCGAAGGTGGTGGCGGCCTGCACCGTCGGGATGGCGGCCAGCTGGGCCTGCAACTGCGCGGCGCCACGCACCTGCGCCACCTGGGCGTCACCGGTCCGAAGTGAATCTGCCAGTTGGGAATTGGAGCCGCCGCGGCGCATCAGGATCCGGTCTGCGACCGCGGGCTCACCCCAGAAACGGTCGTTTCGCTCGAGCAGGATCTCGTCACGGCCACGATCGATGGACTTGATGCGGAACGAGCCGCCGGAGACGGGGATGTCCTCGGCGAGACCACGGGCGAACCCGCCGAGGGTGTCCTTCACCAGGTGCGAGGGCAGCAGGTCGGTGAACAGTTCACGCCACGCCGGGTAGGGCGAACGCATGGTCACGGTGACGGTCTTGCCACCGTCCGACGAGCCGATGTCGTCGATCAGCGCATATCCGGCGGGGTCGACGACGCCGGGCTGCGTGATCATCTGCTGCCACAGGTAGCGGAAGTCCTCGGCCGCGATGGGCGCGCTGTCGGACCACTGCGCTTCGTTCCGGAGCCGGTAGGTGAGGGTGAACGGCGCCTGGGCGGTGACGTCCGCGGAGATCAGCAGGGATTCGTCGGGGATCCAGTCGGTGCCACCTGGGCGGCCGGGACTGGGCACCGGGCGGAACGGGCTCGGGAAGAGCATCAAGCTGACCGCCGAGTTGACCGGCGACTGGTCGGCACGCAGGTGCGGGTTGAACCCCTGACCCACGTCGTCGATCGCCACCACCACGGTGTTCTTGGTGGGCACGGCCGTCGTGGGCTTCGGGCTGGCGGTGCTCTCCACCGGCGGCGGCGGATTCGCCGTGCACCCGGCCAGTGCGAGGCCGGCAACGAGGAGGCCGACGATCGGCAGGATCCGCCGGTTGCGCCGCTCGGAACGGCGACTGCGGAGCGACGGGACTGCGCCGACTGGTCCTGCTCGGTGCACTCGAGGTGTCCCTTCGTTGCGGCTGAAACGCCGTGCGCGGTTGACGAGTCGGCAGACTCGTCAACCGCGCACGGTGCGCGAAGCGCAGACTTTACAGCGCGGCCTTGTCACGGGACTTCGCACGCGAACGCTCGCGGGCGCGGTCCGTCTGCGACAGGTGCAGCTTGCGGACGCGGACAACCTCGGGGGTGACCTCGACGCACTCGTCGGCGGCACAGAACTCCATGGCGCCCTCGAGGCTCAGCTCGATCGGCTTGGCCAGGGTCTCCATCACGTCGGCGGAGGACTGACGCATGTTGGTCAGCTTCTTCTCGCGGGTGACGTTGATGTCGAGGTCCTCGGAACGCGGGTTGATGCCCACGACCATGCCCTCGTAGGTGTCCGCACCCGGCTCGACGAAGAACGTGCCGCGGTCGGCCAGCTGGATCATCGCGAACGGGGTGACCGTGCCGGTGCGGTCGGAGACGAGCGAGCCGGTGTGGCGGGCACGGATCTCGCCGGCCCACGGCGCGTAGCCGTGGAAGACGGCGTTGGCGATGCCGGTGCCGCGGGTCTCGGTGAGGAAGTCGGTGCGGAAGCCGATCAGGCCGCGCGACGGGACGATGAACTCCATACGGACCCAGCCGGCACCGTGGTTGGCCATCTGGACCATCTTGCCCTTGCGGTTCGCCAGCAGCTGCGTGATCGCGCCGAGGTACTCCTCGGGGGTGTCGATGGTGAGCTCCTCGAAGGGCTCGTGCACCTTGCCGTCGACGATCTGGGTGACCACCTGCGGCTTGCCGACGGTGAGCTCGAAGCCCTCGCGACGCATCTGCTCGACCAGGATGGCGAGCGCCAGCTCACCACGGCCCTGGACCTCCCAGGCATCCGGGCGGCCGATGTCGAGGACCTTGAGCGAGACGTTGCCGACCAGCTCCTGGTCGAGCCGCGACTTGACCATGCGGGCGGTGAGCTTGTGGCCCTTGACCCGGCCGACCAGCGGCGAGGTGTTGGTGCCGATGGTGACGGAGATGGCGGGCTGGTCCACGGTGATCCGGGGCAGCGCGACGGGGTTCTCCAGGTCGGCGAGGGTGTCGCCGATCATGATGTCCGCGAATCCGGCGACGGCCACGATGTCGCCGGCGACGGCGAGCTCGGCCGGCTGACGCTCGACGCCGACGGTGGCGAGCAGCTCGGTGATCTTGGCCTTGGTGACGACCGGCTCGCCGTCGACCTCACGCATCCAGGACACGGTCTGGCCCTTGCGGAGCTCGCCGTTGTGGATGCGGACCAGCGCGAGACGGCCGAGGAACGCCGAGGCGTCGAGGTTGGTGACGTGGGCCTGCAGCGGCGCGTCGGCGGTCCCCTTCGGGGCCGGGACATGCTCCATGAGGACCTGGAACAGCGCGTCGAGGTTCTCGGCGTCGGGCGCCTGGCCGTTCTCGGGCTGGACCTTCGAGGCCTTGCCCTCACGCCCGGAGGCGTAGAGGACGGGCAGTCCGAGCGCCAGCTCGGCGGCCTCGGCGGCCTCGTCGGACAGGTCCGACGCGAGGTCGAGGAGCAGGTCCTGGGCCTCGGTGACGACCTCTTCGATGCGGGCATCGGGGCGGTCGGTCTTGTTGACCACGAGGATGACGGGCAGCGACGCGGCGAGCGCCTTGCGCAGCACGAAGCGGGTCTGCGGCAGCGGGCCCTCGGAGGAGTCGACGAGCAGGACGACGCCGTCGACCATGGACAGGCCGCGCTCGACCTCGCCACCGAAGTCGGCGTGGCCGGGGGTGTCGATCACGTTGATGACGGTGACAGAGCCGTCCTCGTTGTGCTTATGCACCGCCGTGTTCTTGGCGAGAATGGTGATGCCCTTCTCGCGCTCGAGATCACCGGAGTCCATCACCCGGTCGACCAGTTCGGCACGTTCGGCGAACGCTCCCGACTGGCGCAGCATGGCGTCGACGAGGGTGGTCTTGCCATGGTCGACGTGTGCGACGATGGCAACATTGCGGAAGGTGGTGCTAGGCACGCTGCGGTCTCCTGGCTGGCTGATTCCGCCACACGAAGCATGGTTCGCACGGCTCGGGCGGCCGCGTCGCGAATGCGAATCGACAGGCACAGAATCGTCCTGTGCAGGCATTGCGGCCAGCTAGATACTACCCGCCAGAGGCCAATACCTCCGAAAAGTGCAGCGTAGATCACTCAAATCTGATAGTTCGCCGGGCCCGTGGTGCGCTGACCAGGCGACCTCGGCGGGCGTCCCGGCGGGCGTCCCGGCGAGCGGAACGCCGTGCACGACCGGGCCATTCCTGAGGGTACGCTAACTTGATCAGGACCCCGGACGACCGGGATCAGCATCGAGCGGGAGGACCGGGCCGGAGATGGGCAAGGTCAAGGCGAAGCAGGTCTCGAAGCTAAAGCCCAAGAAGAAGTGCTGCCGCAGCAAGAAGCGATGCCTCAAGTGCCCCGTCGTCATCATGCGGATGAAGAAGCTCGAGAACGAGGGCGTCAAGGGCAAGGAACTGAAGAAGGGGCTCAAGAAGGCGCGCACCTGAGCGCACGCCTCCCCGAGCCCCTCCGGGTCTGCGATCCCCTATCGGGTCAGCAGTTGGGGGTCGTCGGGTGCCCGACGACCCGGTCGTCGAGCCACTTGTAGGCCGGCGGGATGCCCGCCAGGCCGTAGCCGACATGATCGATCCCCGGTCCCGCCGCGTACTGCACGTTCACCCCGCGTTGGCAGTACTCCCGGACCACGCCGGTCATGCCCCGGTCCGGGATCAACGTGTCCTTCGGGTCGTGGAAGACGTAGAGCGGCATGTCCGGGGTCGCCGCGGTTCGGCCGAGCGAATTCTCCTCGACGACGGCGCGCACCGACGGCAGCGACAGGATGTCACCGACCTTCGAGTACTGCGCCAGGCTGACGCCCTTGGTCATGGCCAGCAGATCCGACAGGCACCCGTCAGTGAGCGTCTTCGCGAAGTCGATGCCCTCCGACGTCAGGTAGTCCTGCGGCCGGATCTGGCTCGGGTACTGCCGGGACAACCCGAGCAGTGTTCCCCAGGCGGTGAATCCGACGGCGGGCTGCGTCGCGCTGAGCCCGGCCAGGTCGCCGGGAACCCCACCCTCAGCGGCGCCGATGATGTTCAGTTCCGGTGCGTACGAGGACTTCTGCTCCGCTGCCCACGCGGTTGCATGGCCACCGCCGGAGTAGCCGTACATCACGATCGGTGACCGCGAGAGTCCCAGCGGCTCGAAGCGCTGCGCGGCGCGAATGCCGTCGAGCACACCGTGGGCGGTCTGCCTGCCTGCGATCCAGGCCATCTCCGGGCCCTGGTAGTCGGAGGCAACCACCGCGTAGCCGAGCGCAAGCATGGGCGAGATCAGGGCCAGGTCCTGCCCCTTGCCCGCGGGCAGCGTCACCGACGGGTTGCACTCGAGACCGAGCGCGTCCATGGCCTGCTGCTGCGAGAGCAGCGGCCGCTCGCCCGGTCCGGTCCACGGACGATCGGGAATCATCACCGTCGTCGTCGTGGTCACCGGCGTGCCGAACGAGTCGGTGGTGCGGTAGAGCAGCTGAGTGGTCTTGACGACCGGCCAGGCGGTGTCCGCGGGGAACCGCACCTCGACCGGGCGACTGCGGATCACGTCGCCGTTCGCGTACCCCGACAGATCTGCGGGACCCTGGGACCAGTTGTCCGCCAGCGGTGTCGGTCCGGGCAGCGGCACGGCCGCCGCAGGCGCCACACCCAGCGTCACCGCCGCCGCCAACGCACCCACGGTCGCCGTGATGAACCCCGAAAATGCTCTAGTTGAACGCAACACGTTTGATGTCTTCCCCTCAGTTGGCCCGGCCGACCCTGACAGCGATTTCACAGCAACTGGGGCCGCCGGTTTCCCGACGGCCCCAGTCGATCAACTCAGTGTTCAGCTAGCTCTGTGTTCAGCAGTTGTCCGGCGCCATCTTGTGCGCGAACCGGTCATCCGTGTAGTCCATCAGCTCGTTCCAGTGGTTCATGCTGACGTCGACGTGACCGCCCGGAACCTGTCGGTAGTCGACGGTCGCCCCCGCGGCGCAGTACTTGCCGACCATCGCCGTCGTCGACGCGGGCGGCACGATGCCGTCCTCGGTACCCTGGACGATCAGCATCGGAACCTCCGGGATCTGACCCGGCCGCGCGGCCTGGTTCAGCTCGCCGACCGCCACCGCCTTGGGCCAGTGCGGAATCGGGTCATCGGACTCAGGCCAGTTCGTCAGGCTCTGCAGGGTGCGCGTTCCGTACCCGTCCGGACCGGTCCCGAGACCGTCACCGAGCATGCACGCGTCACCGAACTGCTGAACGACCTTCTTGCCCTCCTCGGTGAAGAACCCGTTCGGATCCGCTTCCTCCGGGTACTCACGGAACAGCGCGACCACCGCCGCCATGTAGAAGAACGAGGTGCCCTTCCCGTTGTTCTGACGGCCCGTGGCCAGGATGTCCAGCGGCGGACCTGCCATCGCGGCACTGATCACGTTCAACTCCGGCGCATAGCTCGGAGCCAGCTGGGCACCCCACGCCGTGGCGTGCGCGCCACCGGACTGACCGACCAGCGCCACCTCGGTGTCGGCCGCGAGTTTGAGATGACTCTCGGTGGCGCGGATACCGTCGAGCACCGAATGCCCCTCGGTGTTACCCGCAATGAACGAGGACAGCGGGCCGTTGTGGTCCGGCGCCGACACCGAGTACCCGCGCTTGAGTGCCTCCTGCAAGAACGGCACCGCCACCGACAGGGTGGTGATCGGGTTGCCGTCGTTGAACAGCACCGACGGCTGACACTTCATGCCGAGGCTGTTGGTCGCGTGCTGGTAGGAGATGAGCTTGCCCGCACCCACACCGCACTCGCCGCCGCCGCCGAGCGATCCGCCCGCGGACCCGAGCAGCGAACCGATCGACCCGGACGAACCGGCCGAACCGCCCCCGCACTCCGGTGTGAACACGGTGGTGACGGTGAGGGTCGGCTGATCCTGCGAATTGAGGGTCTTGTAGGCGAGCTGCCTCGCCCGGCCGCCGACCAGCGGGATCGGCTGTACGTCGCGCTCCCGGATGACGGCGCCGTTGTCGAGCGATCCGATGTTCGCCGGCGGACTGTAGAAGGCGTCCTTGAACGCGCCACCACTGCTGCCCAGGCTGCCGAGACTGCCCCCGCCACCGGCGAAGTCGCTGTTCTGGCCGTAGAGCCAGTCGAGGCTCGGGTCACCGGTCGGGTTGGCCGGGGTCTGCGCGTTCGCGGTGACGCCGGGAGCGGCCACTGCGAGGGCGACGGCCGCGGATACCACCGCCGCCCTACGAATCGCTGTCGATAGATGTCGGGTTCGCACCGGTACACACACCTTTCCTCGGGGATGCAGCCACAGAGACGAAACTGGCCGACGAAGCCGGCCGAAATTCGTTACTGGCAAGCAAATCCGCCCGAGCCGGCACCGTGCCCGCCGAACGGCGAGGTGAAATTACCACCCGAATTGGGCAGTTTGTAATACACATTTCCAGCGCAAGATTTACGGAAGGCCGATTACACAACCGTCACACCGCTCGCACGGACGTGCCGCCGAAACCCACGCCACCACCCATCGGCAGCCAATACCCCTGGTCAAACGGGAAACCTCCGGCCGAACTGGACATCCGTCCCGATAACCACGACCGAGACCCGACGGCGCCTCACATCTCATTTCTGCATCGGACACCGCCCGCGCGTGTGCAGCGGCAGTTACGGCTCACCCGGCTGGGGAATTCCGGCACCCATTGCCCGAGTCACCCCAAAGCCCCCGGCCCCGAATTGCCCGAGAACGGACCGCTACTTCCGGGCGCGCTCCACACTCAACATCGCCAACAGGTCCGGCAGCCAGGCCCTGTCGTTCGGGACCAGGTCCGCGGCCGTGAGCTCCGCAGGCCCGACCCAGCGCACCGCCGAGTGTTCGAGGGCCGTCGGCTCGCCGTCGAGGAGCGTCACCCGGTAGGCGCGCAGCACCATCCCGTTCGGCAGCGGGACGTCCGCCCCGACCCGGCCGCCGACCGCGGTCCGCACGCCCAGTTCCTCGACCAGTTCCCGGCGCAGCCCGTCCGCCGGCGTCTCGCCCGGCTCGACCTTGCCGCCCGGCAGCTCCCACATCCCGGCCAGCTCCGGCGGGGCCACCCGCTGGGCGAGCAGCAGTCGACCGTCCGCCACCATTGCCGCCGCCGCGACCTCTCGCGGTTCACCGCTCTGCATGGGACCATCATTGTCATGGCCGAACTGCTGTCGGACACCGAGGTAGCCGCCGCACTGACCGAACTGCCGCAGTGGCGGCGGGACGGGGACGCGATCGTCCGGCGACTCGAATGCTCCACGTTCCCGGACGCCATCGCGCTGGTCGACCGGGTGGCCGTGGCGGCGGAGTCCCGCAACCATCACCCGGACATCGACATCCGCTGGCGCACGGTGACCTTCACCTGCTCCACCCACTCGGCGGGCGGCCTCACCTCGTTGGACGTGGACCTTGCCGGGGAGATCGATCGGCTGGCCGGGGACTGACCCGCCCAGCCCAGATCAGCCAGAGGTAGAAGGCGAGCGCGCCGACGGCGTTCACGGTGCCCAGCCAGGCCAACACCCCGGGGCGCGAGATCAGCCAGATCGAGTCCTGGAAGAAGCTGAGAATCCACGGCACCCCGACCAGGATCGCTGCCAGCCAGCAGCCCGCCAGCACTCGCGAACCCAGGCGGTCCGACAGTGGGCCGTGCACCAGCCAGATCAGCATCGGGATCAGCCACACCCAGTGGTGCGACCACGAGATCGGCGAGATCAGCAGTCCGAACAGCTGGACGACCACCAACGTGCCCAGTAGGTCGTCGGGACCCAGCGCCCGCCAGGCAGCCAGCGCGAGGACTGCGGCCACCGCGACCGCCGTCAGCCACAGCCAGCCGCTCTCCACGTCGTGTCCGGCCACTCGGCTCAGCGCACCGCGCATCGACTGGTTCCACACCGAGCCGACGGGTCCGATCCGGGACGCGTCGCCGAGCAGGTGCTCGAAGTACTGACGCGCCTCCGATCCGATGAGCAGGTAGCTGATCCCGACGGTCCCCGCGAAGGCGACCGCGGAGAACACCGCCGCCCGCCAGCGGCCCCGCAGCACGAAGTACATCCCGGTGATCGCCGGGGTGAGCTTGATGCCGGCGGTCAGACCGACCAGCCCACCAGCCACCCACCAGCGAGGGCTGCGGACGGCCACCATCGCGCCCAGTGCGAGGAACACGTTGACCTGGCCGTAGTCCAGTGTCGATCGCACCGGCTCGGTCCACATCCCGACCGCGGTCCAGATCAGTGCGATCGACGTCCAGCGGGGATCGAGCGCTCGGGAGCCCAGCACCAGTTCCAGGCTCATCCTGATCAGCAGATAGAGCGCACCGATCGTGAGCAGTTGCCAGAGCACCCCCACCAGCGTGAACGGGAGGTAGTGCAGCGGCAGGAACACCAGGGCCGCGAACGGCGGGTAGGTGAACGGCAGCGGGAAGTCGGGCGTGAGCTCCGAGTAGGTGAAGTCGTAGAGGTTGCCGCCGAGCAGCGCGGCCGAGCCGTCGACGTAGACGTGCAGGTCGACCAGGTTCATGCCGTTGGGGCTGAGGAACCCCCAGGCCATCCTGACCAACACCGAGACCGCCAACAGGACCGGCGCAAGTCTCAGCACGCGCTCGGCGAGGGGTCCCGTTCGCGGGCTTCGCGCAACAGTCGCGGACACGGAGGTGGTCTCGGGCACAGTGTTCGGGTTCTCCCGTGTGGTGTGGGCGACGGGTCGAACCCGAAGTGTTCGCGGGCGAGCCTACTTGACCGCTCGGTCGGCGCTCGCCGCACCGCTGGGCGCACCGGTGACCGACCGGACGCACCGATCAATCACATCAATCACATCAATCGCATCCATAACAGTTGCATCAACAACACCGTGTATCACTCTGTTCACAGGCTATGGTCACCGGACAGCCCAAAACGACCGAGTGTGTGAATACAATGCCCCAGACAACTCGGGACGTGAGACCCTTCGCATCCCGGTTCGCCGCGGGGTTCACTTTTCAAACGCTGTACAACCGCCAGGCAGCCTGCACTAGAGTGGCCCCTCGACACGAGTGGCCGGCCAGGCCAGCCGACGCTTGAGTAACAAGGATGGGGAGACCGTGCTTCGTACGCGAGGAACGCGCAGAACGATCACCGGAGTGGCGCTTGCCGCCGCAGCAGCATTGGCGGTACCGGCGAATGCCTTCGCCCAACCCGCACCGATCTCGGCTCCGGAGGTCCTGAACATCGAGGCGCTCGCCTCGATGGCACCGGCGATCATCGGCGCCGCGGCCGGACCCACCGACATCGCGGGCGCCCCGCAGGCCGAGCTCCTCGCCCAGGCCAAGGCCATGCTCGAGGCGGCCAACCTGCCCCCGCAGACGAAGGCCACCCTGGAGAAGGTCATCACCTTCCTCGACGGCAGCGGCGGCGGCGGCCCCGACCTCCCGCCTGCGGACGGTCCTGCCATTGCGCAGTTCCTCTACCCGTCGATCGGCAAGGGCTGCATCGATGGCACCGGCGACTCGATCGCGACCGCGCTGGCCGTGCCCGGCCCCGCCCACCTGCCGCCTCCCGGGCCGAACGCCGAGCAGACCGGCTTCGTGTTCACCGCCCTCGGCACCGGCAAGGCCAGCGCCGAGCAGCCCAACCCGCTGACCGTCTCCTGGGTCAACATCGACAACCAGCGGTCCGGCACTGACACCCTCACCACCGCCGCGCGGATCAACCCGGACGGTCCGGCCACCCTCTCGGTCATCTCCGACACCGGCCGCGGCCGCGTGCTCTCGGTGATCTCCGGCGGCCTGACCACCGACAAGGAGGGTGGCGCTCCCGTCACCTGCAGCTTCCTCCCGACCCTCGGCATCGCCACCGTCGGCTGACACCGACCGCCAGGTTCGACTCCAGAAGGGCCCCTCGCACTGCGAGGGGCCCTTCTGCATCCGCAGGCACTGTGGTAGACCGAGGAATGGCCTCCCCCAATTGCTGGAAGTCCAGCCACTCCCGGCGTTCGATCCTGTCGATCCGCTCGGAGGGTTCGATCCTCTCGATCGGATCCGCCTACTCGATTCTCTCGATCGGCAGTGTGGGTTCGTTCCTGTCGATAGGCTCGATCGGATCGGCCGGCTCCGCGCTGTCCAGCGGCTCGTTCGGCAGCATCGGGTCGGCGCTCTCCGGACTGTCCCAGTGGTCGCTGCTGTCGTGGCGCGGCACCCGCGAGAGCCCCGGGGACCGTCCGCTGCACGTGTTGCCGGAGGAACCGGAGCTGGCCGCGTCGCCGCTGGCACACACCCAGACCTGACCGTGCACCCAAGCTGACCCGGGAGAAGAACCACGTGACCGACCTATCGACGAGCACCGCACGCTTCACCAAGGCTGAGCTGGAAGAGGCATTCCAGGGCTATCAGGACACCGTCGTCGAGGCCACCCGGACCGGGGACTGGAACCTCTTCGCGGAGATGTTCACCGAGGACGCGGACTACATCGAGCACGCCTACGGCACGTTCTCCGGTCGCGAGGAGATCCGTGAGTGGGTCGTTCGGACGATGACGGCGTTCCCCGGCAGCCACATGACCGAGTTCCCCGCCGCCTGGCACACCGTCGACGTAGACCGCGGCACGATCATCTGCGAGATCCGCAATCCCATGCGCGATCTCGGCGACGGCACGATTCACGAGGCCTCGAACCTGACGATCCTGCACTACGCGGGCGACGGCCTGTGGTCGTGCGAGGAAGACATCTACAACCCGATGAAGTTCCTCAGGATGACCAAGCGCTGGTGCCGCAGCGCCGAGGCCGCGGGCACCCTGCCGGACGAGGCCCGGCAGTGGCTCGCCGCGGTCGGCGCCTGACGAACACCGCCTGCCCACACCCGGGCGCGACGCCGACTACTCCGGGGCGACCTGGGTGGTCGGCGGCGTGGCGGGCTCGGCCGAGCCCGCAGAGATCCCGTCGTAGAGGTTCGCGGCGACCGTGTACAGCAGGTTCACGATGACGTCCATGGGTTCTCCGATTCCGGCGCGACAGTAGATTTCTCACGACGGTACCGCTACTGGTCTGCGGATTCCCCGCGAACCGCCCGAGGTCGACATCCGTGGCTCGGCACTACCACGGGGTTACGCTCCGAACATGAGAATCGCAGCAGCTGTAATCACCGTCTCTGCCCTTGCCTTCGCCGTCGTCGGGTGTAGCTCGGACGACTCCGGCAGCACCGACTCCACCCCGAACAGCGCCAAGGACAACGTGTCCGCCGCGCTCAGTTCGGCGGCCAACGCGGCAGAAGGTGCGGCGTCGTCGGTCGGCGCGGCTGCCGAGTCGGCCGCCTCCTCCGCGGGCGCCGCGGTCAGCACCCTCGCCAGCCAGGCCCGCGGCGCCGTCGACACGGCCAAGGTCGCGACCTTCACCGCCACCTTCAAGGTCCGGTACCCGAGCCTCGCCGAGGGCCGCGACGACGCGGTGATCGGCGACATCCTCGAGCAGACCTGCGCCGACATCGATGCGGACAAGCCCGAGTCCGAGGTCGTCACCTCGCTCGAGGCCAGGGCAGGCAACGAGGGCACCGCCGCGACCCCGGAGCAGGCGCAGGAGATCTACAACATGGCCAAGCCGGCCTGCTGACCCGCCGACCCGACTGACTCGGGCGGTGGTCGTTGACCGGTCAGGCCAACGACCACTGCCCGTAGTCGGCGCGCAGGATCGAGTTGAGGTCGATCCCGACACCGTCGATCGCCCGCTTGTCGATCTCGTACTGGTGCAGGTGTGCGGCCGGGTGCACATAGCCCTTCGGGGTGCCCCAGTTGTGCTGCCAGAAGTACGAACCGAGACCCACCGCGCGCACGGCGTCGATGGTCCCCGAGTTCGCGTACACGCCGGTGTTCGCGTGCCCGATCACCGACTCCCAGCCCTTGAGGTACGGCAGGATCTGGGTCGCGATCTCGATTGCCGTCGGCTTGTCGTCGATGGAGGCGTAGATCGGCCGGTCCTGCGGACCGCCTGCCGCCAGGTGCAGTTCGAGTCCGCGTTCGGCGTGCCGTTGACCCGCCGCGTACCCGCCGTGCCAGTCCGCGGTGGCAGCCTTGCCGAACTGGTAGCAGGAGACCACCTCCAGGCCGACGGCGGTCAGGGCGTCGGCCTCCGCGGCGCGCATCGGCTTGCCGGTCATCCACGCCGCGTCGGGACGCGGGTCGGAGACGTACCGGATCGCGCCCACGTGGCCGGCCGCGAGGATCGCCGCGGCGTCCGGCACGCCGCCGGAGTAGTCCACCAGCGTCCCGAGGCTCGGTTCGGCACCCGCGACCGGGTTCACGCCGAGCGCGGCCACCCCGAGCGCCGCCGAGCCGGCCGCCGCGTACTTGAACAGGTTCCGACGTGACACATTCACGGTTGCCTCGCAATTGCTGATAGGCGATCAGGTCCGAGCCTGTGCATTCCATCACAGCCACTCTGGGCTCGCCAGTTCACTTCCGTTTCAGCAGTCACACGGCACCCTCCCGTTCCCCGTCGAACCTCGGGACGACGCCTCAGCTGGCGGGCCGGTTGCCCGGGTCGTTCCCCACGACCGCCCACCGCGCGATCTCGAGCAGGTCCGGACGGCCGAGGACCGTCACCACGTCGCCGACGCGCAGCACCACCGAGGCAGTGCCCGGCAACACGGCGTCACCGCGCTGCACCGCAAGCACCAGGCAACCGCCGGGCAGCACACCCTGCCCCAGCGGACGTCCCAGCACCGGGGCACCGGCACCGACCCGCGCCTCGAGCACATCCACGTGCGAACCCACGTTGCTCACCCGCCGTTCCTCGGCCTGCACCTCGGTCCGGTACCCGTGGACCAGATCGCGAACGGCGACGATGCCCCGGACCCGTCGCCCCTCGTCGAGGACGCTCACCCAGCGGACCCGATCGGACATCGCGTCCAGCGCCTGGTCGAGGTCTCCCGCGATGCCGACGGTCGGGGCGCTCGCATCGACCCGACGCGCGAGCGGCCCGGCCGCCTCGTCCGCGGGCAGGCCGTCGAGGTCGGTGCGGGCGACCGTCCCGACGAAGCGCCCCGCGCCGTCGACCACCGGCGCACCCGGCACCGCGGCGACCCGTATCCGCTCCGCAGCGTCGGCGCAGGTCGTCTCGGCACCGAGCACCAGCCGGGGCTCGGACATCGACTCCGCCACCGCGACCCGTCCCAGCAGCGGCATCCCGAGCCGCACTCGTGCCGCGCGGGACTCCTCGCGAGTGCCCAGTTGCGAGCGGTAGATCGTCTTCCCGGTGCGCTGGACGATCAGGTAGGCGAGCCCCACGGCGAGCATCGCAGGCGCGAGGACGGTCAGGCCGCCGGTCATCTCCGCGACCATCACCATCACCGCCAGCGGCGCGCGGGCGATGCTGCCGAAGCAGGCCATCATGCCCACGATCACGAACGGCGCCGGGCTGTCCGGGATCCCCGGAGCGAACGGCTCGAGCACCCGCCACACCCCGGCACCGACGAACGCGCCGATCACCATGCCCGGACCGAAGATGCCGCCGGAGCCGCCCGAGCCGATCGACAGGGAGGTGGCCAGGATCTTCGCCAGCGGCAAAGCCAGCACCACCCACAGCGGGATCGCCATCAGCTCGTCACGGCCCAGCGACTGCTGCACCCACCCGTACCCGCTGCCGAGCACCTGCGGCAGCACCAGCGCGAGCAGGCCGACCAGCAGTCCCCCGACCGCCGGCTTGAACATCGCGCTGCCGGGAGCCGCGGCGGCCAACGCCGTCACCCGGTAGAAGGTGCCGGAGTACAGCAACCCGATCAGCCCGCCGAGCACCCCGATGATCGCGAACCACACCAGGTGCCACGGATCGGTGAAGCGGTAGTCGGCGGCCGCGTAGCCGAACAACGGCGCGAACCCGAGCAGCGAGCCGAACACCGAGTAGCTGACGATCGAGGTGATCAGACCCGGGATCACCGCCTCGAAGTCGAAGTCGTCGCGATAGGCGATCGACCCGGCCAGCAGCGCCCCGCCCAGCGGCGCCCCGAAGATCGCGCCGATGCCGGACCCTATGCCCACCGAGACCGCGATCCTGCCGTCCCGGGCCGGCAGGTCGAGCGTCCGGGCCAGCAGTGAGCCGAATCCCGCGGAGATCTGCGCGGTCGGTCCCTCCCGGCCGCCGGACCCGCCGGACCCGATCGTGATCGCCGAGGCGACGAGCTTGACGACCACGGCACGAACCCGAATCTTCCGGGGATTGTGGTGGATCGCGTCGATCGCGTCGTCGGTGCCGTGACCGGCGGCCTCCGGCGCCCAGGTGAACACGACGAACCCGGACACCAGCCCGCCGAGGCACACGATCAGCGGGATCGCCCACGGCCGGGTGAAGTCGCCGCTCCCGGCGCCGCCGCCCTCACCGGCCGCGGCGGGCGGCGTGTAGCCACCGAGCACCCCCAACAGCAGATGCGTCGCCTGGGTCAGCGCGAGGTAGAACACGACGGCACCGAGCCCCGCGATGACGCCGATCGCGACGCCGAGGACCAGCCACTTGCGCAGGTAACTCGACCGGCCGATCCAGCCGCCCAGCGAGGTTCCGGCCGACCGCACGCTCTCGTGCAGTCGGTCCTTCGCCGCGCGGGCCGCGGACACCGTCAGCCCGCTCCGGCCGCCACGGCACTGACGAGTCGACAGTCGCTGGCCGTCATGGTCTCTGAGACTACGGCAGCTCCCGCCGGCTCGGCCGGTGTTCCCGGGCCAGGACGGAGCGCTGCCGGGGCGGCGTCAGGACACCGACACGTGCCAGACCAGGGCGGCCGCCAGCGCGCCGATCCCGTTGAGCGACCAGTGCAACGCGATCGGCGCGAGCAGGCTGCCGCTGCGCCTGCGCAGCCAGGTGAAGACGAATCCGGCGGCGGCGGTGGCCAGCACCGCGCCGAGGATGCCAAGGACCTGGCCCACGAACCCGCCCCCGAGGATCCCGGTCAGCCCCTGGTTCCCGGCGGTCAGTCCCAGCGACGACGCGATGTGCCAGAGCCCGAACAGCAGCGAACCGGCCGCGAACAGCCCGCGGGCGCCGGTCACCCGGTCGAGGGTGCCGTGCAGCACCCCGCGGAACGCGAGCTCCTCGGGGATGACGGTCTGCAGCGGAATGACGACCATCGACGCGATCAGCGCGCCGGAGACGGTGGCGTACCGCTCGGAGAGGAAGAACTGTCGGGTGAACGGCAGCGCGATGCCGACCGCGACCACGGCCAGCACCAGCCCCACCGCGGCGAGCGCGTACTTCGAGCCGGCCTTCCAGTGCCGGGGCGAGAGGCCCAGTTCGGCCCAGTGCAGGCCGCGGCGTCGGCTCAGGGCGAGCAGCACGAATGCCGCGATCGGCACCGTCGCGATCGACGCCCAGACGGTGGTGAAGTGCGCGACGAGATTGGTGGCGACCAGGACCGCGACCACCACCGCGACGTCGATCCAGGAACGCAGGTGTACCCAGGATCGCGGGTCGAATCGGCCGAGGGGACGGGTGACGGCGGCAGCGGCCGTCCCCGCGGTGGCGATCACCGGTCCGGTCGTCGGCTGCATGCGTCTGCTCCCCCGGCGACCGAGGTCGAACGGCCACCGACAGTCCATCGTACGGACGCCCGGAGCTGATGCCGGTGACGGCAATCACACCCATCGCCCCGGCTGGGGCCAGGTGAAACGCCTGAGACTAGCCTTGTCGCGAACTTTCCACACCCCCTTGCTCAGGAGAGACGATGGCCGAATTCCTTTACGAGGACCTGCTCCCGATCGGTGAAGACACCACCGAATACCGGCTGCTCACCACCGAGGGGGTGTCCACCGTCGAGGGACCGGACGGCCGCACCTTCCTGAGCGTCGAGCCCGAGGCGCTGCGACTGCTCACCGAGACCGCGCTGCACGACATCTCGCACTACCTGCGCACCGACCACCTGACGCAGCTGGCCAGCATCCTCGACGATCCCGAGGCGTCGAACAACGACAAGTTCGTCGCGCTGGACCTGCTCAAGAACGCCAACATCGCCGCGGCAGGCGTGCTGCCGATGTGCCAGGACACCGGCACCGCGATCGTCATGGGCAAGCGCGGCCAGCAGGTGCTCACCCCCGGTGACGACGAGGAGTCGATCGCCCGCGGCGTGTACGACGCCTTCACCCGGCTGAACCTGCGGTACTCGCAGAACGCCCCCATCACCATGTGGGACGAGAAGAACACGGGCAACAACCTGCCCGCGCAGATCGAGCTGTACGCGGACACGGCCAAGGGCCACGAGAACGCCTACAAGTTCCTGTTCATGGCCAAGGGCGGCGGCAGCGCCAACAAGTCCTACCTGTTCCAGGAGACGAAGGCGATCCTGAACCCGGACTCGATGATGCAGTTCCTCGAGGCCAAGATCCGCGCCCTCGGCACCGCGGCCTGCCCGCCGTACCACCTCGCGATCGTGGTCGGCGGCACGTCCGCCGAGTTCGCGCTCAAGACCGCCAAGTACGCCTCGGCGCACTACCTCGACGAGCTGCCCAACGAGGGCGCGATCACCGGCCGCGGATTCCGCGACCTGGAGCTCGAGGAGGCCGTGCTGGACCTGACCCGCAAGATCGGCATCGGCGCGCAGTTCGGCGGCAAGTACTTCTGCCACGACGTCCGCGTCGTGCGTCTCCCCCGCCACGGTGCCTCGCTGCCCGTCGCGATCGCGGTCTCCTGCTCCGCGGACCGTCAGGCCAAGGCCAAGATCACCCCCGAGGGCGTGTTCCTCGAGCAGCTTGAGTTCAACCCGGGTCGGTTCCTGCCGGAGGTCACCGACGCCCAGCTCGACGCCGACACCGACGGCATCTCGGGCACCGGCAAGGGCGCCGCGGTCAAGATCGACCTGACCCGGCCGATGCCGGAGATCCTCGCCGAGCTGTCCAAGCACCCGGTCAAGACCCGGCTCTCGCTGACCGGCCCGCTGGTCGTCGCGCGCGACATCGCGCACGCGAAGATCAAGGAGCGCCTCGACGCCGGCGAGGAGATGCCGCAGTACCTCAAGGACCACCCGGTGTACTACGCCGGTCCGGCCAAGACCCCGGAGGGACTGGCGTCCGGCTCGTTCGGACCCACCACCGCAGGCCGGATGGACTCCTACGTCGAGCAGTTCCAGGCGGCGGGCGGCTCGATGGTGATGCTGGCCAAGGGCAACCGCTCCAAGCAGGTCGCCGACGCCTGCAACACCCACGGCGGCTTCTACCTCGGCTCCATCGGCGGCCCCGCGGCCCGGCTCGCGCTGGACTGCATCAAGAACGTCGAGATCGTCGAGTACGAAGAGCTCGGCATGGAGGCGGTCTGGAAGATCGACGTCGAGGACTTCCCCGCGTTCATCGTCGTCGACGACAAGGGCAACGACTTCTTCGCGCACACCGGTGAGGTCACCGTGACGATCGGCAAGCGCCCCGGTCTGTGACCTGACGCGTACGAAACCGGCCCGACGGGAATCGCTCCCGTCGGGCCGGTCTCGTTGTGGGGCAAGAAGTTCGCGGGACCGCCGCTCAGCCCTCCTCCAACGCCGTCCCGCGCAGTTCCGGCAACGCCACCGTCGCGGCCGCGGCGATCGCGAAGGACACCGCGAACACCCCGAACACCAGCGGGTTTCCACCGCCGGTGAGCAGCCACGGCACGATCAGCGGGGCAATGATCGAGGCGATCCGCCCGAACGCCGCGGCCGCTCCGGTCCCCGAACCACGGGCCGTCGTCGGGTACAGCTCGGGCCCGATCGCGTAGAGCGCGCCCCAGGCACCGAGGTTGAAGAACGACAACGCCATGCCGGCCACCACGATCTGCGTCGGCGTGTCCGCCAGGCCGAATGCGCCCGCCGACACCGCGGAGCCGACCAGGAACAGCGCCAGGGTGCCGCGGCGGCCCCACGCCTCGATCAGCCAAGCCGCCACCGCGTAGCCGGGCAGCTGCGCGAGGGTGATCACGAGCGTGTACTGGAACGACTTGACCAGGTCGAAGCCCTGCGCGACCAGCAGGGACGGCAGCCAGATGAACGCGCCGTAGTAGGACAGATTGATGCAGAACCAGATGGTCCACAGCGCGCCGGTCCGGCGCCGCAGCCGACCGGACCAGATCGACTCGACGCCGTCGGCGCGCGCCCCGACCGGCGCCGGCGGCACCGGATCGACCCCCGGATCGGGGATCGCGCCCCACAGTGGCGGCGACTGTTCGAAGGAGCGCACCGCGGCCTCCGCCTCGGCGTGCCTGCCCTTTCGTTCGAGGAATCGGACCGACTCGGGCAGGCCCATCCGGACCACCACCGCGTACGCGGTGGGCACGACGCCGACCGCCAGCGCCCAGCGCCAGCCGTCGTCCCCGAGCGGCACCACGAAGTAGCCGATCAAGGCGGCCAGGATCCAGCCGACCGCCCAGAACGCCTCGAGCGCGACCACCATCCGGCCGCGCTGCCTGCGCGGCGCGTACTCGCTGACCAGGGTCGACGCCACCGGGAGTTCGGCACCGAGACCGAGCCCGACGACGAACCGCAGCACCATCAGCACCGCCACCGAGCCGGCGAGCGCGGTGGCGCCGGTCGCGATGCCGTAGATCAGCAGGGTCGCCGCGAACACCTGCCTGCGCCCGATCCGGTCCGCGAGCAGGCCGCCCACGCTGGCGCCGATGGCCATCCCGACAAAGCCGATCGAGCCGATCCAGGACAACTGGGTCTTGCTCAGCTCCCAGTGCACGGCCAGCGCCGCCATCACGAACGAGATCAGCCCGACGTCCATCGCGTCGAGCGCCCACCCGACGCCGGAGCCGAACAGCAGCCGGCCGTGCCTGCGGGTGAACGGGAGCCCGTCGAGTCGTTCGGTGCGGGTCCGGGCGTCCGGACCCGCAGGCTCCACTACGACGTCCAGAGCGCCGCGATCAGGACGGTGACCACGGACAGCCCGCCGACCGCGTGCACCAGGTTGACGTTGGGCTGGCCCTTCTTCTGCCTGGCCCGGGTGATCTCCGCGAGGGCGACGATGACGAGGGAGAGCACCAGCTTGACGGCGATCTTGGCGTGGATGTAGTTCTTGTCCAGCGCACCCTCACCGAGGCCGACGATGATCAGCCCGGTGATGAACTGCGCGCGGGCACCCCACACCATCACCTCGGAGATCCGCGGCGCGGTCAGCACGGAGAAGTAGCCGCCGACCAGCGCGGCCATGCCCAGCAGGTGGCAGACGACGATGAGGTTGTACAAGACAGTCATGCCCGCACCCTATCGCGGTGCACGAGTTCCGCCCTCCCCGATCGCGTCGGATCGGGAAGGGCGGAAGGACTTCGCTGCTGGCCGCTTTCGGGCTAGACGGTGCCTGCGAGCCGGGTCGCGAGCAGTCCGGTGAACCGTGCCGGGTCGTCGAGCTCCCCGCCCTCGGCGAGCAACGCCATGCCGTAGACGAGCTCAGCGGTGTCGGCCAGCCCCGCGTCCTCGGGGCGGGCGTCGTGCGCGGCGCGCAGCGCGGTCACCAGCGGGTGGCTCGGGTTCAGCTCGAGGATCCGACGGGTCGTCGGGACCGGCTGCCCGGACGCCCGGTACATCCGCTCGAGCGCGGGCGACATGCTGAACGCGTCGCCGACCAGGCAGGCCGGGGAGGTCGTCAGCCGGCTGGACAGCCGCACCTTGGTGACCTGCTCCCCGAGCGTCTCGGTCATCCAGTCGAGCAGTCCGGCGAATTCCTTCTCCTGCGCCTCGCGCTCGGACTCGTTGGCGGCCTTGTCGTCCGCGCTGTCGAGGTCGACCTCGCCCTTGGCGATCGACTGGAAGGCCTTGCCGTCGAACTCGTGGACCGACCCGACCCACATCTCGTCGACGGGGTCGGTGAGCAGCAGTACCTCGAGGCCCTTGGCGCGGAACGCCTCCATGTGCGGGGAGCTCTCGAGCAGCTGCCGCGACTCACCGGTCGCGTAGTAGATCTGCTCCTGGCCGTCCTGCATCCGCGCCACGTACTCGGCCAGGGAGGTAGACCCGTCCTCGCTGTGGGTGGAGGAGAACGACGAGATCTCCAGCAGCACATCACGGTTGTCGGTGTCGGAGAGCAGACCCTCCTTGACCGCGCGGCCGAACTGGGTCCAGAAGGTGGCGTAGTCCTCGGGACGCTGCGCCTTCATCTCCTTGATCGTGGCGAGCACCTTCTTGGTGAGCCGACGCCGGATCGCCCGGATCTGCCGGTCCTGCTGCAGGATCTCGCGCGAGACGTTGAGGGACAGGTCCTGCGCGTCCACCACGCCCTTGACGAACCGCAGGTACTCCGGCATCAGCTGGTCGCAGTCGTCCATGATGAACACGCGCTTGACGTAGAGCTGCACGCCGATGCGGCCGTCGCGGTTGAACAGGTCGAACGGTGCGTGCGAGGGGATGAAGAGCAGCGCCTGGTACTCGAAGGTGCCCTCCGCCTTCATCGGGATGACCTCCAGCGGCTCGTCCCAGGCGTGGGCGATGTGCCGGTAGAACTCCGTGTACTCCTCGTCGGAGACCTCGTCGCGCGAACGCGCCCACAGCGCCTTCATCGAGTTGATCGTCTCGGACGAGGTGGTGACCTGTTCCGCCTCGCCGTCCTCGGTGGCGGGGATGCGACGCTCGACCTCCATCCGAATCGGCCAGGCGATGAAGTCGGAGTAGCGCTTGACGAGTTCCCGGATCTTCCGCTCCGACGTGTAGTCGTGCAGGTGGTCCTCGGTGTCCTCGGGCTTGAGGTGCAGGGTGACCGAGCTGCCCTGCGGCGCGCCCTCGACCGTCTCGATCGTGTAGGTGCCCTCGCCGGTGGACTCCCAGCGCGTCGCCTCGCTCTCGCCGGCCTTGCGGGTGAGCAGGGTGACCTTGTCGGCGACCATGAACGTCGAGTAGAAGCCGATGCCGAACTGGCCGATCAGCTCCTCCGAGGCGGCCGCGTCCTTGGCCTCCTTGAGCTTTCGTCGCAGGTCCGCGGTGCCCGAGCGCGCCAGCGTTCCGATCAGGTCGACGACTTCCTCGCGGGACATGCCGATGCCGTTGTCCCGCACCGTGAGGGTGCGCGCGTCCTCGTCGATCTCCAGCTCGATGTGCAGGTCGGAGGTGTCTACGTCGAGGTCCTTGTTGCGGAACGCCTCGAGCCGCAGCTTGTCCAGCGCGTCCGACGCGTTGGAGACCAACTCCCGCAGGAAGGAGTCCTTGTTCGAGTAGACCGAGTGGATCATCAGGTCCAGCAACTGGCGGGTCTCCGCCTGGAACTCCAGCTGTTCAACGTTCGTGTTCAATCCGAATCCCTTCGACAGCAGAACCTCTGCTTCCGGCTTGTCGTCGGAATGATACGGCGCTCCCCACGGTCATTCCGAGCCCCGGACGCAGATGAGGCCCGCCGGAGCGAACGCTCCGACGGGCCTCAACTGAATTCTGCTGGGTGTTACGGACCGACGACCAGCAGGTTGGCCAGGTCGGCGGCGGTCGCATCGCCGAGATGGGGGCGCAGTGCGTCAAAAAGGATGGTGGACATGAATTTGGCTCCGTTCGATGACTCGTCGAGTCGTCCCGTGCTGGCCGGAAAACCCGCGTACAGGTAGCAGGGTATCGGCGTCCGGGCCGCCCCGCCACCGGCCCCTAGAAGACGAACGGAATCAGCCGCTTGGTCCGACGCATGTACGCCCGGTACGGCGCGCCGAGTCCCTCGGCGAGCACCCGCTCCTCGCGGGGTATCCGCACCGCGTAGGCGAGCAGCAAGCCGAGCACCGCCAGCGGGGCGAGCCAGTTGGTGTATGCGACGGTGAAGCCGAACGCGCAGGCCAGCGCGCCGGAGTACGACGGGTGCCGAATCCGCCGGTACAGGCCGGTGTCGATCACCGTCCGCCCCGGCGGGGTCCGCACGGCGAAGCTGAAGGAGGACCCCAGGTCGTGCACGGCACGCAACCGCAGTCCCTGACCCGCCGCGGCGATCACCAGTCCCGCGACGAACAGCCAGCCGGCGCCGGTGGTGATCACGGTCGCCGGCACCAGCAGACTGACCGCGAGGCCGCCGCCGTAGGCGACGAGCAGGCCGAGCCCGACGGCGAGGCCGCTGCCCGCGTCCGGGTCCTCGCCCGCACCGACGGGATGGCTGCGGCCGATCAGGTACTCCGAGACCGCCCAGGCCGCGGCGGCGAGGGCCAGCACCGCGGCCGCCGCGGGGTGCGCGGCGAAGTACGGCTGCGGCGAGCTCATGGGTCTAGACGGTAGGTGTCCGGCCCGCCCGGCGCAGCGCGTCGCGCACCTCGTCGACCGCCTGGTGCAGCATCTGCTCGTACCCGTCGACGTCGTCGAGAACCGCCGGGCTGGTCGCGACGCCGATGGTGACGGTCCCGCCGATCCCGTGCACGCCGTGGGTCAGGCCCATGAACTGCGAGAGCGCCGGGAATCCGGAGGTGAACCGCACCGCACCGCCGCCGAGGGTCAGGTCCGCCGGGCCGCGGTTCACGCTCGACACCACGGTGTTGCCGGTGACGGCGTCGGGAATGGCTGTGAAGTCGAACTGCTGGACGCCCCAGCGCACCAGCGGGCCGGGGACCGAACGCAAGGCCCGGTCCGCGGCCGCCGCCGCGGGGTGCCCGCCGCGGATCCGGGCCCGGTCCATCGACGCCGCGATCGCCGCGGCGCGCTCGTGCGGGTCGGCCAACTCCGGGTGCAGGTCCACCGCCACGTTGTGGAAGTGGTTGCGCGACTGAGCCGCACCGGTCTTCGCGACGGTCACCTCCGCAACCAGCGGGCCGTCGCTCCCCCGCTCGGAGAGGTAGCGAGTCAGGGCGAGCGAGATCGCGGTCAGCGCGCCGACAGTCACGGTGACGCCGCCGCCCCGCAGGTCCGCGGCGTCGCAGACCACCATGCGGACCAGCCGATCCTCGTCGGGCTTGGCGTTGGTCAGCCCCTTGGGGTGGCTCGGGGGCGGCGGCGGGACCAGGCCGGTCGCGGAGTCGTGTTCGAGGGCCCGGTGGGTGCGGTGCGCCGGCCACGCGGCCGCGACCAGAGTGGCCAGCTGCCACGGCAGCCGGACCGCGGCCGCGGCCACCGCGAAGGCCGGCCACCACGGACGGGGCCGGGGACCGGATTCGGGATGGCTGGGTCCGAACAGCGCGCGGGCCAGGTCCGCGGCGCCGCGACCGTCGGCCAGCGCGTGCGAGACCTGCAGCACCGCGACGGCGGCGGGGCCCACGCCGCCCGGGGCGCCGCCCTCCACCCCGAAAAGATGCAGACGCCAGGGCATTTCACACGGATCGAGCCGTGCGGCCAGCAGTTCCTCCACCGCCGAGCGGCACCGCGTCCAGGTCGCGGCCGTCCCGTGCAGCAGTACCTGGCCGGCGTCGATCTCCCCCGCCACCCAGTACGGGTAGTCCGCGTGGAACGGCACCTCGCGGACGCGCAGTCGCAGGTCCGCGACGGCGCCTGCCCGCGCCAGCAGCTCGGTCCGGACCGCGTCCAGGGGCCGGTCCGGGGCGTCGAAGCAGTACAGCAGGAACTGGTCGGTGGGAATCTTCCGCGAGATCCAGTAGGTCTGGGCGTCAGGGGGACTCATCCGCGGCACCGCCGGAAGATATCACCGCCCGACGCCGCCGACGACCGGTCGGGCGTCACCCGCAGCCGCGGTGCGGTCCCGGGACCGCCTCGGCCGTCCATTGCCATGCGCGGCCGAGGCGAGGATGGTGGATTGCACGGGGGTGACGGCGGCACCACCGGGGTGCCGCCCCGAGGCGAAGGGGGTGGACCGTGTACGCACGCTCTACCACTGTCCAGGCACATCCGTCGTTCATCGACGCCGGGATCAAACACGTGCGCGACACCGTGATGCCCGAGCTCGCCGACTACCAGGGCTGCGCGGGACTCTCGCTGCTCGTCGACCGCGACACCGGACGCTGCATCGCCACCAGTTCGTGGCTCGACGAGGACGCACTGCGGATGAGCGAGGGACCCGTTCGCCAACTCCGAGACAGCGCGGCGGAGATCTTCCACGGCACCACGCACGTCGAACGGTGGGAGATCGCCGTACTGCACCGCGACCACCATTCGAAGCAGGGGTCCTGTGTCCGGGTCGCGTGGCTCAAGGTCGCGCCGGGCACGATGACCCGGGCCATCGACGTGTACAAGATGGTCGCCTTGCCCGCGATGGAGGAACTCGAGGGGTTCTGCAGCGCCAGCATGATGGTCGACCAGGCCGCCGGTCACGCGGTGTCGTCGGTGACGTTCGACAGCCACGACGCGATGGACCGGAACCGGGAGGCTGCCGAGGCCGCGCGGGCCGCAGGCACCCGGGAGATGGGCGCCACCGTGATGGAGGTCTGCGAGTTCGAGCTCGCGATCGCGCACCTGAACGTGCCCGAGATGGTCTGACCGCGACGAAACGGTCACCGGCGCCGATTGCCAGGGTTCTCTCATTCGCCTCTGGCCGGATCCTCAGCCGCGACCGGCAGCATGGGCCCATGTCCCGACAGCATGGAGCCATGTCTCGGATAACCGTGCTCGCGGTCGGTGGCACCGGCGAGTCCCGCCCCGACGACCGCCGCACCGAGGTGTCCGGGCTGCTACGCGAGGTGACCGCCGCACTCGACGGGCGGTTCGACGCGCGGTGGGTCGGGTATCCGGCGTCGTACGGGCCGGTCGCGGTGGGCGGGCTGAGCTACCCGCGGAGCACCGAGGTTGGGGCGGCCAGGCTGCTCGACGCGATCGAGCGCGCCGACGGCCCGGTGATGCTGATCGGCTACTCACAGGGCTGCAGCGTCATTCGCGAGGTGCTCGGCCGGATTGCGGACGGTCGCGTCGGCGGCGGTTCCGTGCTGGCTGCGGGGCTGGTCTCGGACCCGCAGCAGCCCGACGGTGCGGTGCCGGGCTGTCGGGGGCGGGGCGTCGCCGGGCGCGGGCCTGCGGTTCCCGACCGCGTCCCGGTCCTGTGGATCGGGCACCCCGAGGACGTGATCTGCAACGCCAGCGACGACAGCCTCGTCCGCGACGTCGCCGACCTGACCCGGTGGATGTCCCTGCGCGACCCGCGAACCTGGCTGATCAGGACGTGGAAAATGCTTCGCCACAACAGTTTCCAGAACGCCACCAAGACCCGGGTGAGCCCGCGGCAGTGGCGTACCGACCTGCGCCGGTTGCGCACGGCGGGCCGCGAGGTGCTCGGCTACCTGCCCGCGCGCCTGACCTGGCGCGGCGTGCAGGTGGCCAATCGGCGGGGCGGACGCCACGTCGGGTACGCCGTCGAGCCGCTCGACGCGGGCGGACTGACGGGGTGCCAGGTGCTGGCGCAGTGGATCCAGGTGCAGGCCACCTTCGGCCGCCGGACGACGGAACGGGACCTGCTCCGGGCGGCCTGACGATCGGATGAAAGCCGCCGGGTTTGCGACCGGCTACCCGATCGACCTGATAGGGATACCGGGAGCACTGCGGGTGGCCCCGCGTCAGGACGACCACCCGAGGCGAGGACCCCCGTTGCACCGCCAGAACATCCCGTCGCCCGTTCCCGCCGTCGGCCCCACCCGCACCCGGACCCGCCTCGTCGCCTCGATCGTCGGGGCCGCCTGCGTTGCCGCGGCCCTCTCGGCCTGCACACCCGAGGAGGCCCCGCGGCCTGCGGCAACGGCGGAGGTCACCGAGGCGCCGGCGACGACGCGGACCAGCACGACCACCGCCGCCACGACGACGTACTCGACCGTCCCGACCGAACCCTCGCCCACCGCCGCGCCCCCGGAGACCGGTGCGGCCACCCCCGAGGCCGCCGCCGTCGCCCTGTCCGCGCTGGCCGCGCTGCCGGTCAAGGGCCGGGCCGCGAAGACCGGGTACGACCGGGCACTGTTCGGACAGACGTGGTCCGACGACGTGACCGTCGACGGTGGCCACAACGGCTGCGACACCCGCAACGACATCCTCCGCCGGGACCTCACCGGCGTCGCACTCAAGCCCGGGACCAGCGGCTGCACGGTACTGACCGGCACGCTCGCCGACGCCTACACCGGCACCGCGATCCCGTTCACCCGCGGCCAGGGCACCTCGACCGCGGTGCAGGTCGACCATGTGGTGGCTCTGTCCGATGCATGGCAGAAGGGTGCGCAACAACTCGACGAGCCGACCCTGCGCAACTTCGCCAACGACCCCCGGAACCTGCAGGCAGTCGACGGACCGACCAACCTCGCCAAGGGTGACGGCGACGCCGCCACCTGGCTGCCGCCGAACAAGGCCTACCGCTGCACGTACGTCGCACGGCAGGTCGAGGTAAAGGCTGCGTACGGCCTGTGGGTCACCGCGGCGGAACGGGACGCGATCGCACGGGTGCTCACGAGCTGCGGCGGCGGCGAGCCGGCTCCGGTGGTGCCCGCGGCGTCGGACGCGGACGACGACCGGGCGCGCCATCCGGCGCCGGTCCGGCTGGTGGACCCCGCACCGGCGCCCGCACCCGAGCCGGATCCGGAGCCCGCCGCCGTGCCCCAGGAGGTTCCTGCCGCCGAGCCCAGCACCCGCACGTACTACGCCAACTGCAGCGCCGTCCGAGCGGCAGGGGCGGACCCGATCTACGCGGGTCAGCCCGGCTACAGCGGCAAGCTCGACGGGGACGGCGACGGGGTGGCGTGCGAATGAGCTGAGGCCGATTGCCAGTTCGCGCCCTGGCCGCGCTTGCGAAATAGTGAGTCCAGGATGGTGATTCGCGCGCCGGCGCGGAGCAACTCACTGGCAGTGAGCCCGCACATGGCGTGGAAGGTGTCGCTGAAGTGTGAGGGGCTGGCGAATCCGGCGTCGACCGCGGCAGTGGTGAGATCGGCGCCTTTGCCGACTGCACGGCCGACGGCGAGCATGCGCGCCCAGACACGATATCGACGGAAGGTCGTGCCGGCGTGCTCGGTGAACAGATGCAGTAGCCGAGATTTCGACAGATGTACTTCGGCGGCGAGTTCGCCTGCGGTGATCGATCGAGTCGGGTGAGCGCGCACGATCGCGGTCGCGGCGGCAATCCTCGGATCGAGTGGGACCTGCGTCGGACCGCACGCGATGTCCATCACCTCAGCAGGGTCCATGTCTTCTTGGTCGGCGAGACGGATCAGCGCGGCTTCGCGGTGGTGGTGGACACCGAATTCGTGCACGCGCTCGCCCATCTGCTCCCAACAGGGGTGCGCGCGTGGCGATCCGGGGTCGATGTAGCAGAACAGCATTCGGGTCTCATGCGCGACTACTTGGTGGAGCGTGCGCGGGGGAATCAACGCGCTGCGAACTGTCCGCCGACCGAACGAATCGGCGTGCAGGATGAACGGGGCATCGACGCCCACGGCGAGGCAGTGCACCGACCCTGAATGCCGGTCGAGCCGCAGCGAAGGCCCGCGGTAGACGGCGTGGCCGATCCACAACCACACGTCCGTGCTCGTGGGTGCCGGGTAGCACGATTCTGGAAGCGGTCGCGTGCCCATGCCCGCCATGCTTGCACGACATCAACCGGGATGAACGAGGAAAGCGGGTCACTGTGCTGGGAGACAAGATCGCGGCGCTGCTACTGGTGGTTGTCGGAGTCGTCCACGTGCTTCCAGGTGTCGTCGCGCTTTCCCCGCGTCGAGCGCCGGCGGTTTACGGCATTACTCTCGACGACCCCGATCTGGTCCTGCTGCTCCGACATCGCGCGATTGTGCTTGCGCTCATCGGAGTGGGACTGATCATCGGGGCCTTCACACCCCCCGTCAGACCAGTGGTCGTCGGTGCCGCGCTGATCAGTCTGGTCAGCTTCATCGGCTTGACCGTGCGCGCCCGGCCGGGTGGCGTGAACGCCGAGACCCGGCGTGTCGCCTGGATCGATGTCGGCGCAGTCGGGCTGCTGGTCATCGCCTCGTGCCTCCTGGTGGTCGCCAACTGAACTCAACGGGCGCGCTTGCCCCGCACCACTCGAAAGGAACACCAGCACGTACTACGCCAACTGCAGCGCCGTCCGAGCGGCGGGGGCGGACCCGATCTACTCGGGTCAGCCCGGCTACAGCGGCAAGCTCGACGGGGACGGCGACGGGGTGGCGTGCGAATGAGCTGAGGCCGATTGCCGGTTCCGCACCCCCCGATTGTGATAGAACACGTTTCAGTTTTGTGCGGCACCGCGACTGCGATGCGCGCCGCCCTGACAACCGGGACCGGACACGCGCCGCACGCACGATGTGAGGACCAACATGAACTGGTACACCGGGAACACCGTCTACGACACCGTCCTGACCGTCGCGTTCGCGTTCGCCGCGTTCGTCATCGTCGGCGGCTTCTTCGCCCAGAGTTCGTACGGCCGCTTCAGCACCACCTCGCTCGGACTCAACCTGAACCCGAAGCTCGGGTGGTGGCTGATGGAGATCCCCGCGACGGTGGTGTTCGCCGTCTTCTTCCTGACCGGCCCGAACCGGTTCGAGCCCACCTCGCTCGTTCTCGCCGGAATCTGGCTGCTGCACTACGCGAACCGCGGCTGGTTCTTCCCGCTGTCGATCCGGCAGGTGCCAGGCAAGCGCGGCAGCTTCAACATCTCGGTGCTCGGCATGGGCATGCTGGTGACCTGCATGCACGGCTACCTCAACGGCGCGTTCTTCAGCCACGACTACCTGAACCAGTACAGCACCGAGTGGCTGACCGACCCGCGGTTCCTGGTCGGCGTCGTGATCTACCTGTGCGGCTTCGCGCTCATCCTCAGCTCCGAGTCGATCGTGCGGAACCTGCGGGACAAGGCGAACCCCGGCGCGACCGAGTACAAGGTGCCGTTCGGCGGCGGGTACCGGTTCGTCACCAGCCCGGCCTACCTCGGTGAGCTGATCGCCTGGGCCGGCTTCGCGTTGCTGACCTGGTCGCTGGCGGGCGTCGTCATCTTCCTGATCACCGCGGGCAACCTGATCCCCCGCGCCATCGCCACCCACAAGTGGTACCGCGAGAAGTTCGCCGACTACCCCGCCGAGCGCAAGGCGCTGGTCCCGTACCTCGTCTGACACCCACCGGCCGACGGCGCCACGACGGGTCGGCAACGGACCGACGGACACCGGATGAACAAAACTAGAACTCGTTACAATTATGGACCCGGGCCGTTCCGCGACACGACATCCGCCCGCGGCTCGAGATCCTGAGACGCGCCGCGACCCGCACCGAACCGGCCGTACGCCTGCCTGCAACAATCACCACCGGCGCGGCCGGAACCCGGAAGTGACGCAGCTCTCGGGAATGAACGGGACCGGCGGGTTCGGTTTACTTTCAATCCAGCGAAACATGTTCTAGTTTTGAGCAAGCAGCCAGATCAGATCATCTGCAGAGACGAGGAAGTCATGGGTCAGGTTCAGGAAAGCATCGCGCAGTACGCAGACGAGATCCGCGCCGAGGGCGTCGAGGGCGACAAGCTCATGCGCCTGTCGGACACCTCCGCCAAGCGGCTGCGTGAGTCCGGCGCCATCCGGATGCTGCAGCCGAAGAAGTACGGCGGCCTCGAGGTGCACCCGCGCGAGTTCGCCGAGACCGTCATGTCCGTCGCCGCGATGGACGGCGCCACCGGCTGGATCAACGGCATCGTCGGCGTCCACCCCTGGGAGATGGCGTTCTCCAGCGAGCAGCTGCAGGAAGACATCTGGGGCCAGGACAACGACACCTGGGTCGCCTCGCCGTACGCGCCGATGGGCGTCGCGAAGCCGGTCGACGGGGGCTACATCCTCAACGGCCGCTGGCAGTTCTCCTCCGGCACCGACCACTGCCAGTGGGTCGTGCTCGGCGCGCTGACCGGTGACGAGAACGGCAGGCCGCTGATGCCGCCGGTGCAGCTGCACGTGTACCTGCCCCGCGAGGACTACACCATCGTCGAGGACTCCTGGGACGTCATCGGCCTGCGCGGCACCGGCTCCAAGGACGTCATCGTCAAGGACGCCTTCATCCCGACGCACCGCACGATCAGCGCCACCGCCGTGATGGACGGCTCCGCCCAGCGCGAGTCCGGCCGCACCGAGACGCTCTACAAGATGCCGTTCTCGTGCATGTTCCCGCTCGGCATCACCTCCGCGGTGATCGGCATCGCCGAGGGCGCACTGGCCTGCCACATCGAGGCGCAGAAGACCCGCGTCGCGATCACCGGCACCAAGATCAAGGACGACCCGTACGTCCTCTACGCCATCGGCGAGGCGGCCGCGGAGATCGCGGCCTCGCGCGCGGCGATCCTCGAGACCGTGGACCGGTTCTGGGACATGACCGAGAAGGGCACGGAGATCGACTTCGAGGCCCGGGCCATCGGTCGTCGGACCCAGACCGCGGCGGCGTGGCGTGCGGTGCGTGCCGTGGACGAGATCTTCGCCCGGTCCGGCGGCAACGCCGCGCACTACAAGCACCCGATGCAGCGCTTCTTCCGGGACGCGCACGTGGGCATCGCGCACGCGATCCACGTGCCCGGTTCGATCTTCCACTCCTCGGCGCTGGCCCAGTTGGGCGGCGAGCCGCAGGGCATCCACCGGGCGATGATCTGATCCTCCCCCGGTAAACCGCCGACGCCCGTCGGCACCGAGAATGCCCCGCCGACGTGCGGGGCATTCTCGGTTTCACGGCGGTGCGGCCGCGGGCGCGAGCCCGCGACCGCACCTGGAACAGTGGATCCAGTTGCTCGAACCCCGACAAGGAGAACGCCCCATGACCGTCACCCTGTCCCGCATCTCGATCTCCCGCGGCAAGCTGTCCTCGTTCGAGGCGACGCCCGACGCCGGCACCGAGGTCAAGGGCACCGTCGTCATGGTCCCCGGCTTCACCGGGTCCCGGGAGGACTTCCTCCCGATGGCGCCGTTCGTCACCGCCGCCGGCTACCGACTGATCTCGTACTCGCAGCTCGGCCAGTACGACTCGGACGGGCCGGACGGACGCGACGCGGTCGGCGAGTACACGATCGCGAAGTTCGCCCTCGACCTCGCCGAGGTGCTCAACACGGTCGCGCCGGGCCAGAAGGTCCACCTGCTCGGCCACAGCTTCGGCGGTCTCGTCACCCGGGCCGCCGTGCTCAACGACCCGGCGCGCTTCCTGGACTACGTGATCCTCGACTCCCCGCCGAGTGGCGACAAGGTCGACGCGGCCACGTACCGGATCCCGGACCTGCTGTGGGCGGGCGGCAACGCGGCGCTGTGGACCGCGATGTTCGGGCCGATCGAGGAGATGTTCCCGGCGCCGGTCAAGGAGTTCCTGCACGCCCGCATCCTGGCCACGAAGACCGCGAACATGGCCGGCATCATCACCACGATGGGCGCCGAACCGGACCGCGTCACGGAGCTGGCCGCGACCGGACTACCGATCCTGGTCGCCGCAGGCGAGAACGACTTCATCCCGGTGGACATCCAGGCCGACGCCGCGGCGCGGCTCGGCGTGAAGTTCGAGGTCATCGCGGGGGCCGCGCACACGCCCAACGAGGAGAAGCCCGAGGAGCTGACGACGGTGCTCGTCGACTTCTGGGCCGGCAACGCCTGACGCCGTCACCCCTTCGGTCACACCCGCTGACGCGACCTGCCGAGCCAGAGTTGGCTGAGGCGGTAGACGCCGAAGGGGATCACCAGCAACACCACGGCGGCGACCACCACCGCGACCGCCGTGGGCAACCGGGTCAGCCAGCCGACGACGAAGGCCACCGCGCCGATCGCGTTGAGCGGGTTCAGGTCGACCCGCACGTTGTCGGGCTTCGAGAGCAGATCGAGCACGATCACCTGGATCTCGAAGGCGATCGCGGCGGCAACGATGCCGATCAGTCTGTGTGTCATTCAATCCTCAGCTTCGATAAGTCTCGGCCACCGGCTTCCACTGGTTCCTACCACTACGACCCGCGGGTCCCCGGCACGCGCGGCCCCCGTCCCTGCCCCGCGAGGCACCGCCCGCGTCTCGTCGCGGCCCGCGGCGCTGGGCAGGACACGGCCGGTGGGATGATGACCGCGTGCCGATGCCCTCACCGCTGCCCGTCCTGAACGGGGTCGGAGCGACGCGACTGCGCGTCCCGGCGTCCGGGCCGTGGGCGACGATCGCCGAGTACGTCGTCTCGAGGTTCGACCACCTCGGCGCCGACGAGCTGTACCGGCGGTTCGACGCCGGCGAGATCGTGGACGCCGACGGCCGCCCGATCGGCCGCGACACGGCGCTGGGCGAGCACCGTTTCGCCTGGTACTACCGCGACCTGCCGGCAGAGGACCCGGTGCCGTTCGAGGAGGAGATCCTGCACGTCGACGACGACCTCGTCGTGATCGACAAACCGCACTTCCTCCCGACCACCCCGAGCGGGCGCTACCTGCGCGAGTCGGCGCTCGTCCGGCTGCGGGTCCGCCTCGACAACCCGGACCTGGCGCCGATCCACCGGCTCGACCGCGGGACCGCGGGCCTGGTGATGTTCTCGGCCCGCCCCGCGACGCGCGGCGCGTACCAGTCGCTGTTCGAGAAGCGGCGGGTCGTGAAGGTCTACGAGGCGGTGTCGGCGCGGCCGCCCGGGTGGGACCCGGACGCACCGGCGCTCGCCGGCCGCGCCGTTCCCCTGGTCTACCGCAACCACATCGAGTCCCGACGCGGCGAGTTGCGGGTCACCGTCGACGGCGACCGTGAACCCAACACCGAGACGGCGATCGAGGTGCGCGGCGCGGGTGTGAGCGCCTCCGGGCGTGCCGTGCTGCACACGGTTCTGTGGCCGCACACCGGACGGATGCACCAGCTGCGGGTGCACCTGGCGGCACTCGGCGTCGGGATCCTCGGCGACCGGCGGTACCCCGACCTGCTGCCCGACGCACCGGACGACCACGCCCTGCCGCTCCAATTGCTCGCGCGGGAACTGGAATTCACCGATCCGCTGTCCGGGACGGCGCGGCGGTTCGGTACCCGCCGGACGTTGGCCGAGGCGCCCGCCGCGCGCTGAGCGGTCGGCGCGCGGAGGAAGCGGGTGCCGGATCGGGACCGTCAGTCGGCTCGGCGCCCGATCGGCTGCACCTCGACGCCCAGGCTGCGCAGCGCGCTCGCGGCGGCGCCGGCCCCGCACATGCCGTGCACCCCCGCGCCGGGCGGCGTGGAGGCCGAGCACAGGAACATGCCGTCGACCCCGGTCGCGTACGGGTCGAGCCCGAACCCCGGTCGCCCGACCATCTGGGGCGGCGTGTTCGCCCCTCCCCCGATGTCGCCCCCGACGTAGTTCACGTTGTAGCGCTCGTACTCCGCCGGCGAGGTGGCGTGCGCCGCGACGACCCGGCTGCGGAAGCCGGGTGCGTACGCCTCGATCTGGTCCAGCACGACCTCAGTCGCGTCCCCGTCGTAGCCGGACGGGACGTGCGCATACGCCCAGACCGGATGGACGCCCTCGACCGATCGGGTCGGGTCGGCCAGGTACTGCTGCCCGACGAGCACGAACGGTCGCTCCGGCATCCGGCCCGCGACGACTGCAGCCTCCGCGGCCGCCACCTCATCGGCGGTGCCGCCCAGGTGGACCGTGCCGGCGCGGCGCGCGGACTCGTTGGTCCACGGGATTCCCTCCCGCACGGCCAGGTCCACCTTGTAGGCGGCCGGGCCGAACTTGTAGGACCGGTACCGGCGCCTGCCTCGCCCCCCGAGCCGTTCGCCGAGGATCTCGGCGGCCGCCTGCGGGGTGGTGTCGAACAGCGTCACGTCGGCCGCAGGCAGATCGGCGAACGACCGGACCGGGGCGTTGCACTCGATCTCCCCGCCGCGCTCGCGCAGCACGGAGACCAGTGCCGACGTGATCGCCTGCGAGCCGCCCTCGGCGACCGGCCAGCCGTGACGATGCCCGGCCGCCACCAACATCACCCCCACCGACGCCGACATCGGCCGGTTCAGCGGCTGGAACAGGTGCGCCGCGCACCCCATGAACAGGGCCCGGGCCTGCGGTGTGCGGAAGGCCTTGGCCAGCACGGTGGCCGGGAGTCCGGCCCGGAATCCGAACCTGGCCAACGCGACCGGGTGCCGGGGCACCCGCAGGAGCGGACCGAGCACCTCGGGTGCAAGGGTGTCGAAGATGCGCGCCAGGGGCCCGAAGACCCGACGCCAGGCGTCCGCGTCCACACCCATTCCGGCGGCCGTGCGGTCGACGTCGCCGGCCAGCACACCGGCCGACCCGTCCGCCAGCGGATGGACGAGGTCGATCTCGGGCCACCGCCACCGCAGGCCGTGTTCGGCGAGCGGCAGGGTCGCCAGGTACGGCGAGGCGACCCCGAACGGGTGCACCGCGGAGCAGACGTCGTGCAGCAGTCCGGGCAGCGTCAGTTCGCCGGTGCGCGCGCCTCCCCCCGGGTTCTCGGCAGCCTCGAGCACGGTCACCTTCACTCCGTGCCCGGCCAGCCGGACGGCGGCGGCCAGCCCGTTCGGGCCGGAACCGACCACGACCGCGGTCCTCACGTTCGCCATGTCAGCGCGCCCGAGCGTCGCCGGTCACGGTCACCGGCATGTCGTCGGCCCACGGTTGCCGGTCGACCATGTCCGCGACCCGGACCGTGCCCCGCTCGAACTCGCCGGTGGCGGCGTCGAGCAGCCGGTAGGCCTGGGTCTGCCGGTGGATCGGCTGGGCGTCCAGGACCAGCACCCGCACCTCACCCGGTTCGAAGGCACACAGGTCCTGGAGCGTCTCGACGAGTTGCTCGGAGTGCAGGTGCCCGTCGCCGAAGTTCCAGCCGAGCACGACGCCGGCCACCGTCTCGCCGTCGAGTTCGACGTACTCCGTCGCGGGCCGGTCGGCCAGGAGCCGGGGCAGCAGGGCGGCGTGCGCGCGACCGTGCGTGTGGATCGCGCGGAACGCGAAGCCGGTGAGCCGCGTGGCCCGGGCCTCGTCCTCGCCGCCGTAGACCTTCTCCAACTGGCGGTGCGGCAGCATCGCGAAGCGGATCGTGCCGTCGGTCAGCTTCTGCTCGCCGCTGGGCGTCAGGCACCAGACGGTGGTGTCCCAGTTCCCGGCGTAGTACCGCATCCCGAGCAGGAAGCAGATCCGCTCCGGGAACAGGTTGCCGAGGATCACCAGGAGGAAGCTGACCGCCGGGATCAGCAGGACCGCGGGATGCACGAGGTCGCCGAGGCCCAGGGACGCCTTGTCCACGAACAGCGTCAGCACGGCGAAGATCATGAAGACGTTCCACTCGAGCGGCGTCCCCATCGGGATCGTCACGATGATGTGCAGGTGGAACAGGATCATCACGGTCGCAGCGACCGTGGTGACGGTGCCGCCGCCGGAGAGGATCAGCACGAGCGGGACGCCGAACTCGATCGCGGTGCCGCCGTGGGCGAGCAACTTCGAGAGCCCGGACGGGCGCAGGTCGTCGGGGTGCGACTTGGTGAAGAGGTGCTTGACGCGCTTCGTTCGCCACAGCGGGCTGTTCGCCTCCATCGCCTGCACCACCGACGGGAAGTGCACGTTGAGCTTCGAGACCGCCGCACCCCACCAGATGCACAGCAGGACGAACTTGGCGGCCACGATGGAGTCGGGGAACGGCACGAGGAAGGTCACGGCAATCGCGCCGTAGACCTCCGCACGGGCGGCCAGGAAGATGGTCCGGTCCCGCAGTCCGATGACCGCGAGCAGTCCCAGGACCACGGCCACCTTCTGCCATGGCAGCTGGACCGTCCCGTCCGCGGTCGCCGAGACCAACGCCCCCAGCAGCGAGACGAGCAGCGCGGCGTAGAGGACGATGTCGACCACGCCGCGCCGGTTCCCGGAGGTGAGCGGGACCCGCCCGGGCCACGGGGGCATCCGGATCGTTCCCCGGCGGAACCAGTAGAGGAACGAACCCAGCGGCGGCAGGAAGCGCAGGTTCAACGGCCCGAACCCGCAGCCCAGGCCGGTGACCTCGAAGAGGATGCACCAGAGCACCACCTTCTGCCACACGACCGGCAGTGCCCACCACTGGCCGACGTCGAGCAGTCCGTCCACGCCGGGTGTGGTCAACGCGAACGCTGCCGCGCCGAGGACGAACAGGGCGATCTTGAGGAGGTAGCCGACGTACACCACGTCGGGCGTCCCGAAACCTTGTGAGAGGTAGTTCTCCGAGAGGATGCGCATCTGGGTGGGACGCGGGCCGCGGCGCAACTCGCCGAAGTCGATGTCCGGTTCCACCGGTAGCAGGAATCCCATGGGTCCTCCGTAGCGTGCACACCGTTCCGACACGACGTCGCGCCGGTTGGCCGGGCCTCCGCACGGCCGGTCATGGTGGAGAACGTAGCGCTTTGTAGACACTTCGACACAAGTGTTTACAAGAAGAGTTCTCCGAACTTTTCGACGCCCTATGATCGAGCGGCCATGAAACCCGCCTCCAGCGTCGTGCGCGACCGCATCCTGGACGCCGCCGAACTCTGTCTGGCGCGCGACGGGATCCGCCGCACCACCGTCCGCGCCGTCGCCAAGGAAGCCGACCTCAGCCGCGCCTACCTGTACCGGTTCTTCACCGACAAGGCGACGCTGCTCTCGGCAGCGCTGATCCGCCGGGGCGCGGACTTCTGGGAGGACGCGGCCGATCGGATCGCGCGACAGGACAGCGTGTCCGGCATGCTGGCCGAGGCGGTCGTGCTGTCGAGGCAGAATCCCTTGGGGCCGTTGGCCGTTGAACTGGCCGCCCGGGAACCCCACGAGTACGCGGAGATCATGAGCACGTACTCCCAGGACGTGGTCGCCCAGCTGTCCGACTTCTGGGCGGACCGGCTGTGTGACGCCCAGCGACGCGGTCTGGCCCGCGAGGACCTCGACCTGCCCGGGGCGGCGGAATGGCTGGTCCGGATGCTCGTCTCCCTGGTGGGGACGCCGGGATCGGCGGTCGACGTGGACGATCGGGAGGCCCTGTCGGCCTACCTGCAGACGTTCCTCGGTCCGGCGTTCAGCCCAGTGTCGGGCGGAACACCTACCGCCACCCCGTCACCGCAGGGCTAAACTTTTCAATCAGCGTGACATTCCAGGAGGTGGAAAGCCCAGGAGGCCGACCGACCGAGTGGAGGACTGACGTGCGTACTCATCGTGAAATCGTCTGGCGTGCAGGGATCGCCGGCGCCGTGCTGGTGCTGTTGTCGGCTTGCGGCGGCGGGCAGGGCGCTCAGTCCGGCAGCCCGACCCCGGGGACATCGACGGCAGAGGTGGAACAGGCGCCGGCGCTGCCCGGGGCGCAGCCGATCTCGCCGAGCGACCGGGTCTACACCGCGGACCAGACCTCGAACACGGTGTCGGTGATCAACCCCGCTACCAACGAGGTCCTGGGGACGATCGCGCTCGGGTCGCAGCGGCTCGGCGACATCCTGGGACCCCAGTACCTGCGCAATGTCGACGTGCACGGTCTCGGATTCTCCCGGGACGGCCAATACCTCAACGCGGTCAGCGTCACGTCCAACACCGTCACGGTGATCCGCACGTCCGACAACAGCACCGTTTCGCAGACCACCGTGGGCCGTTCCTCCCATGAGGGGTTCTTCAGCCCGGACGGCCAAACCGTCTGGGTCGCGGACCGGGCACTGTCCCAGCTCGACATCGTGGATGCGTTGCAGGGCGGCGTCATCGGGCAGGTCAGCACCGAGCCGGGCCCGTCGAAGGTGTTGTTCAGCCCTGACGGGACTCGCGCCTACGTCAACCACTCACGCGCGGCGACGATCGACGTCATCGACGTCGCCTCGCGTGAGGTCGTGCAGCGGATCACCGGGCTCGCCGACCCATTCTCCTCCGACATGGCGCTCGCGCCCGACGGCACCGAGCTGTGGGCCGCGCACAAGAAGGCCGGCAAGGTCAGCGTCCTCGACCTGACGACTGGCACTGTCAGCGCGGTTCTCGACACCGGGCCGAACACCAACCACCCGGCATTCGTGACCACACCCGAAGCCGAGCTCGTCTACCTGACCGTGGGTGGCACCGACGAGACCAAGATCTACCAGCGTCACCCGGACGGGCCGCCCACCCAGGTCGGGTCCGTTCCGTCCTCCGGCGTCGAACCGCACGGCATCTGGCCCAGCCCCGACAACACCCGTGTCTACGTCGTCAACGAGGGCTCCGACAGCGTCGACGTCGTCGACACCGCCACCCGCTCGATCGTCACGACCCTGCGGACGGGACAGGAAGGTCAAGCGGTGGTGTACGTCGCCGATGCGGTGCCCAGTGGGCCGGGCACGGCCAACCTGACCCGGCAGGGCCTCAACCTTCCGGTCCAGAACGTCACCCCGACCCTGGTGGGTCCGGGCTCGAGCGATCTCATCGTGCGGGCCGTCGACGGGTTGGACATGGTCCAGTTCACCGGACGCGGGATGACCCCCGACACCCGCTACACCGTGTACGCCACACATGCCGGTCTGCCGGTCCCGCTGATGTCGTTCACCACCGACCAGAACGGGGACAAGCCGCAGGCACTGGCCTTCGTCCAGTTCCTCGGCGTCTACGACATCAACTCGGTCACCGTCAGACCCAGTACCGGCTGAACGGGTCTGCCGACAAAGCCGCGACCCGGCGCGTCGGGGCCGGGCTGGCGCAGACGACAGAACCCGCAGGGCTGCGGACGAACTGGTCCGAGCCTCTGCGGGTCCCGTTGGCCGTTCTGCGGACGGGCAGCCTCGAGTATGGCCGCTGACCGGGGGCTAGACGTTGAAGCGGAACTCCACCACGTCGCCGTCGGCCATCACGTACTCCTTGCCCTCCATGCGCACCTTGCCGGCGGCCTTGGCCGCTGCCATCGAACCCGCCTCGTCCAGGTCGGCGAAGGACACGATCTCGGCCTTGATGAAGCCACGCTCGAAGTCGGTGTGGATGACGCCGGCCGCCTGCGGGGCGGTGTCGCCCTTGTGGATGGTCCAGGCGCGCGACTCCTTGGGGCCGGCGGTCAGGTAGGTCTGCAGCCCGAGGGTGTGGAAGCCGGTGCGGGCCAGCGCGTGCAGGCCGGGCTCGGACTGACCGATCGAGTCGAGCATCTCCTGACGGTCCTCCTCGTCCAGCTCGAGCAGCTCCTGCTCGACCTTCGCGTCGAGGAACACCGCGTCCGCGGGGGCGACCGACGCGCGCAGCTCGGCGACCTTCGCCTCGTCGGTGAGCACGGCCTCGTCGGCGTTGAAGACGTAGAGGAACGGCTTGGTGGTGAGCAGGCTCAGCTCACGCAGCAGCCCGAAGTCCAGCTTGTCCTTGACGCTGAACAGGGTGGTGCCCTCGTCGAGGAATGCCTGCGCCTTGACCGCCTCGTCGTGCAGCGGCTTGAGCTCCTTGTTCTTGCGCGCTTCCTTGTCGAGCCGCGGCAGCGCCTTCTCGAGGGTCTGCATGTCGGCGATGACGAGCTCGGTCTCGATCACCTCGATGTCCGACGCGGGGTCGACGCGACCGTCGACGTGCACCACGTCGTCGTCGGCGAAGACGCGGACGACCTGGCAGATGGCATCGGCCTCGCGGATGTTGGCCAGGAACTTGTTGCCCAGGCCGGCCCCCTCGGAGGCGCCCTTGACGATTCCGGCGATGTCGACGAACGAGACCGTCGCGGGCAGGATCCGCTCGGAACCGAAGATCTCGGCGAGCCTGGTCAGCCGCGGATCGGGCAGCTCGACCATGCCGACGTTGGGCTCGATGGTCGCGAACGGGTAGTTCGCGGCCAGCACGTCGTTGTTGGTCAGCGCGTTGAAAAGGGTGGACTTGCCGACGTTGGGCAGTCCGACGATTCCGAGGGTAAGGCTCACAGTCTCCAGAGTCTACGGACCGGTGTGGGCGCCCTGCACACACCGGTCCGTAGACCTGCGGATCGGTACCCGCCGCTGCCGTCCTCGATGCCGCCGATCGCGGCGGCGATGATCCGCGCCAAGGCTCGTCGGCGGCGGGCAAGACGAGTAGCCCACGGCAGTGACATGCGGTGTCCCGGCGCCCACACTGAGAGGAGCGCAATCCGAGCACCCCGGAACCGCGCGGTGCGCCACGCCGCCACCAGGAGGAACACCATGACCAGAAACTCACTCCGCGCAGCGATAGTGGCCGCGGCCACCGTACCGGTGTTCGCGTTCGCCCCGGCGATCGCCGCCGCCGGACCGGCATCGCCGATGCCCGTGCCCGTCCAGCCCGCGTTCCTCAACCCACAGCAGGGCCCATTGGGTGCCGCGCTGTCCTGTGCACCCTTGGCCGTGATTCCGTTCGCCGGGGGCCTCGCCATCGCCTGCTGGGCCTGACGCGGGCGCTACCCTCGCTTTCTCGCGACCGTCACCGCCCATGTCGCGTCCGCTCGCCAGGGCCGAAGGTCCCAGGTCGCGAAGCGGTGTTCCTTGACCAACCCCACCGCCTCGAGATCCGCGTCGAGGTGATCGGCGGTGTATCGGTAGTCCGTGGCGAAGCCGGTGACCAGCACCCCGCCCGGCGCCAAGTGAGCGGCAAGCCTGCCCACCACCGTCCGTTCGGTGCCGGGTTCGACGAAGATCATCACGTTCCCGGCCACGACCACCGCGTCGAACTGCTCGCCGGGCAGGTCCAGCTCCGCGAGGTCCGCCAGGTGCACGGTCAGTTCGGCATGCTCACGCGCCGCCGCCACCAGTACCGGGTCCAGGTCGACGGCGGTGACCGCGTGCCCGCGCCGGGCGAGTTCGAGGCCGACACGCCCGGTGCCGCAGCCGGCATCGAGGACCCGCGAGACCGGCGCCAGCAGCGCGTCGACCATCCGCGCCTCGCCGTGCAGGTCCGCCCCGTCCGCCGCGAGCTGCTCGAATCGCTGAATGTAGGCGCGCGACTGCGCCTCGTCTCGCTCGTCCTGCCATCGGGTCACCGCTCCGAGACTACGTTTCGCTCCGCCGAACTGCCGCACCCCGCCGGTAGGGTTCGCGGCGAGCGACGGACCGGTCCGCCGCGCGCAGAACACAATTCACGCTGACGATCGCCCTTGAAAGGGGACACCCCGTGGCAGACACCTTGCAGGCCGGATCGAGCCTGGCAGCAGGCCAGTCGATCACCTCCGCCAACGGCGCCTACGCGCTGACGCTGCAGGACGACGGCAACCTGGTGCTGAGCGAAGGCGGCAACGCCGTCTGGGCCACCAAGACCAACGGCAAGAGCGCGGTCAAGGCCGACCTACAGGACGACGGCAACTTCGTCCTGTACACCGAGGGCAACGACGCCGTCTGGGCCTCGCAGACCTCGGGCAACTCGGGCGCCAAGCTCGTCGTCCAGGACGACCGCAACGTCGTCCTCTACGCCGGCGACAAGGCCGTCTGGGCCAGCGACACCGCTGTCGAGGTCACCGAGCCGGTGCCTGCCGCCGAGCCGGAGCCCGCACCGGCGCCCGAGCCGGCCGCTCCCCCGGCCCCGCCGGCCCCGCGCACCCACACCATCGGCGAGGGCGAGTCGCTGTGGGTCATCGCCGAGCGCTACTACGGCGACGGCAACCAGTACCAGCGCCTCGCGGATGCCAACGGCATTGCGAACCCGGACCTGGTCCACCCGGGACAGGTCATCACCGTCCCGTAGGCACCACCACACGAATCCGACGCGGCGGCACCGGCAGCAGTTGCCGGGGCCGCCGCGTCCGTATGTACACCGCCGCGGCGCCCACGGCCCGCGCAGTCGAAAGTGGGGACCGTGATCCGCTGGATCATCATCGCCGGGTTGTGGACCGTCGGACTGGGCGCGCTCGCGCTCGCCGTCGGGGTGACTGCCTGGGGGTGGGTCCCGGCCGTGATCGTGTTGGCGCTCGCCGCCCTCGGCACCCGGGACCTGCTGCAACGCCGTCGGAGCATCCTGCGGATATACCCCGTGCTCGGGCACGCGCGTTTCCTGCTCGAGAAGATCCGACCCGAGATCCAGCAGTACTTCATCGAATCCCCCACCGGTGGGACACCGTTCGACCGGGAGACCCGCGACCTCGTCTACGAGCGGGCCAAGGGCACCAAGGACGACGAGCCGTTCGGCACCGAGCGGGACGTGCAGGCCCCGGGCCACGAGTTCATGACGCACTCGCTGCGGGCCCGGATGGCGAACGACCAGGTCCCCACCGTGCGACTCGGCGGCCCGCAGTGCACGCTGCCGTACGACATCGCGCTGCTGAACGTATCCGCGATGAGCTTCGGCTCGCTGTCCGCCACCGCCGTCGAGGCGATGAACGCCGGCGCCGCCCGCGGCGGCTTCGCCCACGACACCGGCGAGGGCGGCATCAGTCCCTACCACCGCAGGCACGGCGGCGACCTGATCTGGGAGATCGGCTCCGGATACTTCGGATGCCGCACCACCGCCGGCGATTTCGACCCCGAGCAGTTTGCCGAGAAGGCCACCGACCCGCAGGTCAAGGCCATCTCCGTCAAGCTCTCCCAGGGCGCCAAGCCGGGCCTGGGCGGGGTGCTCCCCGGGGCCAAGGTGACCGCCGAGATCGCCGAGACCCGTGGCGTCCCGATCGGCCGGACCGTCGTCTCGCCGCCCGCGCACAGCGCCTTCGGCACCCCCAACGAGCTCGTCGACTTCGTCCACACCCTGCGCACCCTGTCCGGCGGGAAGCCGGTCGGATTCAAGCTGTGCGTCGGGTCCCGGGTGGAGTTCCTCGGCATCTGCAAGGCCATGGCGGCCAAGGGCGTCACGGCCGACTTCGTCATCGTCGACGGCGCCGAGGGCGGCACCGGCGCGGCACCGGTGGAGTTCGAGGATCACATGGGCATGCCGCTGACCGAGGGGCTGATGCTGGTGCACAACGCCCTGGTCGGGGCCGGCCTACGGGACCGGGTGAAGGTCGGGGCATCCGGCAAGGTCGCCAGCGGCAGCGACATCGTCAGGCGGATCATCCAGGGCGCCGACTTCACCCTGTCGGCCCGGGCGATGATGTTCGCGGTCGGCTGCATCCAGGCGCAGGCCTGCCACACCAACCACTGCCCCGTCGGCGTCGCCACCCAGGACCCCGCCCGCGCCCGGGCGCTGGACGTCCCCGACAAGTCCGCCCGCGTCCACCGGTTCCAGAAGTCGACGGTGGCAAGCGCCAAGCAGATGGTGGCCTCGATGGGCCTCGACGGCTTCGACGAGCTGCGTCCGTCCATGCTCAACCGCCGGATCGACGCGCACACCACCAGGACCTACGCCGAGCTGTACGAGTGGCTGCTGCCCGGCGAGCTGCTCGACAACCCGCCGGACGCCTGGCTCACCGACTGGATCGACGCCGACGCCGACCGGTTCTGACGCCCGGCCATGACCGCGACGGCCGCGGACGGCGCGCGGAGGGGAGAGCACAGGAATAGGGTGACGTAGGCCACAGTAGAGTGCCTGCCCAGGAGGTCCACCATGACCACCACCACCCCCGGCAAACTCCCGTCGGACCCGCACATCGAGTACCTGTACACCGACCCCGACCTGCCTCCGGTCGGCATCGTGGACCGGACCCCGATCACCACCGCGAAGAAGCTGGTGTTCGCGGCGATCGGCGTGGTCGGGGCCGTCGCCTGGACGATGATCGCGATCGTGCGCGGCGAGCATGTGAGCTCCGTCTGGTTTGTCATCGCGGCCGTGTGCACGTACCTGATCGCGTACCGCTTCTACGCCCGGCTGATCGAGAACAAGATCGTCAAGCCCCGCGACGACCGGGCGACGCCGGCCGAGGTGCTCGAGAACGGCAAGGACTTCATGCCGACCGACCGGCGGGTGCTGTTCGGTCACCACTTCGCCGCGATCGCCGGGGCCGGCCCCCTGGTCGGTCCGGTGCTGGCCGCGCAGATGGGGTACCTGCCCGGGACCATGTGGATCATCATCGGCGTGGTGTTCGCCGGCGGCGTCCAGGACTTCCTGGTGCTGTGGCTCTCCTCGAAGCGCCGGGGCCGCAGCCTCGGTCAGATGGCCCGCGAGGAACTCGGCGTCGTCGGCGGGGTCGCCGCCCTGATCGGCGTCTTCGTCATCATGGTCATCATCATCGCGGTGCTCGCGCTGGTGGTGGTGAACTCGCTCGCGGAGAGCCCGTGGGGCGTCTTCTCCATTGCCATGACCATCCCCATCGCCCTGTTCATGGGCGTCTACCTGCGTTACCTCCGGCCCGGCAAGGTCTCCGAGGTGTCCCTGATCGGCGTGGTGCTGCTGCTGCTCGCGATCGTCTCCGGCGGCTGGGTCGCCGACACCGGCTGGGGCACCGACTGGTTCACCCTCTCCAAGGTGACCCTCGCGTGGCTGATGATCGGTTACGGGCTCGCCGCGTCGGTGCTGCCGGTGTGGCTGCTGCTCGCGCCCCGCGACTACCTGTCCACCTTCATGAAGGTCGGCACGATCCTGCTGTTGGCCGCCGGAATCCTGTTGGCCCGTCCCGAGATCCAGATGCCCGCGACCACGTCGTTCGCCTGGGACGGCGACGGACCGGCGTTCTCCGGTTCGCTGTTCCCGTTCCTGTTCATCACCATCGCCTGCGGCGCCCTGTCCGGCTTCCACGCCCTGATCGCGTCGGGCACCACCCCGAAACTGCTCGAGAAGGAGCGGCAGACCCGGATGATCGGCTACGGCGGCATGCTCACCGAGTCCTTCGTCGCCGTCATGGCCCTGGTCACCGCGTGCATCATCGACCAGCACCTCTTCTTCGCGCTCAACGCGCCCGCCGCGCTGACCGGCGGCAGCGCCGCCACCGCGCCCGACTACCTCAACAACCTCGGCCTGCCCGGCCCCGACATCACCTCCGCCGCGCTCGAGCAGGCCGCCGCCGACGTCGGCGAGGAGTCCATCGTCTCGCGCACCGGCGGCGCCCCCACGCTGGCCTTCGGCATGTCGGAGGTGATGAGCCAGTTCATCGGTGGGTCGAGCCTCAAGTCGTTCTGGTACCACTTCGCGATCATGTTCGAGGCGTTGTTCATCCTCACCACCGTCGACGCGGGCACCCGGGTGGCCCGGTTCATGCTCTCCGACTCGCTCGGCAACTTCGGCGGCGCCGCGCGCAAGTTCAAGGACCCGTCCTGGCGGTTCGGCGCCTGGTTCTGCTCGATCGCCGTGGTCGGGCTGTGGGGCGCGGTCCTGCTGATGGGCGTCACCGACCCGCTCGGCGGCATCAACACCCTGTTCCCGCTGTTCGGCATCGCGAACCAGCTGCTCGCGGCGATCGCGCTGACGGTGGTGCTGGTGGTCGTGATGAAGAAGGGGCTGTTCAAGTGGGCGTGGATCGTGGCCGTGCCCCTGGCCTGGGACCTCATCGTGACCATGACCGCGTCCTGGCAGAAGATCTTCTCATCCGTCCCGGCGATCGGGTACTGGGCCCAGCACCGGGACTTCGTCGACGCCAAGAACGCGGGGCTGAGCAGCTTCGGCTCGGCGACAACGCCCGAGGCGATCGACGCGGTCATCCGCAACACCTTCGTCCAGGGCACCCTGTCGATCGTGTTCGCGGTGCTGGTCCTGATCGTCACGGTGATCGGACTCCTCGTCTGCGTCAAGGCCTTCCGGGCCGGCGGGCTGCCCGACACCGAGACCCCACCGGTGCCCTCGAAGCTCTTCGGACCGGCCGGCTTCGTGCCCACTCCGGCAGAGAAAGCCGTCCAGCACGAGTGGGACGAGCTGATCGCCGAGGGCAAGGTCCGCGCGCCCGGCGCCGCCCACACCGTCGGGGGGCACCACTGATGGCCGGGCCGCGCCGCGCCGCGCGCGGGCTGTGGTGGTGGGTCACCTCGGTGATGGGCGACCACGACTACGCCCGGTACGCCGAGCACCTGCGCCGCACCCACCCGGGCACCCCGGTGCCCAGCGAACGCGAGTACTGGCGCGCACGGTACGCGGATCAGGACGCCCACCCCGGCGCGCGCTGCTGCTGACCGCGTCGGGAGTGCGCCGAGTGTGCACCCGCCGTCACGTCGGCCGAGCGGCCCGCTCGGTTTGCGCGCACTCGGCGAGACGGTGATGTCCGATTTCCGCTAGCGCCGCCACCGGCGCGGCTGCCACAGTGGAGTCGTGACCGCACCACACCTGGACTTCGAGCGCTGCTACCGCGCGGTGTCCTCCCGCGACGCCCGCTTCGACGGGCAGTTCATCACCGCCGTGCGCACCACCGGCATCTACTGCAGGCCGTCCTGCCCAGCGATCACCCCGAAGCCCGGCAACGTCACCTTCCTGCCGACCGCGGCCGCCGCCCAGCAGGCCGGCTACCGGGCCTGCCGACGCTGCCTGCCCGACGCCGCGCCCGGGTCGCCGCTGTGGCACGTGCGCTCCGACCTCGCCGCCCGGGCGATGCGGCTGATCGCCGACGGCGCCGTCGAACGCGGCGGGGTGGCGGCGTTGTCGGCCTCGCTCGGGTACTCCACCCGTCAGCTCACCCGCGCACTGACCAGCGAACTCGGCGCCGGGCCGCTGGCCCTCGCCCGGGCGCACCGGGCCCACACCGCGCGGCTGCTGATCCAGACCACCGCGATGCCGATGTCCGACGTCGCGTTCGCGGCGGGCTTCTCGAGCATCCGGCAGTTCAACGACACCGTCCGCGAGGTCTTCGCGGCGACGCCATCGACGATGCGTGCCGAGGCCGCGCGGCGGACCGACGGCGACGGGCCGACGGCAGGCACCGTCCGGCTTCGACTGCCGTACCGGGGGCCGCTCGACACCGGCTGGCTGACCTGGCAGCTGTCCGCGCACGCCGTCGACGGCCTGGAGCGGTGCGCGGCAGGCGAGTACCGCCGGGCGCTGCGGCTGCCGCACGGCACCGGGGTGGCCGCGGTCCGGATCTCCGCCGCCCATCAGGATCACGCCGGCCACGTGCTCACCGAGCTGACCCTGCGGGACATGCGCGATCTCGCGCCCGCCGTGGCCCGGCTGCGGCACCTGCTCGACCTGGACGCGGACCCGCAGGCCGTCGACGCCGCACTGAGCGCCGACCCGGACCTGTCCGCGAGCGTCGACGCCGCGCCCGGCATCCGGGTGCTGGGCAGCCTCGACGCCGAGGAACTGTTGCTGCGCACCATGATCGGGCAGCAGGTGTCGGTGGCCGCGGCCGCCACCGCGACCGCGAGGCTGGTGGCGCACCTGGGCGAGCCGGTCGAGGACGCGGTGCTCACGCACGGATTCCCCAGTGCCGCAGCCGTTGCCGCGCGGGGACGCGAGGTGCTCGCCGGCCCCGCGCGGCGGATCGACGCCGTCGTGGGCGTGGCGGCGGCACTGGCCGACGGCGCGCTGGTGCTGCACGGCGGGCGGACGTCGGCGGACCTGCGCGCGGAACTGCTCACCTACCCCGGGATCGGCCCGTGGACGGCGGACTACGTCACCATGCGCACCCTCGCCGACCCGGACGTGCTGCTGCACACCGACCTCGTCGTCCGACAGGGCGCGGCCGCGCTCGGCATCGACCTGGCCGGACGCGACCGCTGGTCACCCTGGCGCTCGTACGCCTCGATGCACCTGTGGCGTACAGCGCTCGTCCACCGCGGCGTTATCCCACCCACACTTCCCGACAGTGAGGACCCGTCATGACCGCCCACTACGCCACCGTGCCCACCCCCGTGGGACCGTTCACCACCGTCGTCGACGCCGATTCCGCAGTGCTCGCCGCGGGCTGGACCGCGGATGCCGAACAGCTGCGGGCACTGATCCACCCCGACCTGCGGCCCGCCGACCTGACCGAGCGCGCCGAACTCGGCGCGGTCACCCGCGCGGTGACCGACTACCACGACGGCAACCTGACGGCCGTCGATTCGGTTGTGGTGCGACAACATTCGGGCGAGTTCCTGGTGCACGCCTGGGACGTGCTCCGCAGCGTGCCCGCCGGCGACCCGATCACCTACACCGAGTTCGCGGCCCGCTCCGGCCGGCCGGCCGCGGTCCGTGGCGCGGCGTCGGCCTGCGCCCGCAACGCCGCCGCGCTCTTCGTGCCGTGCCACCGCGTGCTGCGGGTCGGCGGCGACCTCGGCGGCTTCCGGTGGGGTTTGCCGACGAAACGCTGGCTGCTCGACCACGAGGCAGTTTCGCGGTAGGTCGCGGTAGATTCGGCCCCACCAGACCCGGAAGGACCGAACGTGAGCGAAACGCCCACCACCGCCGCCCCGAATCCGGCGCGGCGACACTTCATCGACCGCGGCGACGTGCTCGGCGCGGGCGGCATGTGGCTCGCCAAGTGGTCGCTGTGCCTGGTCGCGATCGCCGCCGGAGCCTGGGTGGTGTGGGCGGCCCTCGGCCAGCTGTGGGTGGTCGTGCTGCCGGTGCTGATGGCCATCGTGGTGTCCACGGTGCTGTGGCCGCCGACCCGGGCGATGACCAGCCGCGGGCTCCCGCCCGCCGCCGCGGCCGGCATCACGCTGGTCGGGTTCGTCGCCGTCCTGTCCGGCATCATCGCGCTGATCATCCCGTCCGTCGTCGACCAGGCGCCCGAACTGGCGAACAAGGCGAGCGCCGGCCTCCGGCAGGTACAGGAGTGGCTCAAGGGCCCGCCGGTGAACCTGCGCGACGACCAGATCGACTCGGCCGTCCAGGCGATCATCACCAAGCTGCAGTCGAGCGCGCAGTCCATCGCGACGGGCGTCTTCAGCGGGGTCAGCGCGACCGCCTCCATGCTGATCGCCTTGTTCCTGGTGCTGGTCCTGACCTTCTTCTTCGTCAAGGACGGGCCGCGGTTCCTACCCTGGCTGCACGGGGTCAGTGGCGGCCGCGCCGGGCGGCACTTCGAGGCCGTGGCGGTGCGGGTGTGGGACACCCTCGGCGGCTTCATCCGGACCCAGGCACTGGTCAGCTTCGTCGACGCGTTCTTCATCGGGCTGGGCCTGGTGATCCTCGGGGTGCCGCTGGCACCGGTGCTGGCGATGCTCACCTTCCTCGGCGGCTTCATCCCGATCGTCGGCGCCTTCGTCGCAGGCGCGCTGGCGGTGCTGGTGGCGCTGGTGGCCAAGGGCTGGACCACCGCCCTGATCGTCCTGATCATCGTGCTGGCGGTGCAGCAGCTGGAGGGCAACGTGCTCCAGCCCGTGCTGCAGAGCCGGAGCATGAACCTGCACGCCGCCATCGTGCTGCTCGCGGTGACCGCGGGATCGTCGCTGTTCGGGATCGTCGGCGCCTTCCTGGCCGTCCCGGTGGCGGCCTGCGGCGCAGTGGTGATCCGCTACATCGGCGAACAGGTGGACCGAAAGCTCGACGAGCAGGGCGACGACGCGGACGGCGCGCCGCCGGGCGTGAGTGAACCCCGCACCGACGACGCCGAGCCGCCGGCCCCCGCAGCAGGGTCTCCGGAAGTCGGGTCACCCGCCGCGGACGCCGTCCTCCCCGACCGCGTCTGAACCACCGACTGAGCCCCGGCTGACGTCGCCCGTGGGCGCGGCGTCAGCCGGCGACCACCTCGAGACTCGAACCGGTCCGACCGCGAATGACGTGCAACCGGCTGGGAATCCGCTGTCGCATCTCGTCGACGTGGCTGACGATGCCGACCACCCGGCCGCCCTCCCGGAGTTCGTCGAGGACGCCCATCACCGACTCGAGGGTGTCCGCGTCGAGGGTGCCGAAACCCTCGTCGATGAACATGGTGTCGAGCACCAGTCCACCGGACTCGGCCGCGACCACGTCCGCGAGCCCGAGCGCCAACGCGAGCGACGCCAGGAACGACTCACCACCGGAGAGGGTCTTCGCCGACCGCACGACGCCGGTGTAGTCGTCGCGGATGTCGAGCCCCAGTCCGCCGCGCTTGCGCCCGGTGCCTGCGCCGTCGGCGTGCACGAACTCGTAGCGGCCCGCCGACATCCGGCGCAGCCGGGTCGATGCCGAGAGGGCGACCTCCTCGAGTCGGGCCGCCAACACGTAGGACCGCAGCGACATCTTGCGCGCGTTCTGCCCGCGGCCCTCGATCACGTCGGCCAGCCCGGCCAGTTCGTCGTGCCGGGCCTGCGCGGGCGCCAGCGCCTCGACCTCCGCCGCGAGCTGGCCCACCAACCGCTCCAGGTCCTGCTGGCGGCGCTGCGCGTCGGCCGCCACGCCCACCGCGGCCTTCACCGCGATCGTCGCCGCCAGGTCCGCCGCCTCAGCGTCGGCCGGGTCGGAGGGTTCGAGCAGCACGGCGGCCGCGGTATCGGGCTCGGCCAGCACCGCCCCCACCCGCACCTCCAGGTCCCGGGCGGCGCGCAGCGACTCCTCCATCGTGGCGATCCGACGGGCCTCGCGGACCGCGTCGACCGCCGCCTCGACGGTGTCGAACCCGGCCTCGGCGGCGGCCCCGGCCACCGTCCGGGTCAGGGCATCGGCCGCATCCCGCGCGGACGCGGCCGCGAGGCGCTGGTCCCGGAGCCCCGATGCGGCGCCGGCCAGCCCGTCGAGCCGGTCGCGTCGGGTCCGCAGCCCCTCGCCCGCCCCGGTGGCCGCGTCGACCCGGGCCCGGATCTGTGCGAGTTGCGTTTCCGCCGAATCGATCTGGGCGTCGAGCGCGGCCAGTTCCGCGGCGATCGATCCGGCCCGCTCCTGCAGTCCCGACGACTCCGCCCGGAGCTCCGCCAGTGCCGTCGTCAGCGCCGGTTCACCGTCCGCCAGTGCCGCGGCCTCGGCGTGCCGCGCGCTGGTCTCCGCCACCCGCACCTTCAGTTCGTTGGGGTCCCCGTCACCGCCGCGCTCGATCTGGACCTCGACCGCGAGCTCGACCTTCGTCAGCCGCGCCGACGCGGCGTCGACCGCGTCCGAGCAGGCCTGCTCGGCGACCCGCGCCGACTCCTCGTCCGCCTTGGTGACCACCGAGTCCGGCCGCTCGGCGGGCCGCGGGTGCTCGGCCGCGCCGCACACCACACAGGGGTCGCCGTCGACCAGCTCGGCCGCGAGCTCCGCGGCCATCCCGGCGAGCCGGCGTTCGCGGAGGTCGAGGAGCTCACCGCGGGCCCGCAGGTGGCGGTCCCGTGCGTCGGCCAGTTCCTGCGCGGCGGCCGTCCGGGCACGGCGCGCCGCCGCCAGTTCGGTCGCCGCCGCCAGGGCCTCCGACGCCGCCGTCCGGGCCGCGGCCAGCGCCGGCACCGTGGCGGCCGCCAGCCGGGCCGCGGCCAGCTCCGCCTCGGCGGTCTGGACCAGCTCCGGCAGCAGCTCCCGTCGCCGCGCGAGTTCGGTTTCCGCAGAACAGAGTTCGCCGCGCCGCAGCCGGTGGTCGAGCACCGCCCCCGCCAGTGCGTCACCGGTCTGGGACTCGACGATCAGGCCGTCGAGCCGCGCCACCTCCCCCGCCCAGTCCCGCACGGCGGCCGCGAGCACCTCGCTGTCGGTGGGAGCCGGCGGCCAGGACAGGCGCGCGAGCAGTTCCGCGCCCTCGTCGCTCGCACCGATCCGGTCGGCCAGGTCGGTCAGCCGCGCCAGCTCGCGCCCCGCGACCTGCGCCGCGACCGTCTCCTGCTCCCGCAGCGCCGCAACCGGGGCCGCGCGCTGGGCGCCAGCGAGTTCGCCGGCCACCCGGGCGCGGGCCGGGGCCGCCGCCTCGTGGTCGGCAAGCTCCGCCGCGGCCTGGGCTGCCCGCTGCTGCAGCCGCAACACCCGCCGGTCCTCGGCCAGGGCCGCGCCGGTCGCGGCCGCGGCCGCCTCCGCCTCGGCGAGGTCGAGCAGGGCCTGCGAGGCCACCTCCCCGGCGTCGATCTCGAGCTTGCGCGCCCACACCAACGGCTCCGCGTCGGCGCCCGCCTCGATGCCTGCGGCCGTCGAGACCCGGGCGACCATGAGGTCCACCGACTTTCGGCTCGCCTCGAGCTTCGCCGCGCTCTCCCGACGGCGGGCCACGAACCAGTCCTCGACGGTGCCGAACCGGGAGGTGTCGAAGAGCCGCTCGAGCAGGTTGCCCCGCTCGTCGGTGTCCGCCCGCAGGAAGCGCGCGAAGTCGCCCTGCGGGAGCAGCACCACCTGGAAGAACTGATCGGCGCTCATCCCGAGGAGTCGACCGACGGCCTCCCCGATCTCGTCGAGCCGGGTCAGGTTCTGGCCGTGCCCGTCGAGCCACTCCAGGGTCGCCTTCGCGTTCTCCTTGGTGGTGCCGGTGCCCCGCAGTTTCGGCCGCTGGTACTCGGGGCTGCGGGTCAGCCGCAGCCGGCGGCCCCCGATGGTCGCCTCGAGCGTCACCCGGGGCACCGCGCCGGGCGCGGCGTGGTCGGAGAGCAGCCGCTTGCCCTGCTGGCGCGCGCCGGGGACGGTGCCGTAGAGGGCGAACGCCACCGCGTCGAGCACCGTCGTCTTGCCGGCGCCGGTCTGACCGTGCAGCAGGAACAGCCCGTCCGCGCCCAGTTCGTCGAAGTCCACGGTCGCCGTGTCACCGAACGGGCCGAATGCCGTGACCTCGAGGCTGTGCAGTCTCATGCGATGTCCGCCTCGGCGCCGGCCGCGTTCTCCGGCTCGCGGATCGCGAGGCTCAGCGCGCGCTCGAGCAGCCGGAGCTCCCCGGCGGTCGGCTCGCTGCGCATGTCGGTCAGGAAGCTGGTGGCGATCTGGGTGTCGGTGCGGCCGCGCACCTTCTCGCGGTAGCGCAGGTCCGCCACGCCCTCCGGACGGTTCCACTCGAGGTGCACCATGTGCGGGAACCGCTCCCGCAGGGTCCGCATGGCGTCCTGCGGGCGGACCGGGTCGGTGAGCACCGCGGACACGTAGTCGTCCACGGCGGCGGCGAACTCGTCGCCGGACAGCAACTCCTCGACGGTGCCGGTGAGCTGGCTGAGCCCGCGCACCACGGGCAGATCGTGCCGGACCACCTCGCGCAGTCCGTCCGCGTCAAGGTCGACGATCCACACGGCCTTGCGGTGCGACCGCTCGCCGAACGAGTACGGCAGCGGCGAACCGGAGTAGCGGACCCGCTCGGTGAGCGTCTGCGGCGAGTGCAGGTGACCGAGCGCGACGTAGTCGACCCCCTCGAATGCCGACGCGGCGACGGTCTCGACGCCGCCGACCGAGATCGACCGCTCGGAACCGGTCGCCTCGGCGCCCACCACGAAGGCGTGCGCGAGCAGCACCGTCCGCGGCGGCCTGCCGTCGACCGCACGGCCGTCGCGGTCGACCCGGATCCGCGCCATCGCGGCGTCGAGGATCGCGGCGTGCGACCGCGCCGAGGGCACTCCCAGCTCGGCGCGGGTGGCCTCCGGTTCCAGGTACGGGATCCCGTAGAACGCCACCGGCCCGTGCTCGTCCTCGAGCAGCACCGGCCGGTCCACCTCCGACACCCGGGTCATCAGGTGCAGCCCACCGGCCGCCGAGAAGGCCGCGCCGGCACCGAGCCGGGCCGGCGAGTCGTGGTTCCCGGAGGTCGCGACGATCACCGCGCCTGCGGCCCGGATCGCCTCGAATCCCCTGTTGCACACGGTGACCGCATCGGCGCTCGGGATCGCCCGGTCGTAGACGTCACCCGGCACCACCACCACGTCGACCGCGTGCTCGGTGACGAGTCCCGCGACGGCGTCGAGCACGGCGGCCTGGTCGGCCAACAGGTCCACCCCGTGGAAGGTGCGCCCGATGTGCCAGTCGGAGGTGTGCAGGATTCGCATGGCCCGACCGTAGTTGACCCCACCGACAGCACCGCCGGGCTGCCCGGCGACGCCCGCGGACCCGCCTCCCGGCACATGTCGGTGGCCTCGGGCACTATCGCGGCATGGAACCCGTCACCGCACTCGGACTCCTCGTCGCTTTGGCCCTCGGCGTCGCAGTCGGCTGGCTCTGGCACGCCTCCCGGACCGGTCAGCACGCGGCCCGCGCGGAGGCTCAGCTCACCGCGCTGCGCGAGAACGAGAAGCTGCTGCGCCAGTCGCTGTCCTCGGTGAACGAGGACGCGGCCCGGCGCACCTCCGGCGCGGTCGGGGAACAGGTCGCGCACCTGGTCGGCCCCCTGCACGAGGCCGTCGACGCCCTCTCGGTCCAGGTGCAGCAGGTCGAACGAAGCCGGGTGCACGCCTACGCCGGGCTGACCGAGCAGGTGAACGGGATGCGTCGGGCCTCACAACTGCTGACCACCCAGACCGGCCAGCTGGTGACCGCTCTGCGCGCACCGCAGGTCCGGGGCCGCTGGGGCGAGATACAGCTGGAGCGGGTGGTCGAGCTCGCCGGCATGGTCAAGCACTGCGACTTCGAGACGCAGGTCAGCGAGGAGGGCGTCCGGCCGGACCTGGTGGTCCGGCTGGCAGGCGGCAAGAACATCGTGGTGGACGCGAAGGTCCCGTTGGCGGCCTTCCTCGACGCCGCCCAGGAGGAGGACGTCGCGACCCGGGACGGGCACCTGGTGCGGCACGCGCGGCAGCTGCGCACCCACGTCGACCAGCTCTCCGCCAAGGCCTACTGGGCGTCGTTCGACCCGACGCCCGAGTTCGTGGTGTTGTTCGTGCCGGGCGACTCCTTCCTCGACGCGGCGTTGGCCGCCGACGCCGGGCTGCTCGAGCACGCGTTCGCCAAGAACGTCATCCTCGCCACCCCGACCACCCTGGTCGCGCTGCTGCGCACCATCGCGCACACCTGGCGTCAGGAGACCCTCTCCCGCGAGGCCGACACCATCCATCGGCTCGGCCGCGAGCTCTACGGCCGGCTCGGCATCGTCGGCACCCACCTCGACCGGCTCGGCTCGCAGCTGGGCAAGGCCGTCGAATCCTTCAACCTCACCGCCGCGTCGATGGAGACCCGGGTGGCCGTCACCGCTCGCAAGCTCCACGATCTGGAGGTCGGCAGCGGCGAGGTGCCCGAGGTGAGTCGCATCGATTCGTGGCCGCGGACGGTCGGGCTCGCGGATCTCGGGCACGCCCCCGGTCCCGCCAACGAGGTGATCGGGTCGTGAACAGCTAGTCTCGTGGGGTGTCTGCAACCCAACGTGCTCGCTCTGGGGTGCCGCTCGATGCGCGGTCAGTCGTCCCCACAGTCCCCGGCGTCCCCGCGTGGGGCGCCGTCCTCATCGCCGCGGGCACGACCTTTGTCGGGTTTGTCATCGACGCGCTGCGCGGGACGGAACTGACCTCGGCCTTCGCGGTCTTCTACTTCCTCGGCTGTGTCGCCGCCGTACTGGCGGTCCGCGGACGCGCGCTCTTCACCGCCCTGGTCCAGCCCCCGCTGATCCTGGTCGTGGCCGTACCGCTGGCTTACCAGATGCTGACCGTCGAGTCCGGCGGCGGCCTCAAGGGCCTGGTCTTCAACATCGCGCTCCCGCTGGTCAACCGCTTCCCCATGATGATGGTGACCACACTCGTCGTCGCCGCGATCGCGGGTTGCCGGTACTACCTCAACGCCCAGGCGCGAGTGCGCCCGGCTCGCGCCGCGCGCGGGGGCCGCACCGCGACGGAGTCCCCGGCCACCGCCTCGGACCGCTCCGCCGGGCGGACCGCCACCGGACCGAACACCCGAGTGCCCGGGCAGCCGTCCACCCGCCCGCAGCCCACCCGACGCCCACGTTCCGGCGACCACCTGACCGGTGCCCGACCGAGGTCCGTGGACATTGCGTTCGAGGAGACCGACCAGTTCGACCGCGACCGGCAGTTCGACCACGAGCAGACCGCACGCCGCGCGGCGCCGGCGGCTCGGTCACCGCGTCAGCCGCACCGGACCGCACCGGAACCGGTCCCCGTCGGCGAAGGCAGGCCCGGCCGACCGGAAGCGGCCCGCCAGTACGGCCGCCTGCCCGGACCGGACGGTGCCGGCCACCCGCTTCCGCAGGTTCGCTACCGTGACCGCCACGACGAACCCTGACAGTCAAACAACCAGACCGACCAGGCGGCCCCTGACCGACCGAGCGCCCTGACGGGCGGCGGGCCCGATCGGGCCCGCGGCCGGCGTCAGGCGTTCGGCGTCGCCGACTGGCGCAGCTCCCGCGGGAGCGAGAAGACCAGCGTCTCGTTGGCCGTCGTCACGGTCTGGACGTCCGCGAACCCGTGATCGGCGAGCAGGTCGATGACCCCGGAGACCAGGATCTCCGGCACCGAGGCTCCCGAGGTGATACCCACCGTCTGCACCCCGTCGAGCCACCCGAGGTCGATCTCGCGGGCGTAGTCGACCAGGTAGCTGGCCTTCGCGCCGGCACCCAGCGCGACCTCCACCAGCCGGACCGAGTTCGACGAGTTCCGCGACCCGACCACGATCACCAGGTCGCACTCCGGCGCCATTGCCTTCACCGCGACCTGACGGTTCTGGGTGGCGTAGCAGATGTCGTCGCTCGGCGGGTCCTGCAGCAGCGGGAACTTCTCCCGCAGTCGCGCCACGGTCGCCATCGTCTCGTCGACGCTCAGCGTCGTCTGCGAGAGCCAGATCACCTTCGCCTCGTCCCGGACGGTGATCGCCTCGACCGAGTCGGGGCCGTCGACCAGTTGCACGCGATCGGGCGCCTCACCCGCGGTCCCCTCGACCTCCTCGTGACCCTCGTGCCCGATCAGCAGGATGTCGAAGTCGTCGCGGGCGAACCGCTTGACCTCCTGGTGCACCTTGGTGACCAGCGGGCAGGTGGCATCGATGGTGTGCAGGCTGCGCTCCGCCGCGGCCTCGTGCACGGCAGGCGACACACCGTGCGCGGAGAACACCAGGACCGAGCCCTGCGGGACCTCGTCGGTCTCGTCGACGAAGACCACGCCGCGTTCGGTCAGCGTCTCGACCACGTGCCGGTTGTGCACGATCTCCTTGCGGACGTAGAGCGGTGCGCCGTGCTTCTCGAGCGCACGCTCCACCGTCTCGACCGCGCGGTCGACGCCGGCGCAGTACCCGCGCGGCTCCGCCAGCAGGATGCGCTTGCCGGTCGTACCCGCCGCGGACGTACCGGAACGGGCGATACCCAGGTTCAAGGGGACAGCAGAAGACATGCCTCAAGGGTACGGGGGACGCGCGAGTACCGGCCGATCACCCGCGATCGGCCCCGTCGGCTACCAAATGCGGCGACGGTGAGGCAGGCTAGGAGCATGATTCGTCCTCCTTTCGCCGCCCGCGTGGCCGCCGGAATCGCCGCCACGGTCGTCGAAGAGGTACAGAAGCTGCCGACCACCGCCATCTCGCTGCCGATGACCGCGATCAGTCAGATGCTGCAGACGTCGATGCGCGTCCAGCAGTCCGTGACCGCGCTGGCGATCAAGGGCGACGAGGCGCTGTCGGTGCTCTTCCACACCGACCAGGAGCAGCCGAGCTGGGCGACCTTCGACGAGGACGCGGCCCCCGTCTCCACCGACGGCCGGTCGACGACCGGAAACGGCGCCGCCCCCGCCAAGCCCGCCAACCAGGGCCGGTTCGAGCTCTACTCGATGCCGCCCGGCGCCGACGCCGACGCCGACCCGGCCGCCGCCACACCCACGGCCGCACCGAAGGCCGAGACCGCGACCGACGGCGGCGACACCGCGCCGGAGATCGCGACGTACCTGGACTACGACAACCTCACCCTCGCCCAGTTGCGCGCGCGGCTGCGGTCCCTGTCGGTCGAGGAGCTCACCGCGCTGCTCGCGTACGAGAACGCCGCCCTGTCCCGGGCCCCGTTCCAGACGATGCTGGGCAACCGGATCACCACCGCTACCGCCAAGTGACCGCCGCCAAGTGACTTCCGCACAGGCCAGCCGACCCGGCGGCACCGCAGCCGCCCCCACGTCGAACTCCGCGGACAATCCGTGGCCGGTGCGGTCGGTCTCGACGAAGGTCGCCCAGTGGATCGACCGGCTCGGCAGCATCTGGGTCGAGGGGCAGATCACCCAGATCAACGTCCGGCCCGGCACCCGCACCGCGTTCCTGGTGCTGCGCGACGCGTCCGCCGACATGTCGCTGTCGATCACCTGCTCGCCCACCCTGATCCGCGACTCGCCCGTGCCGCTGACCGAGGGCAGCCGGGTCGTGATGTTCGGCAAGCTCTCGTACTACACCGGCCGCGGCACCATCTCGCTGCGGGTGACCGAGATTCGCGCGGTCGGCATCGGCGAGCTGCTGGCCCGGATCGAGCGGCTGCGCGCCCTGCTGAACGCGGAGGGCCTGTTCGACCCCCGCCTCAAGCGCCCGCTGCCGTTCCTGCCGCGCACCGTCGGGCTGATCACCGGCCGTGCCAGCGCCGCCGAACGGGACGTCCTCAGCGTCGCCGGAACCCGGTGGCCGGCCGTCCGGTTCGAGGTCCGCAACACCGCGGTGCAGGGACCGACCGCGACCGCGCAGATCGTGGCGGCGCTCGGCGAGCTCGACGCGAACCCCGAGGTCGACGTGATCGTGCTGGCCCGTGGCGGCGGCAGCGTCGAGGACCTGCTGCCGTTCTCCGACGAGACCCTCTGCCGCGCCATCGCCAGGTGCACCACGCCGGTGGTCAGCGCGATCGGCCACGAGCCGGACAATCCGCTGTGCGACCACGTCGCGGACGTGCGCGCGGCCACCCCCACCGACGCCGCCAAGCGGGTGGTGCCCGACGCCGCGGCCGAGCAGGCGCTGGTCGCCGAGTTCCGCGCCCGCGGGGCCGCGGCCCTGCGCAACTGGGTGGCCCGGGAGTCGCGGTCGCTCGCGGACCTGCGCAGCCGACCGGTGCTGGCCGATCCGCTGGCCGCGGTGGAGCGGCGCGCGGAGGAAGTGGACCGGTGGCGGGCAACGGCCCGACGCGATGTCCGGCGGCTGCTCGACGGCCAGTCGACGGTGGTCGAACACCTCGCGGCACGGCTGACCACGCTCGGTCCGGCGGCGACGCTGGCCCGCGGCTACGCGGTGGTGCAGAAGATGGTGCCCGGCGCGGACCCCGAGGTGCTGCGGTCCGTCGACGACGCCCCGCCCGGCACCCAACTGCGGGTACGTGTGGGCGACGGCGCGGTCATCGCGGCCGTCATGGGCAAGGACAAATCAGGAGAAGCGAAGTGAACGAACCGGTAGCGGAACTCGGCTACGAGGCCGCACGCGACCAGCTGGCCGAGGTGGTCAAGATGCTCGAGCAGGGCGGCCTCGACCTCGACCACTCACTCGCACTGTGGGAACGCGGCGAGGAACTGGCCAAGCGATGCGAGGAACACCTCGCCGGGGCTCGGGCCCGGGTGGAGAAGGCGCTCGCGCACGGCGAGGACGACTAGGCCCGGTCGTCCCCGCCCTGACGGGTCAGCTCGTCGCCAGCGGCTGCGCCGCCCCGACCGCCTCCGCGAGGGTGGTGTACTCGTCCGCCGTGCCGCTGCCCGTGATCAGCAACCGCACGTCGCCGAAGTCGGCCACCCAGATCGGCTCGCTGCCCTCCTCGTCGTAGACCACCCACGAGTCCGGGCCCACCTGCTGCGTCCCCGACGGGACGCGACTGTCGCCGACCACCCACGGCACCAGGGCCTCCTCGCTCGCCGAGCTCTGGGTCAGCTGCAGGTAGCGGCCCTTGTCGGTGAGGAAGCCGATCGTGCTCGCGTCGCCACCCCCGTCACCGGCGACGGTGCCGCGGTTGCCCGAGTTGGGCTGCCAGCCCTCGATCACCCCGGGGTTGCGAATCGGGAACGCGAGGTCGCGGGCGTCGTACTTGAGCACCGTGTCGATGTCGACGTGCGGCACCTTGCCCTGGGTCGGTCCGCCGGGGCTGAGCGTGCACTGGCTCGCGATGCCCGCGATGACCAGACAGATCAGCACCAGCGGGAGCAGGGACCAGATCATGTCTCGGTTGTTGTGAAAGATTCGGTTTTTTTCGGCGGCCACGGGAACCAGTATCCCAGCACCTCACTCCCCCGGGTCTGGCGGTTCCCGTGTGCGCCGAATCCGGTACCGGCGGTCACACACATGTTGTTAGATCGCGTCCATGAGTTCGAGTGAGGTTCCCCGCCCGCCGTCGCGTCGCCGCACCAGCTGGGGAAGGCGCACCGCGGTTGCCCTGGTCGGCGCGCTCGCGTTGGCCACCGCGACGACCGGGGTGGCCGGTGCCACCCCCGCCACCCCCGCGACGACCGCCTTCGCCGCGTTCCTCGACCTCATGCCCAGCAACTCCGCCGCCGAACTCACCGGCGGCCTCGACCCGCGGCTGCCCACCGATCCCAGCACCCTCGAGGCGGCGCTGACCGCCGCCCGCGCCGCGGGTGTGGCGCCCACCCGGTACGCCGCGCTGCTGCACCAGTTCTGGCTGGCCCGCGGCGCCGTCGCGTCCGGCATCGACCTCGCCGGCTGGGACCCGAACGCGGGCTTCCTGTCCAACGCGACCCTGGTCGAGCGGGTGTACGCGAACTACGGCCGCTACCAACGCGAGCGCGCCGAACTCAACTGGGCGGGCATGGCCGGGATGGCAGGCGGCTCCTTCGCGGCCGGCTTCTGGGACCTCGACATGGGCCGCACCGTGGTCTCCGTGGACGCCCTCCATCGGCTCGGCACCGCGGTGGCCGGCGTCCTCGCGGCGCTGCCCGCCCAGGCCGCAGCCGCGCTGCCTGCCGACGTCCGGGCGCTGGCCGCGTCGGGTCCGGCCACCACCGCCGCCGACCTCGACTGGTACCAGCGGCGGCTGCTGATCATGCAGAAGCACATCTACTTCGACATGGTGCCCATGCACGAGGCCTACCTCACCGGGGGCCGACCCGCGATCGAGGAACTCGATCGGGCCGGCCTGCTGGACGACAACGCCCGGGCGGCCTGGCACGGAATCTTCTCGGGCACCCGCGACGGCCTCGACGAGGCCACCCGACGGATGGCCGACCGGGAGCAGAACCAGGTGGTCGCGGACCAGTGGGACGCCACCGCCACGGGCCGCGACGGGATCGGCCGGGTGCTCGCCTACGTCACCACCCTCGCCGCGCAGCCGGCGATCCCGGGGGCGCGGGCGCCGGGCGTGGTCGCGCCGCTGACGGTGGTCGGCGACGGCTTCGAACTGCGCGCCCCGCTCCCCGACTTCAACTGGGCCGACCGGGCCCCGCGGTGGCGGTACATCGCCGACGACACCGCGACGGCCTACGCCCGGCTCGTCGCGGACGGACCGGGCCGGGCGCAGGGGCTGCTCTCCCGGCCCTTCCGTCAGTTCATGGACGAGCAGCGGATCCTGCACCGGGTGCCGGACCTCGCCCGGGACGCCGTCATCGGCTGGTCGTTGACACGAGAGCCGTAGCCGCCCGACAGCCCAGCGGGTAATTGGTCCGACCGGCAATGAGACAATCGGGCCGTGAGACGACGTTCTCACCCGAGACGACACCTATGCCGACGCCCACCCGCGTCGCCTGCAAGGAGGCACTGCCCATGACGGCGAGCACCCCAACGAGTCGCCGCGAGGCACCGGACCGCAACCTCGCGCTGGAGCTCGTCCGCGTGACCGAGGCCGGCGCACTGGCGGCTGGACGCTGGGTCGGCAAGGGCGACAAGGAGGGCGGTGACGGCGCTGCCGTCGACGCGATGCGGCAGCTCGTGAGCAGCGTGTCGATGCGCGGCGTCGTGGTGATCGGCGAGGGCGAGAAGGACGAAGCGCCCATGCTGTTCAACGGCGAGGAGGTCGGCAACGGCGACGGCCCCGACTGCGACTTCGCGGTGGACCCCGTCGACGGCACCACCCTGATGTCGAAGGGCATGCCGAACGCGATCTCCGTGCTCGCGGTCGCCGAGCGCGGCGCGATGTTCGACCCGTCCGCCGTGTTCTACATGGAGAAGATCGCCGTCGGCCCGGACGCCGCCGACGTCATCGACATCTCCGCCCCGATGGCCGAGAACATCAAGCGGGTCGCGAAGGTCAAGAAGGCGTCGGTCTCCGACGTCACCGTCTGCATCCTGGACCGGCCCCGCCACGCCCAGCTGATCGCGGAGGTCCGCGCGACCGGTGCCCGCATCCGGCTGATCTCGGACGGCGACGTCGCCGGCGCGATCGCGGCGGCCCGCCCCGAGTCCGGCACCGACATGCTGGTCGGCATCGGCGGCACCCCCGAGGGCATCATCGCCGCGGCCGCGATGCGCTGCATGGGCGGCGCCCTGCAGGGCAAGCTCGCCCCGACCGACGACGACGAGCGCCAGAAGGCGATCGACGCGGGCCACGACCTGGACCGGATCCTGCTGACCGAGGACCTGGTCTCCGGCGAGAACGTCTTCTTCAGCGCGACCGGCGTCACCGACGGCGACCTGCTGCGCGGCGTCCGCTACTACGGCGGCGGCGCGTCGACGCAGTCCATCGTGATGCGAAGCAAGTCCGGCACCGTGCGCATGATCGACGCGTACCACCGCCTCGAGAAGCTGCGGGAGTACTCGTCCGTCGACTTCGACGGCGAAGACGGCGCGGTTCCGCCCACCTTCTGATCCACCTGCTGTCCGCGCCCTCCCCCGGTCAACCGTGGGAGGGCGCGGACAGTTGTCTGTGGTGGCAAGCTTGGTTGGCATGACGGACAACAGCGAATCGCAGTTCCGGATCGAGCACGACACCATGGGCGAGGTCCGGGTCCCGGTCGACGCCCTCTGGCGCGCCCAGACCCAGCGCGCCGTGGAGAACTTCCCGATCAGCGGGCGCGGACTCGAGCGCACCCAGATCCGCGCGATGGGCCTGCTCAAGGCGGCCTGCGCACAGGTCAACCGGGACCTCGGCCTGCTCGACTCGGCCAAGGCCGACGCCATCATCGCCGCCGCGAACGAGATCGCGGCCGGCCGTCACGACGACCAGTTCCCGATCGACGTCTTCCAGACCGGCTCGGGAACCAGCTCCAACATGAACGCCAACGAGGTCATCGCATCGATCGCGAAGGCCGCCGGGGTCGACGTCCACCCGAACGACGACGTCAACATGTCGCAGTCCTCCAACGACACCTTCCCGACCGCAACGCACGTCGCGGCGACGGAAGCGGCCGTCGCCGATCTGATTCCGGCGCTCGCCCGCCTCCAGCAGGCGCTGACGGCGAAGTCCGCCGAATGGAAGACCGTCGTCAAGGCCGGCCGCACCCACCTGATGGACGCGGTGCCCGTGACCCTCGGCCAGGAGTTCGGCGGCTACGCCCGCCAGATCGAGGCCGGCATCGAGCGGGTCACCGCCACCCTCCCCCGCCTCGGCGAGCTGCCGATCGGCGGCACCGCGGTCGGGACCGGCCTCAACGCACCCGACGGGTTCGGGCCGAAAGTCGTTGCGGAACTGATCAAGTCGACCGGAATCGAGGCCCTGCGACCGGCGCGGGACAGCTTCGAGGCGCAGGCCGCGCGCGACGGCCTGGTGGAGGCGTCGGGGGCGCTGCGCACCGTCGCGGTGTCCCTGACCAAGATCGCCAACGACATCCGGTGGATGGGATCGGGACCGCTGACCGGGCTCGGCGAGCTGCACCTGCCGGACCTGCAGCCGGGTAGTTCGATCATGCCGGGCAAGGTCAATCCGGTGCTGCCGGAGGCGGTCACGCAGGTTGCCGCGCAGGTGGTCGGCAACGACGCCGCCGTCGCCTGGGGCGGCGCGGGGGGCGCCTTCGAGCTCAACGTGTACATCCCGGTGATGGCGCGCAACCTGCTCGAGTCGTTCCGGTTGCTGGCCAACGTCTCCCGGCTCTTCGCGGACCGGTGCATCGACGGACTCGTCGCCGACACCGAGCGCCTGCGTACCCTCGCCGAGTCGTCGCCGTCCATCGTCACGCCGCTGAACTCGGTGATCGGCTACGAGGAGGCGGCGGCCGTCGCCAAGCAGGCGCTGAAGGAGAAGAAGACGATCCGGCAGACCGTGATCGACCGGGGGCTGGTCGGCGACGGACTCACCGAGGCCGAGCTCGACCGGCGGCTCGACGTCCTCGCCATGGCCAAGGTGAAGGAGTAGCTGCCGCCGATTCCGGTCAGCGGGTGATCGCGATGACCGCGCCGGGCTGCAGCCAGCGGATCAGCCACACCAGCGGGGCCTCGGCGACCGCGACGCAGCCCTCGGTGGGCTGACCGTTGGCCACGTGCAGGAAGAACGCGCCGCCCCCACCCGGCCGCCGCTCCGCGTTGACGCCCATCACCACCGCGTAGCGGTAGGCCGGGATCGCGAGCTGCTCGCTCTGCGACTCGTCGAAGCCGCAACTGCCGGGCGCGCAGACCTGATGGGTGTTGTAGGTCGCGCTCTGCGGGTCGCCGTCCCACCAGTCGTCCGCGCCCACCACCCGGTAGGGCAGCCCGCCGCCCGGGGCCGCCGCGGTGCCGAACGCCGCGTCCAGGCTGTACACGCCCTCCGGGGTGGCGGGCACGCCGTCCCTCGCCTCAGGCGCGAAGCCGTCCACCCCCACCTGCGCGGGAATCGACGGCGAGATCCGGTGCCAGCCGAGCGGCGAGCGCTGCCATGCCTCGACGCTCGACCCCGACCCCGACCCGTGGACGGCGACGACCTGGCTGGCGGAGCCGACCGCGCTCGAGAACCACGGACCCTGCGCGACCGCGTGCGGGGCACACAGCAGGGCCAGGGTGGTCGCGACGACGATCGACAGGAGCGCACTTCCCGTTCTCCGCATCGAAGCATCGTGACCCACGTCATACACTGCGTCAATTCAGCCACGACCCGCCGACGTCACCAGGAGTGCCCCATGACGACCCCCGCAACGACCGACCGGAGCGACGCCGCGGTCGCGGTGGTCACGGACTTCTTCGAGGCGCTCGGCGCACTCGACGTCCCGCGCGCCACCGCGCACCTCACCGAGGACGTGCAGTGGCAGAACGTGTCGCTGCCCACCCTCCGCGGCCTCCCCGCGGTCGGCCGCGCGCTGCGCGCGGCCGGACGTCCGCGGTTCCGGTTCGAGGCCGTCATGCACCACATCGCCAGCGACGGCGACACGGTCCTGACCGAGCGGACCGACACCCTGATCGTCGGCCCGCTGCGTTCGGTGTTCTGGGTGTGCGGGACCTTCGAGATGCGCGACGGCAAGATCGCGGTGTGGCGGGACTACTTCAGCTGGCGCGCCTTCCTCGTCGGCACGGTGGTGGGCACCGTCCGCTCGGCGCTGGGGCGGTAGGACCGCCCCAGCGCCCCGGACCCGGCTCAGCTGTTGGGACCGAACTCCTCGAGCATCTCGGTGACCAGCGCGGCGATCGGCGAGCGCTCGCTGCGGGTGAGGGTGACGTGCGCGAACAGCGGATGCCCCTTGAGCTTCTCGATCACCGCGGAGACCCCGTCGTGCCTGCCGACGCGCAGGTTGTCCCGCTGGGCGACGTCGTGGGTGAGCACCACCCGCGACCCGGTGCCCAGTCGTGAGAGCACGGTCAGCAGCACGTTGCGTTCGAGCGACTGCGCTTCGTCGACGATCACGAAGGAGTCGTGCAGGGACCGACCGCGAATGTGCGTGAGCGGCAACACCTCCAGCATGCCGCGGCTGATCACCTCGTCCATCACCTCCGGACTGGCCAGGCCGTCGAGGGTGTCGAAGACGGCCTGCGCCCACGGGCCCATCTTCTCGGCCTCACCGCCCGGGAGGTAGCCGAGCTCCTGGCCGCCGACCGCGTACAGCGGGCGGAACACCACCACCTTGCGGTGCGAGCGCCGCTCGAGGACCGCTTCGAGTCCGGCCGTCAGGGCCAGCGCCGACTTGCCGGTCCCCGCGCGCCCACCGAGCGAGACGATCCCGATGCTCTCGTCCAGCAGCAGGTCGAGCGCGATCCGCTGTTCGGCGGACCGCCCGTGCAGCCCGAAGGCCTCCCGTTCGCCGCGGACCACCTGCACCCGCTTGTCCGCGGTCACCCGGCCGAGGGCACTGGACCGGCCACCGATCAACCGGATCCCGGTGTGACACGGCAGGTCTCGCGCGTCGTCCAGGTCGACGACGCCCTCGGTGAACAGCTCGTCGATGCGTGCCGAGTCCACCTCCAGCTCGGTCATGCCGGTCCACCCCGAGGCCACCACGTCATGCGCGTGGTACTCGTCCGCAGGCAGCCCGACGGCGCCTGCCTTCACCCGCAGCGGGATGTCCTTGCTCACCAGCACCACGTCCCGGCCGTCCGCCGCCAGGTTGAGCGCGCAGGCCAGGATCCGGGAGTCGTTGGAGTCGGTGCGGAATCCGACCGGCAGCACCGCGGGGTCGGTGTGGTTCAGCTCCACCTGCAGGGTGCCGTCCTCGGCGCCGATCGGTACCGGCTGGTCCAGCCGGCCGTACTCGACCCGGAGGTCGTCGAGCATCCGAAGCGATTCCCGCGCAAACCATCCGAGCTCGTGGTGGTGGCGTTTGCCCTCGAGCTCACTGATCACCACCAGCGGCAGCACCACTTCGTGCTCGGCGAATCGCGTGACGGCCCACGGATCCGAGAGCAGGACCGAGGTGTCGAGAACGTAGGTGCGGACTGCGTGGTTGGCGGCGGAGCGGGATGCGGTCACGGTGGGCTCCTACTGCTGCGCGGCACCCGCGCAGACGGCGTTCGCTGGGCCGTTCGGTCCGGGTGGGTCTTACGACCCACGGGGACCGGGCGCCGGCCCCTTCGCCCTGAACAAGTCAGTCACGATTCGAACCTCCCGGACGGGCGGCTTCTGCACCACCCGCTGACCTGAACGCTACGGCGACGGACCGGGCCGGTGTCGGACCAACACGATGAACGTTGTGTAAACGTGTGGTGGGGGTCAGTAGACGTCACGCACGTACCGCTTCTCGGCGGCCAGGGCCTTGACGTACGCCTCGGCACTGCGGGGCGCGAGCCTGCCGTACTGCGCGACGATGCCGTTGAGCGCGCCGTCGACGTCCTTGGCCATCCGGGCCGCGTCGCCGCAGACATAGAAGTGGGCACCGTTCTGCAGCCACTCCCACAGCAGCGCGCCACGCTCGCGCATCCGGTCCTGGACGTAGACCTTCGCGGACTGGTCTCGGGAGAACGCGACGTCGAGTTCGGTGAGGAACCCGTCCCGGCGCAGCTCCTCGATCTCCTCGCGGTAGTAGAAGTCGGTCGCGGCGTGCTGCTCACCGAAGAACAACCAGTTCGGTCCGGTGTGCCCCAACGCCCGCCGCTCGTGCAGGAACGCGCGGAAGGGCGCGATGCCGGTGCCCGGCCCGACCATGATCATCGGGGTCTCGGGATCGGCCGGCGGCCGGAAGTGACTGGACTTGTGCACGTAGATTCCGATGTCGTCGCCGTCGGCGTAGTCGGCGAGGTAGGTCGAGCACACCCCGCGCCGGGGCACGCCCGCGACGTTGTACCGCACCGTCGAGACCGTCAGCTGCACCTCGCTGGGGCTCTCCTTCGGGCTCGAGGAGATCGAGTACAGCCGCGGCTGAAGGGGTTTGAGGACGGTGAGCCACTCGTCGACGGAGGCGCGAACCGGGGACTGGGCGAGCACGTCGACGGACTGGCGCCCCCACGAGAAGTCCCTGAGCGCGGACTTGTTCTCCGGCTTCATCAGTTCCGCAAGGTCGGCGTCCGCGGTGCGCTGTTGCACGAACCGGAGCAGGTCGCCGTTGAGTCGGGTGATCTCCAGCCGTTCGGCGAGGGCGGTGCGCAGCGTCATCGCACCGTGCTCGGCGAGTTCGACGGCGGCATCGCCGTCGAGTCCGGTGACGGCCAGCCACTCGTCGACGAACGGGCTGCTGTTGCGGGGCCAGACACCGAGCGCGTCGCCTGCCTCGTAGCTGACGGTGCCCGGCGGCAGGTGAAAGCCGAACTGCCGCACGTCCTTCGTCGATCCGGGTCGGTTTAGGACCACGTTGCGCGTGAGCGAGGTGACCAGCGGCGACTTCTTGCTGTACTGGCGCGGTTCGCCGGGTGCGGGCGCCGGGTGGGCGCCGACCTCCGTCCGGGAATCGACCGGCACAGCAGCGCGATCCGCCCCGCCACCGGTCGATTCCGCCGGGTCCTGCAGCGCTGCCGTCACCGCGTCCAGCCAGTCGGCCGCGGACTCCTCGTAGTCGGGTTCGCAGTCGATGCGGCCGGCGAGGCGGGTGGCGCCGAGTTCGGCGAGCCGGTCGTCGAGCTTGCGGCCGTGTCCGCAGAAGTCGTCGTAGTTGGAGTCGCCGAAAGCGATGACGGCGTACCGCATCTCGGCCAGTCGCGGCGCCGAGTCCGAGCTCAGGACCCCCCACAGGCCGCTGCCGTTGTCCGGCGGCTCGCCGTCGCCGGTGGTGCTGGTGACCAGGAGCAGCTCGCGGGTCGTCGACAGGTCGGCCACCGCGAACTCGTCCATGCCGAACGTCACCACGGGCAGGCCTGCCTCGCCGAGCCGGGCGGCGCAGGCGGCGGCGAACTCCTCGGCGGTTCCGGTCTGCGAGGCCCAGAGCACGACGATCGGGGCCCGCCCGGGAGCGGGCACCTCGGCAGGCTCGGTCCGTTCGCCCCCGGGGATCGGGGCACGCGAGAACAACCCGGCCAGGACGCCGTCGACCCACATCCTCTTGCCTGCGTCGAAGGGGCTGTTCGCGGGCAGGGTCGGCACCCCGGGGGTGCGGCCCGCATCCGATCGCAGGGCCGCGAGGAGCCCCGCGAGGTAGGCCTTCTCCATCGGGTCGAAATCGACTGCCGGTGTGTCGGTCTGCCCGAGCACTGCGGCCAGGACGTCCAGTCGCGACGAACCGCCGTCCGCGGCGCCGAGCGGCGTGGGAGTTGACTCCGGCGCATCGGCGGTCTCGGTGGGCAGCGCGTCGGGTGTGGTCACGGCAACCTTGGTCAGTGTCACGGCGCAGGCCTTGAACTCCGGCTGCTGCGACGCGGGATCGATCGCGTCGTTGGTGACGGCGTTGATGGACAGGTACTCGCCGAAGGAGTCGTTCCAGTGGAACGGCGCGAAGCAGTTCCCGGGACGGACCCGATCGTTGACCAGGGCAGGCAACACCGCCCGTCCGCGGCGCGAGGACACCTCGATCGGATCGGAGTCGGCGACACCGAGGCGGGCGGCGTCGTCGGGGTGGATCTCGATGAACGGCCCCGGGTTGAGCTTGTTGAGCTTGGCCACCTTGCCGGTCTTGGTCATGGTGTGCCACTGGTGCGCGAGACGGCCGGTGTTGAGCAGGAACGGGTAGTCGTCGTCGGGCATCTCGGCGGGCGGCAGGTGCGGCCGGGCGAAGAACATCGCGCGGCCGCTGGCGGTGGGGAACGCCAGCCGCGGGGCGACGCCGTCCGCGCCGACGAGGAGCTGCTGGCTCACGCCGTCGTTGAGGTACCGGATGGGATGGCGGTCCTGGTCGCTGTCGGGCGGGCACGGCCACTGGATCGAATTCTCCCGGAGGCGGTCGTAGGTGACGCCCCGCAAGTCGTAGCCCGTCTTCGGGTTCCAGAACTGCTTGATCTCCTCGAACACCTCCTCCGCGCAGGTGTAGGTGAACGCCTCGGCGTACCCCATCTCGCAGGCGATCCGGGCGATGATCTGCCAGTCCGGCAGCGCCTGCCCGACCGGGTCGAGTGCCTGCTGGAACAGGGTCAGGTTGCGTTCGGAGTTGATCATCACCCCATCGGACTCGGTCCACAGCGCCGCCGGGAGCAGCACGTCGGCGTACTCGTTGGTCTCGGTGCCGAGGAACGCGTCCTGGGTGACGACGAGTTCGGCCCGCTCCAGCCCGTCGATGACGGTCTTGCGGTTGGCCACCGTCGCAACGGGATTGGTGCAGATGATCCAGCAGGCCTTGATCTCACCTGCGGCCATCCGGGAGAACATGTCGATCGTCCCGCCGCCGGTCTCGGTGCGCAGCGACCCGCGCGGTATTCCCCACCGGTCCTCGACGAACTCGCGGTCGGCGTCGAACATCACCGCGCGCTGGCCGGGCAGACCCGGCCCCATGTATCCCATCTCGCGCCCGCCCATGGCGTTCGGCTGGCCGGTCAGGGAGAACGGGCCGCTGCCGGGCCTGCAGATGGCGCCGGTGGCCAGGTGCAGGTTGCAGATGGCGTTGGTGTTCCAGGTCCCGTGGGTGCTCTGGTTCAGACCCATCGTCCAGCAGCTCATCCAGTTCCCGGCCGCACCGATCCACCGCGCGGCCGTGCGGATGTCCGCCGCCGGGATCCCGGTGATGTCGCTGACCTTGTCCGGGGTGAACTCCGCCAGGAAGCTGGGCATCACCTCCCAGCCCTCGGTGAAGTCGGCGATGAACTCCTGGTCGATGTCACCGCTGACGACGAGCAGGTGCAGGAGCCCGTTGAGCAGCGCCAGGTCGGTGCCCGGCGCGATCTGCAGGAACAGGTCGGCCTTGTCCGCGGTGGCGCTGCGCCGGGGGTCGACGACGATCAGCTTCGCACCGGCCTTAACCCGCTCCATCATGCGCAGGAACAGAATCGGGTGACAGTCGGCCATGTTGGCGCCGATCACGAAGAACACGTCCGCGGACTCGAAGTCCTGGTACGAGCCGGGCGGGCCGTCGGCACCCAGGGACTGCTTGTAGCCGGTGCCTGCGCTGGCCATGCACAGGCGCGAGTTCGACTCGATCTGGTTGGTGCCGATGAAGCCCTTGGCCAGCTTGTTCGACAGGTACTGGGCCTCGAGTGACATCTGCCCGGACACGTACAGGGCCACCGCGTCGGGGCCGTGCTCGTCGACGATCGCCCGCAACCGCTGCGCGGTGTCGGTGATGGCGGCGTCCATGTCGGCGGCCTCGAGCGACTGCCCCCGGGCCGGCCGCAGGTACGGCGACTCCATCCGGCCCGGTCCGGCCAGCATGTCCGCGGTGGTGGCGCCCTTGGTGCACAGTCGACCGAAGTTCGTGGGGTGCGAGGCGAGACCCGACGACTTCGCGGCCCAGCGGCGCCCCGTCTCCGGGTCGGTGACGATGTCGAGGACCAGGCCGCACCCGACACCGCAGTAGGCGCAGAGTGTGTCGACACTGGTGCCGTGGCTGCGAGCGCCCATAGTCCGTGCATCCCTTCGGCCGCGGATCAAGGTCGCCACCGATCATCGGGCGCGGATGTTTCGGGACGTCACATCCGGTGTTGCGGACCGGTCAACACTTGCCCTCCGCGGGCGGGGACCGGCTGTGCGGTTCCTGACGTCGCCACGATCCCGGCGTGACAACGGCGGCGGCCCGCACCCCCGGGTGGGGATGCGGGCCGCCGCGCGAGCCGAAGAGCGAGGTCAGACGGTGCGGGAGAGCAGTCCCCAGTCCTCGAGACCGTCGTACAGCGGGAAGTCGAGCGCCAGCTTGGAGACCCGGGCCCGCAGGGCCGGGACGTCGGCCGCGGAACCGGCGGCCAGCGCGGTGCCGATGATGTCGGCAACCTCGGTGAAGGCCGCGTCGTCGAATCCGCGGGTGGCCAGCGCCGGGGTGCCGATGCGCAGGCCCGACGGGTTCATCGGCGGACGCGGGTCGAACGGCACGGCGTTGCGGTTGACGGTGATGCCGATCTCGTGCAGGAGGTCCTCGCCCTGCTGACCGTCGAGCTGCGAGTGCCGCAGGTCCACCAGCACCAGGTGCACGTCGGTGCCGCCGGTCAGCACCGAGATGCCGTTGCCCGCGACGTCGGCGCCGCCGAGACGCTCGGCGAGGATCTTCGCGCCTGCGAGGGTGCGCACCTGCCGGTCCTTGAACTCGTCGGTGGCGGCGATCTTCATCGCGACGGCCTTCGCGGCGACCGCGTGCATGAGCGGGCCGCCCTGCTGACCCGGGAACACCGCGGAGTTGAGCTTCTTGGCCCACTCCTTCTTCGCCAGGATCATGCCGGAGCGCGGTCCGCCGAGGGTCTTGTGCACGGTGGTGGAGACGACGTCGGCGTGCGGCACCGGCGAGGGGTGCAGACCGGCGGCCACCAGGCCGGCGAAGTGCGCCATGTCGACCCACAGCTTGGCGCCGATCTCGTCGGCGATCGAGCGGAACGCCGCGAAGTCGAGCTGACGCGGGTACGCGGACCAGCCGGCGATGAGCACCTCCGGGCGCTCGGCCAGGGCGGTCTCGCGCACCTTGTCCATGTCGACGACGTGGGTGTCCTCGCGGACGCCGTAGGACGCCACCTGGTAGAGCTTGCCCGAGAAGTTCAGCTTCATGCCGTGGGTGAGGTGACCGCCGTGCGCGAGGTCCATGCCCATGAGCTTCTCGCCCGGGTTCATCAGCGCCATCAGCACCGCGGCGTTGGCCTGCGCGCCTGCGTGCGGCTGCACGTTGGCGAACTCGGCGCCGAACACCGCGCAGGCGCGCTCCTTGGCGAGGTTCTCGACGATGTCCACGTGCTCGCAGCCGCCGTAGTAGCGGCGACCCGGGTAGCCCTCGGCGTACTTGTTGGTCAGGACGCTGCCCTGGGCCTGCAGCACCGCGCGCGGGACGAAGTTCTCGGACGCGATCATCTCGAGGGTGTCGCGCTGACGGGCCAACTCGCCGTTCATCGCGGCGGCGACCTCGGGGTCGAGCTCGGCGAGCGAAGCGTTGTTCACGTCGGTGCTGGGCACAGCGGTCATCGAAGAATCTCCAAGCGGAAGCCGGGCAGGGGCGCTACCAGTCTAGAACCGCGCGAACCACCCGACCCGCCGGGCCCCGCCACGACTCGTCCCGGTGACAGGGATCACAACGCCGACCCGGGCCGGCGGCGGGCTAGCGTGCCGTCGGCGCCGGGGCCCATCCGCGCCACCACGACACCTTCAGGAGACCCGATGCCCGCCGCCGAAGCCACCGTCGAAGACCTGCTCGCCGAGCGCGCCATCCATCGCACCCTGATCCGGATCGCCCGGGCGATGGACGAGCGGGACTGGACCGCGCTGGACGATCTGGTGCTGGCGGAGGCGACCGCCGACCTGGGCGCCGGGAACCTGACCGGACTCGCCGCGATAGTCACTAGCATCCGGTCCTTCCTCGACGACTGCGGCCCGTCCCAGCACCTGCTCGGCAACGTGCTGATCGACGTCGACGGGGACACCGCGACCAGTCGCGCGTACGTGAGCGACCTGCACGTCGGCACCGGCGAGGCGGCGCACCTGACGTTTCAGACCCTCGGCGACTACCACGACGAGTGGGCCCGGCGAGGCGGCCGGTGGCTGCTGCGCAGGCGGGTCAAGCTCAGCCGCGCCCACACCGGGTCATTCGAGGCGCTCGGCCCCGGACCGGCCGGTTGGTCGCCACGCACCTGACGGACAGCAGGGTCAGCGCAACGCGGACGGGATCAGCGGCTCGTCGAGAAGCCGCCGGAACAGCTCCGACCGCTCGTCCGTGGTCGCGCCCCGGTCCAGCCAGGACCCGAGCAGCCGGTAGCCCTCCACGTACGTGCTGGTGTACGCCCGCCACAGCGGCGAGGACAGGAACCGCAGCGTCTGCCGGGCCCGTTCCGGCGTGGTCAGGGTCCAGCGCTGCAGGAACTGCGCCACCTCGTCGTGGCCGCGGCCGCGGTCGTGCAGGAGCAGGGCCGCGTCCTGCCGGACCCCGAGCAGCTTGCCCGACGCCGCCGAGAGCGCCTCCGCCCGCTCGCCGTCGAAGCGCAGGCCCAGGTCCGCGTAGATCTCCTGCGCCCACCGCCCCCAGCCCGGCCCGACGACCGACTTCAGCGCCAGGTCCGCCAGGCCCTCCGCCATCAGGCACTGCGGGGTGTTCACCAGGAACAGCGTCTGCTCCTGCTGCCCGGCGGCCACCAGCCCGGCCTCCTTGCGGCAGTGCTCGGTGTGGTGACCGGGATAGGACTCGTGCGCGATCAGGTGCGGCAGGTGCGCCATCTGCTGCTTGAGGTCCGAGTTGATCGCCACCTTCGACCGGTAGTCGCCGAGGTAGTAGTTGAAGCCCGACCACGGCTTGTCGCCGACCACCTCGTACTCGACCCGCTCGGTCTCCGGCAGCGGGTACCGGTCGCGGACCAGGTCGCGCAGCGCACTGGAGAACGCCTCGACGCACTCCGCGAGGCGCTCCGGCGGGATCTCGTCGGCGGCCCGGTGCGCCTGCAGTCGCTCGGCCAGGGGTCCGGAGCCGGCCCCCGCGAGCACCTCGTCCATGGCCCGGTGCGCGTCCCGGTAGTCCTCCTCGCGGCCGGGTTCGATCCGCACGTCGAAGTAGGCGTGCACCTCGTCGACGAAGCCGATGTCCTCGCCTGCGAACTTGCGGCCGGAGCACTCGAGCGCGCGCAGGTGCACGTCGAGGAAGTCCGCCCGCTGCGCCGTCAGGTCCACGCTGGGCAGCTCGGCCCGCAGTTCCGCGGCGCGACGCGCCAGGTCCGCAGGCGCAGGCACGGGCGCGTCCACCACCCGTCGCCGCAGCTCCGGGTCCCCGGTGTACGCGTCGACGAAGCCGTCCTCGAGCCTGTCGAAACCGAGCCCCAACAGCAGGTATTCGCGGACGAACGCAACGGGATCCATGCTGACCCACGGTAGCGGGCCCCGGCACGGCCGGGTCGCACGGGCACGCTCGTGTTCGACACAATCCGGACCCGCCGCAGCAGACTCCCGTGTCGACGAGCACAATTCGACCCATGCAGACCGAGCGCGAGGTGAGCGCATGGCCAAGATGAGCGAGACCAGCCCGTACGTCGAATTCGACCGGAAGCAGTGGCGGACGCTGCGCAAGGCGACACCGCTCGTGCTGACGGAGGAGGAGCTCCTCGGCCTGCGCGGCCTGGGCGAGCAGATCGACCTCGACGAGGTCGCCGAGGTGTACCTGCCGCTCTCCCGCCTGATCCACCTGCAGGTGGCCGCGCGCCAACGGCTGTTCGCCGCGACCGCGACCTTCCTCGGCGAGAAGCACCCTGACCGTCAGGTCCCGTTCGTGATCGGGGTGGCGGGCAGCGTGGCGGTCGGCAAGTCGACCACCGCGCGCGTGCTCCAGGCGCTGCTGGCCCGCTGGGACCACCACCCGCGCGTGGACCTGGTGACCACCGACGGCTTCCTGTACCCGACCGCCGAGTTGACCCGGCGCGGCATCATGCACCGCAAGGGTTTTCCCGAGAGCTACGACCGCCGCAAGCTGCTGCGCTTCGTCACCGAGGTCAAGTCCGGCGCGGAAGAGGTTGCGGCGCCGATGTACTCGCACCGGTCGTACGACATCGTGCCCGGCCAGCACCACCTGATCCGCCAGCCCGACATCCTGATCATCGAGGGCCTGAACGTGCTGCAGACGGGTCCGCGGCTGATGGTCTCGGACCTGTTCGACTTCTCCATCTACGTCGACGCCCGGATCGAGGACATCGAGCGCTGGTACGTCAAACGCTTTCTCGCGCTTCGCAAGACGTCGTTCGCGGACCCGAACGCGCACTTCCACCACTACTCCGGGCTGTCCGACGAGCACGCCACGGTGGCCGCCGAGGAGATCTGGAACTCCACCAACCGCCCGAACCTGGTGGAGAACATCCTGCCGACCCGGCCGCGCGCGACGCTGGTGCTGCGCAAGGACGCCGACCACTCGATCAACCGGCTGCGCCTGCGGAAGCTGTAGGCGACCTCGTCGCCCGCCGCCTAGGCGCCGAAGCGCCGGTGCCGGGCGGCGTAGTCGCGCAAGGCCCGCAGGAAGTCGACGCGGCGGAACTCCGGCCAGTACGCCTCGGTGAACCAGATCTCGGAGTAGGCGCTCTGCCACAGCAGGAACCCGGAGAGCCGCTGCTCCCCCGACGTGCGGATCACCAGGTCCGGGTCGGGCTGACCGGAGGTGTAGAGGTGGCCGTCGATGCCCTCGACGCTCATCGCCTTGACCAGGTCGTCGCCGGTCAGGCCCTCGCGCAGCTTCTCGCTCAGCAGCGACTGCACCGCGTCGGCGATCTCCTGACGCCCGCCGTATCCGACCGCGACGTTGACGTGGCAGCCGGTGCCGCCGATCGTGCCCGCGGCCGCCTCGCGCAGGCGTCGGGCCTGCTCGGGTGGCAGCAGGTCGAGCGTGCCGACGATCTTGACGCTCCAGTTGTTCGCCGGCCCCGAGATCTCCTCGACCACGTCGGTGATGATCTCGAGGAGCGTGTCCAGCTCCTCGGGGTCGCGACGCAGGTTCTCGGTGGAGAGCAGGTAGATGGTGGCCATCTCGATGTCGGCCTCGTCGCACCAGCGCAACAGCTCGGCGATCTTGAGTGCGCCCATCCGGTGCCCGTGCGCGACGTCGGTGAACCCGTTCTCCCGGGCCCATCGCCGATTGCCGTCGCACATGACCGCGACGTGACGAGGCGTGGCCAGCCCCTCGAGCTTTCGGGCCAGGCGCCGCTCGTAGACCCTGTACAGCAGGTTCGGAACCTTCACCTGGACATCACCACGCTGGCCACATTACGCCGCACACACAACGCCCCCGCGAGCAACTCCACGGTCACCCCGACTCCCAAACCTACGGTACCGTAGGTTTGGCTTGCGGACCGACCAGAGGAGCTCCACATGACTGCACTCGAGACCGCCGTCGCGCCGGTCAAACCGCGGCTCCGCGGCTGGATTCACCTGTGGGCGTTCGCGGCTGCCGTCGTCGCGGGCGCGGTGCTGGTGGTGTGCGCGGCAGGCGAGTCGACCCGCGCCGGGGTGGCCACCGCGATCTACGCGACGACCGTGTGCGGGATGTTCGGCGTCAGCGCCACCTACCACCGGGTGCACTGGTCGACCGTCCGCGCGCGGATCCGGATGAAGCGTGCGGACCACTCGATGATCTTCGTCTTCATCGCCGGCAGCTACACGCCGTTCGCGTTGCTCGGGCTGCCCCCGGAGACCGGCCGCACCCTGCTGACCGTGGTCTGGGCGGGCGCGCTCGCCGGGGTGGCTCTGAAGATGCTCTGGCCCACGGCCCCGCGCTGGGTGGGGGTCCCGCTGTACCTGATTCTCGGCTGGGCGATCGTCCCCGTCGCGGGCGAGCTGGCGGCCCAGGTCGGCTGGGCGCCGCTGGTCCTGCTCGCCGTCGGCGGCGTCCTCTACAGCGTCGGCGCGATCCTGTACGCCACCAAGTGGCCCAACCCGTGGCCCGCCACGTTCGGCCACCACGAGTTCTTCCACGCAGGCACGGTGGTCGCCGCGCTGTGCCACTACGTCGCGGTGTGGCTGGTCGTCTTCGGCTGACCCCGCGGGTCAGCGGGCGAGGGCGGCCCGCAGCTCCGAGGTCTCGGTCACCGGTCGGTCGCAGACGAACCCCCGGCAGACGTACGCCGCGGGGGCACCGCCGACGAGCGGGCGGTCCGCCAGCAGCGGGGCCGAGTCCGGCGCGCCGCCGAGCACGACCGCGCCTCCCGGCGCTGCGCGGCGGGCGACATCGAGCAGTCCGGTCTCGACGCCGTCCGTCGCCACCGCGACCTGGATCGGGCCGCGCACGGACGCCTCCGCCACCGCCAGCCAGTGCCCCGCGGACCGCGCCGACCGCGCGAGCAGCGGCGCGCCCCGGTCCAGGGTGTCCGCGACCGCGACGGCGTACCGGGCCGACCGTTCCGGCTCGGACAGCGCCGCGGCCGCCTGCAGCGCCTCCGCCATCGTCGACGCCCCCGACGGGGTGGCGCCGTCGAACGGGTCCCGCGGCCGGGTGATCAGCCGTTCGGCGTCGTCCGCGGTGTCGAACCAGCAGCCGGGCTCCGCCGGGTCGGCGAAATGGGTGACCGCCAGGTCCACCAGGTCCTGCGCTCGGGTGAGCCACTGCGCCTCGCCGGTCGCCTGGTGCAGGGCGAGCAGCCCGACGGCCAGGGCCGCGTGGTCGTCGAGCACCGCGGCGGCCTCCCCGACCGCCCCGCCCAGCGAGGCGCGTCGCAGTCGACCGTCGACCAGGTGCGTGTCCAGCAGGTACCGCGCGCATTCGGCGGCGGCGTCCACCCAGTCCCGACGGCCGAAGCCGGCTCCCGCCTCGGCCAGCGCGGTGACCGCGAGACCGTTCCAGGCGGTGACCACCTTGTCGTCACGGGCGGGCTGGGGCCGACGCGTGCGAACCTCGAAGAGCCGCTCGCGCACCGACTCGAAGCGCGGCCAGTCCTCGGGGTCGGCGGGCAGCTGCAGCACCGAGGTGCCTGCCTCGAAGGTGCCCGCGGTGCTCACCGCGAGCAGCCCCGCTGCCCAGATGCCGTCCTCGAAGCCCAGCGCGGCGGTCAGCTCGTCGGGGGTCCACGCGTAGGTCAGTCCCTCGACACCCTCGGTGTCGGCGTCCAGGGCGGACGCGAAGCCGCCGCCTGCGGTCCGCAGGTCTCGCAGCAGGAACTCGGCGGTCTCCTCCGCCACCCGGACCGCGAGCGCCGACCCGGTGCGCCTGCCCAGGTGCGCGTAGAGCCGCAGCAGCTGCGCGTTGTCGTAGAGCATCTTCTCGAAGTGCGGCACCACCCAGTCCGCGTCGACCGCGTACCGCGCGAAGCCGCCGCCGAGCTGGTCGTAGATGCCGCCGCGGGCCATCGCCTCCGCGGTCCGCTGCACGGTCGCCAGCGCGGCCGGGTCCCCGGTCCGCTCGTGCCCGCGGAGCAGCCCCTCCAGCAGCGCGGTGGGCGGGAACTTCGGGGCGCCGCCGAAGCCGCCGCGGGCGACGTCCTCGTCACGCCGCGCCGCCGCGGAGGCGGCGTCGAGCAGCGCCGCGTCCACCGGCACCTGGCCGCCGGGAATGCCCGCCGAGTTTGCCTGCAACTGCTCCGCGACCTGTGCCGACGCCCGGTGCACGTCGTCGCGGCGGGTCTGCCAGGTGTCGGCGATCGCCTCGAGCAGCTGGGTGAACGACGGCATCCCGCCGCGCGGCGTCGGCGGGTAGTAGGTGCCGCAGTAGAACGGTTCCGCGTCGGGCGTCAGGAAGCAGGTCATCGGCCACCCGCCCTGCCCGGTCATCGCGACGGTCGCGTTCATGTAGACCGCGTCGAGGTCCGGGCGTTCCTCCCGGTCCACCTTGATGCAGACGAAGTGGGTGTTCATCACCTCGGCCGTGGCCTCGTCCTCGAAGGACTCGTGCGCCATCACGTGGCACCAGTGGCATGCCGCGTAGCCGACGGACAGCAGGATCGGCACGTCCCGCTCGCGCGCCCAGGCCAGCGCGTCGGGGCCCCACTGCTGCCAGTGCACCGGGTTGTCGGCGTGCTGGCGCAGGTACGGGCTGGTGGCCTCGCCGAGGCTGTTCCTGCCGCGGGCGGTCATCTAGCCGGCGGTCTGCGTCGGCGGTTCGGGCTTCTTCTCGGTGGCGACCTTCTCTGTGGCCACCTTCTTGGCGGTCTCCGCCTTCGGCACCTGCGCGGCACCAGGGTCGGTGCCGTCGTCGACGGCCTGGTCGGCCTCCGGATGCTCCGGCTCGAAGGTCTCCGGCAGCTTCTTGAGCTGGCGGTTCATCGACCGGATCAGCAGCGCCGTTGCGGCGAGCAGCAGCAGGATCAGGATCAGTCCGAACGGCGAGGCCTTGCCGTACTCCGGTCCGGTGGGGGTGCCGGGGGTCTGCGCCAGCAGGTCGACCGCCGCACTTGCCAAGATCACTTCTTCTCCTCAGGTTCGCTGCCGACATGATCGATGCCGGCAAACAGGTCGTTCTCGGGGATCGAGGTGCGCACGCGGGTCTTCGCGAGCTCGAACTCCTCGGTCGGCCAGATCTTCTGCTGGATCTCCAGCGGCACCGCGAAGAACGACCCGTTGGGGTCGATCTGGGTGGCGTGCGCGCGCAGCGCGTCGTCGCGCTGCGGGAAGTGGTCGCCGCAGACGATCTGGGTGGTCACGCGGGCCATCAGGTCGCCCTGTTCGACCTTCCACTTCTTGAGCCACTCGGCCATCGGGAACTCCTCGCCCCGGCGGTCGTACTCCTCCTGGAACAGCTCCAGCCGCTTGCGGATGAACCCGTGCGAGTAGTAGACCTTCTGCACCTCCCACGGCTCCCCCGCGTCGGGGAACCGCTCCGGGTCGGCGGCGGCCTCGTAGGCGGCCATCGAGACCTCGTGGCAGCGGATGTGGTCGGGGTGCGGGTAGCCGCCGTTCTCGTCGTACGTCGTCATCACGTGCGGACGGAACTTGCGGATCTCCCGGACCAGCGCCTCGGTGGAGATCTCGAGCGGCACGAGCGCGAAGCAGTCGTCGGGCAGCGGCGGCAGCGGGTCGCCCTCGGGCAGCCCGGAGTCGACGAAGCCGAGCCAGGTCTGCTCGACACCGAGGATGCGGGCCGCGGTGGCCATCTCCTCGCGGCGCACCTCGGGAAGCCGGTCCCGGACCCCGGGCACGTCCATCGCGGGGTTGAGGATGTCACCCCGTTCACCGCCGGTCAGGGTCACGACCAGCACTTCGTGACCCTCGGCCGCATATCGGGCCATGGTCGCGGCGCCCTTGCTGGACTCGTCGTCGGGATGGGCGTGCACGGCCATGAGGCGCAATCCGCTCACAGTGTTCCTTCACCTCAACTTCGCCTGTAGCCACAGTCGGCCATGTCGGACGGTTCGGCGGACCGCGCCAGCGGCACGCCGTTGTCCTTCCCCTATAGTTCCACCCGATACCTCCGACGTCAGCCGTGGCCCTGCCCAGCCGCCGGAAGAAGGTGCGCCCCGCCGGGCGACGCAGCTCGCCCGGACCGCTGTACGAGAGCTGAGCCGATGACCGAAACTGTGCCCACTGACCGCTATCCCGCACCGGAGCGGAGCCTGCGCGGATCACGAATCCTGGCGGTCGTGCTCACCATCGGAGTCGTCGCCCTTGGCGTCGCACTCGCCTTCCTCGCCTACAACAAGTTCGAGAACAAGGACGTCGAGGCGCAGATCATCTCGTACGACATCGTCGACGACTCGACGATCAGTGCCCGATTCACCGTCACCCGCGAGGTCTCGTCCGAGCCGGCGGTCTGCATCCTGCGGGCCCGTTCCAAGGACGGCTCCGAGACCGGCCGCCGCGAGGTGTACGTGCAGCCCTCGGACAGCGGCACCGTCGAGATCACCCTCCCCATCCGGACCTCACTGCGCCCCGCGATCGCCGAGATCTACGGCTGCGGCATGGGCGCCCCGGGGTACCTCAACGCGGGCTGACCGGCGGACCGACACGCATTCGGCCAGGGCCCTTGGACCCCCGATCGTGCTAGAATTCCTCGAATACACGGTTCCTGACTGGAACCGTGTATTGCTGCATTGGCGGCAGGGTGTAACGGCTCGACTCCACTGAGCCCGCCGGGGGAATCACTTCCGGAGGAACACGCGCTGCCACCGTCGACCGCTGCATTTCAGCGGTCCGTCCGGGGGGCCCGTGAGGGTTCCGACTACGAGGAGTGATCGAGACATGACCGAGACCCAGGTGACCTGGTTGACCCAGGAGTCCCACGACAGGCTCAAGACCGAACTCGACCAGCTCATTGCGAACCGCCCGATCATCGCGGCCGAGATCAACGAGCGTCGTGAAGAGGGTGACCTCAAGGAGAACGGTGGCTACCACGCCGCCCGCGAGGACCAGGGCCAGCAGGAAGCTCGGATCCGTCAGCTCCAGGACCTGCTGAACAACGCCAAGGTCGGCCAGGCGCCCACCCAGTCCGGTGTCGCGCTGCCCGGTTCCGTCGTGAAGGTGTACTACGACGGTGACGAGACCGACACCGAGACGTTCCTCATCGCCACCCGCGAGGAGGGCGTCCGCGAGAACGAGCTCGAGGTCTACTCCCCGAACTCCCCGCTCGGTTCGGCGCTGCTCAACGCGACGATCGGCGACACCCGGGAGTACGTGCTCCCCAACAACAAGACGATGAAGGTCACGCTGATCAGCGCGGAGCCGTACCACAGCTGACGCCAGTCACGTTCCCTCACACAACCCCGGTCGAGCCCGAGCTCGACCGGGGTTGTGCGTCTACGCGTCAGCCCCGGGCGAACGCGAGGCTGAGGACGTCGACCAGTTCGTCCGGCTCGGTCTCCTCCGACCCGCACAGTTCCAGCAGCTCGTCCCGGTACTCCGGGTCGACCGGCTCGATGCCGCCGAACGCCCGGACCGACTCACCCGTCGGCAGCAGTCGGGCGCAGACCAGCGTCCCGACCACGAAGTTGTGGCCGGCCACCGAGTCGGTCACCTCGACCACGTCTCCGCCGGTCACCTCACGCAGGGTCAGCGACTCGCCCGGCGCGGCCGCCGTCACCTCGTACAGGCCCCGGCTGCCCGTCAGCCACTGCCGCGCGAGCTCGAGTTCCTCGGCAGGCAGCAGTTGCTCGCGGCGTTCCACGAACTGCTCGAGGACGCCACCCTCGAACAGTGCGGCGTCGATGACCAGGCCGCCCTCGAGTGCCTCGATGGTGGCGTCCTCGTCCTCGGAATGGCCGGCGCGGATCTCGGCGAGGTTGTAGACCAGGTCGAACAGCTCCGGGGTGCGCGCGAACATCAGCGCCTTGGTGTACAGCCACGATGCGCGGGCGTCGACGGTGAGCTCGGACTTGCCGAGGTGGCAGGCCTTGTACTTGCGGCCGGATCCGCACCAGCAGCGATCGTTGCGGCCCAACCCGGGATGTTCCACCGGCTGGTACCGCTCGAGCACCTCGTGCAGGGTCTCCGCATCGCCGCCCTCGATGCGGCCGAGCAGCGACTGCGCCCGGGTCAGGTCGCCGGCGTCGGCGGCGAGCAGCGCCAGGTCGAAGGTGGCGAGCGTCCATTCCGGGTCCCGGTCCAGCGCGCTCTCGTAGTGCGTCATGGCGGCGCGGACGTCGCCGAGCCGGTCGGCGGCCTTGCCCGCCAGCCAGTGCGCGGACACCTTCGCCTGGCGCGGGGCGTGCTCGATCAGCGCCACCGCGGCGGCGTGCAGGGCGTGTGCGCGGTCCTCTCCGGTGGTGGCGGTGAGGTCGAGCGCAATGGCCGCGACCGACGGGTCCTCGAGGAGTGCGTAGGCGTCCAGAGCGGCGACCACCCGGGCCGCGGCGACGGCGTCGGGGTCCTCGCCGCGCTCGACGGCCTCGGCGATGTCGCAGACCAGGTCGTTGAAGTCGACGACGGCGCCTGCCTCGTCGAGGCGCAGCTTGTTCTCCCGCGCGATCGACTCGACGAGATTCGCCCGGTGGTACGCGGCGAAGTCGAAGCCGCGGGCTGCCACGTAGTTGCGTTCGCTGACGTAGCCCGCGCCGTCGAACAGTTCTGCCAGCGGCGCGGCCGGGGCCGTGAACAGTTCCGGGTCGTCGGCGATCAACTGCCAGACGACGGGATCGGCGTGCTCGGCGGTGCCGTCGGCGATGATCCGGCCCAGCCGCTCGGCGAGGTCCGGGGCGGCGACGGCCCGGTCGACCCGGACCAGGCGCAGCGCCCCGCCCGCCATGCCGAGTCCGATCATGTCGCCCGCGACGTGTTCGGCGAGCGCGTCGGGATCGAGCAGCAGCCGCTCGAGCTCCGGCGCATCGATGTCGGTGCGGCCCCGCGCGGCGAACACCGCGGCGTCGAATTCGGGGAAGACGACGGTGACGTCCCGCCCGCCGTCGGGGGTGCCCTGTTCGACGAGGCACGTCAGCGCGGACAGGTCGGGGTCGATGTCGACGATGCCCGAGGCGATCTCGGCTGCGGTGAGCCGATGCGTGAGCACCCGGCCCTCGAGCAGGCTGTCGACTGCGACCTTGCGCCCGTCGGCGAGCTGTCCGAGCGCCGGGCCCTCCAGGACGGCCGCCAGCTCGGTCATCTCCTCGATCGTGCCGAACTCCGCCTCGACCAGCACGCTCGCCCAGTCCTCGGCACTGAGCGGGCCTCGTTCGCGGAGCACGTCCATCGCGCACTCGGCGACGTCGACCACATCGAAGTCGACATCGAGGCCGAGGAGCTCATCGGTATCGGGATGCTGGTCGTCGCGGGATTCGATCAAGTCGGTCACCCCGAGATCGTAGGCGACCGGCGAGAACCTCAGTTCGGCAGGAAGACTCGGCTGAGGAAGTCGACCAGCTGATCGGGCTCGGTGTCCTCGGAGTCCAGCAACTCGAGCAGTGCGTCCCGCTCCGACGGGTCGATCGGCTCCATGCCGCCGAAGGCCCGGACCGACTCGCCGGTGGGAAGCAACCGGGCGCAGAGCACCGTCCCGACGGCGAAGTTCTGGCTCCCCCACTCGTCGACGACCTCGACCGGGTCGCCGCCGCGCACGTCCTGCAGGGTAAGTGACTCGCCCGGCGTCGTCGCGGTCACCTCGTAGACCGATCGGCGGCCCGCCAACCACTGCCTGGCGAGCTCGAGTTCGGCCGGCGGCAGCAGGTCGCCGCGCCGGGAGACGAACAGGTCGAAGATGCCTGCCTCGAACAGCGCGACGTCGACGGCCAGGCCGCCCTCGAGCGCCGCGGCCAGGCCGTCCTCGTCCGACCAGTACTCGGCGCGGATCTCGGCGAGGCTGTACACCAGGTCGAACAGTTCCGGGGTCCGCGCGAACAGCTGCCCCTTGGTGTAGAGCCACTCCGCGCGCGCATCGACCGACAGGTCGGACCGGCCGAGGTGGCAGGACTTGTACTTGCGTCCGGAACCGCACCAGCACTTGTCATTTCGACCCAGCTCGGGGTGTTCGACGGGCTGGTACCGGGCCAGCACCTCGTACAGCGCCTCCGCGTCCCCGCCCTCGATGCGGCCGAGCAGCGACTGGGCGCGCGTCACGTCGCCGCCGTCCGCGGCGAGCAGGGCGAGGTCGAAGATCGCCGGCACCCAGTCGGGGTCGCGGTCCAGTGCGCTCTCGTAGTGCGCGGCGGCCGCCTCGACGTCGCCGAGCCGGTCCGCGGCCTTGGCCGCGATCCAGTGTGCGGCTGGCAGGGTCCGGCGCGGTGCGTGCTCGAGCAGCGCCACCGCGGCGGCGTGCAGCGCCTCGGTCCGGTCGTCCTCGATCCGGGCGGCGAGGTCGAGCGCCGCGGCCGCGGACACCGGGTCCTCGAGTGCCGCGTAGCTCTCCGGCGACTGCGCAACCCGGGTGGCCGCCAGCACCATCGGGTCCTCGCCGAGTGCTGCCGCCTCCGCGACCTCGCGCACCAGGTAGGCGAAGTCGACGACCGCGCCTGCCTCATCGGCGTGCAGTTCGTGCTCGCGCGCGACCATCCCGACCCGGGTGGCGCGGTGGTACCCCTCGAAGTCGAAACCGTGGACGGCGATGTGGTCCCGCTCGCAGGTGTACCCGGCGGCGGTGAGCAGGTCGGTCAGCGGCGCGGCCGGGGTGGCGAACAGCGTGGGATCGTCGGCCATCAACTGCAGGGCGACGGCGTCGACGTAGCCCGCGGTGCCGTCGACGATGATGCGGCGCAACGGATCTGCGAGATCCGTCTCGGTCGCGGGCGAGTCGAGGCGGACCAGCCGCAGCGCTCCGCCCGACACCTCGATGCCGATCAGGTCACCGGCGGCGCAGCCGCTGAGTGCATCCGGCCGCAGCAGCAGCCGCTCCAGTTCCGGGGCGGGGGCGTCGGTCAGCCCACGCGCGGTGAACACGTCGGCGTCGAAGTCCGGGAAGACGACGCTGAACTCGCGGTCGTCGTCGGGGCTGCCCGCCTCGACCAGCGTGGTCAGCGGCGAGAGGTCGGGCAGGACGTCGAGGATGCCGGACTCGATCTCCGCCGCGGACAGTCGATGGGTCAGCGTGCGACCCTCGAGCACCGCGTCGGCGGCGGCGTAACGACCGTCCGCGAGGACGGTGAGCGCCGGATCCTCGAGGAACCCGATCAGCTCGACGGCCTGCTCCGCCGAGCCGAGCCCCTGCTCCGCCAGCGCGCCTGCGAAGTCGTCGACGGAGAGCGGTCCCCGCGCGCGCAGGACCGACATCGCGGTCTCGGTGAACTCGGGTACCGTGCCGAACTCGGGGTCCGCGCCGAAATCAGCGTCGAACAGGTCTTCTTCACGGGGATCGCTCGAGTCCGTCACCCTGCGATCGTATGCGACCGGGTCGGCCCGGTCGACGCCTCTGCGGCCCCGCCGAGCGGGCACCGCCTGTGTCCGGAGGCGCTTCGCGCTCGTGCGCGTCTGCCGGGTCCGTGGACCCGCAAGACGCGCACGAGCGGCGCAGCCGCCTCACACGATCCGGCGGGCCTTCATGTTCTCGAAGACCGCCCCGACACGCACCACGTCGCCGGTCTGCGGCGCGTGCACCATCTGACCGTTGCCGATGTAGATGCCGACGTGCCCGGGTCCGCCCGCCTGCCAGTTGCCGAACACCAGGTCACCGGGTCGCGCCGCCTCCATCGGGATCTCCATGCCGATGTTCCACTGCGTCTCCGAGGTCCGCGGCAGCGTCAGCTTGTCGCCGGTCGCCTGGTACATCGCGAACGACGTCAGGCCGGAGCAGTCGAAGCCGCCGCCCGACGGGCCGTTGATGTTGCCGCCGCCCCACACGTACGGCAGGCCAAGGAACTTCAGCGCGGCCTCGACCACCTTGCTGCCGACGCTGCCGTCGGAGTTCCCGGTGAACGGCGCCAGGATCATCGCGAACTGGGCCTCGGTGGCCCGGATCTTCCTCACGTACGGCTTGGTCTGGTTCTCGTAGTCCGGCAGGCCGGACGGCATGCCCGCCGACCGCCGGACCGCGCCGACGCCTGCGTTGTAGCCGGCGATCGTCAGGTCGAGGGTGTCGCCCTGGACCAGGCCCTGCTTCTTCCAGGCGTCGATCTCGCCGTACATGTCGCACAGCAGGTTGCCCGAGGCCATCACCGAGTCCGCGACGGACAGGACGTCCACCTTGCCGTCGCCGTCCGCGTCCTTGCCGTACTTGGCCCAGGTACCGGGCATGAACTGGCCGGGGCCCATCGCGCCGTCCCGTGACACCGGTGCCGTCGGGCCGAACCGGAATCCGTTCTCCGCGTTGTACAGCGCCGCCAGGACCGGCGGCTTGACACCGTCGCAGATCTCGCCGGCCTTCTGCAGCCAGGGCACGAACACCGCGATTGCGCCGATCGGTGCGATCGAGCCCGGAAACACCGCGGGCAGCGCGGACGCCGCACGGGAGAGATCGCCGACGAACGGGACGTCAGCAAACGCCTGCGGCGCCGCGTACAACGGCGAAACGACGGCAGGCGGGGCCGTGGGTGGGGCTGCGGGTGGCACGAGTGGCGCCTCGACGGGCGGCGTGACGACCGCTGCCTGCGGCTCCGGCGGCAGGTACGGCTGGGCTGCATCCCGGGCCGCACCGGCCGCGTCCGAAACCGCCTGCCGGGCCTGTCCCTGCACCTGCTCGGGCAGCAGGGCGATGGCCTCGTCGAGCTGCTTCGACGCCCCCGGAGCAGCCGCCTCGATCGATTGAATCGTCTGTGTCACATGATCTTTGACCGGAAGTGGAATGTCTGCACCCTGCACGAGTCCGCCCAGAGCGGTCGCAACAGCCACGATGACCGCGGCGGGATCAACCGGCATTCGCAACTCCAATACATCTCGAAAGTTCACTGGCCTTCAACCGTAGACGGGCAGCGCCCCAGGCCAGTGACATTCGCCACCTTTCGGGAGTTTTGCTGTCATTCGTTGAGCCGTCCCCAGTATTGAGTGCCTTTCGACACCATGTCCGGGGTTCCGGCAATTGTCAGCAAAAGTTCAGACAGTTCTCAGGAACGGGGTGAAGGCTGGGTCGGGTGAGCCTCACGCCTGCCGACCGCCCCCACCGCCAGTCCCGGATCCGACGCGCGATCGCCGCGTCCGGCGTCGTCGGCGCGATCGGTCTCGGTGCGCTGACCACAGCCACCGTCGCCGCCGCCGCGCCCCTGCTCGGACCGGCCAGTTCGTTGCTGCCCGGCAGCAGCAGCGCCGTACCGTCCGGCCCGGCGGTCAGTGCAGGCACCGGACGGCACGACGTCGTCTCCGGCGGGTCGTGACCGCCGCAGTGGACAAGGCCGCCAAGAGTTGGTCCATGTGGGGTGTGCGAGCGACGGTGGTGGTCACCGACCCCGACCTGCTCGACTCCGCGTGGCACCTGGTGCGCGGGCACCTCGCCGGCGCCGACGTCGTCGCCAGCGACACCCGCGAGGACGCCGAGGTGGCCCTGCTGAACGCGGCCGCCGGCCGGCCCCTGCGGGTGAGCACCGCGCTGGCGCAGCAGATCCGCCGGGCGCTCGAGGCCGCCGAACTCACCGACGGGGCCCTCGACCCCGTCGTCGGGGCGTCGCGACCGCACGCCTGGCGGTCCGTCGCGGTGCGCGGAGACGAGGTCACGCTGCCCGCCGACACCGCGCTCGACCTCTCCGCCACCTCCCGCGCGGTCACCGCGGACCGGTGCGCGGCGGAGGTCGCCACCCTGCTGGGCTGCGGGGTCCTGGTCAGCCTCGGTGGCGACGTCTCCACCGCGGGACCGGAACCCGAGTCGGGCTGGCAGATCAAGGTCGAGGACCTGCCCGGCGATCCGTCCTGCCAGGTGTCCATCCCGTCCGGCTCCGGACTGGCCACCGCCAGCACGGTCACTCCCCTGCACCCGCAACCCGGCGACGGGCCGCGCTGGCGGACCGTCACCGTGGTCGCCGACTCGGCGTTCCGCGCCGCGGCCGTCGCCAGGGCTGCCGTGCGCCGCGACGCCGACGCGACCGCCTGGATCGACGGGCTGGGCCTGCCCGCGCGACTGGTGGACCGCGACTTCCGGGTCACCCGGCTCGGCGGCTGGCCGTGACCGGCGGCACCGTCGCTCAGTCCTGGACCTGCACCGAGTAGCCAGCGGCATCGAGTACCGCCAGTACCTGCGCACGGTGGTCGGGTCCGCGGGTCTCGACCGTCAGCAGCACCTCCACCTCGTCGAGGTCCAGGGTTCCGCTGGTGCGTGAGTGCCACACGTCGACGACGCTCGCGCCGGAAGCGCTGACCTCCTGCAACAGTGCGGTCAGGCCGCCGGGCCGGTCCGGGATCCGCACGCGCACCGCGAGGTAGCGTCCGACCGCCCCGAGACCGTGGGTGAGCACGTGGGTGAGCAGCAGCGGGTCGATGTTGCCGCCGGAGAGCACCGCGCACACCGGCCCGTCGGCCGCCAGCAGCGCCGGATCCACGGTCAGCAGCGCCGCGACCGCCGCCGCGCCTGCCGGTTCCACGACCACCTTGGCCCGTTCCATGCACAGCAGCAGTGCCCGCGAGAGCGCGTCCTCGGTAACCGTGACCACCTCGTCGACGAGCGCCGCGACGTGTGCGAACGGCACCGCCCCCGGCAGCCCGACCGCGATGCCGTCCGCGATCGTCGACCGCGACGGCGCCGCCACCGGGTGGCCCGCGGCCAGCGAACCCGGCCACGACGCGGCCCGCTCGGCCTGCACCCCGACAACCCGCACGGACGGACGGGCCGCCGCCACCGCGGCCGCGATGCCGGCCAGCAGTCCCCCGCCGCCGAGCGGCACGACGACGGTGCCGACGTCCGGCAGCTGGTCGAGGATCTCCGTGCCGACGCTCGCCTGGCCGGCGACCACGTCCGGGTGGTCGAAGGGATGGATGAGGACCGCGCCGGTCCGCTCGGCGTACTCGTGCGCGGCAAGCAGTGCGTCGTCGACGCTCGCACCCTGCAGGTGGACTGTCGCGCCGTACCCTCGGGTCGCGACGAGCTTGGGAAGCGACGCCCCGACCGGCATGAACACGGTCGCGGTGATCCCCAGCAGGCGCGCCGCCCAGGCCACCCCCTGCGCGTGGTTGCCCGCGCTGGCCGCCACCACCCCGCGGGCCCGCTGCGTCGGGCTCAGGTTCGCCATCCGGCAGTAGGCGCCGCGCACCTTGAACGATCCTGTGTGCTGGAGGTTCTCGCACTTGAGCAGGACCTCGTGACCGGTCCGCTCGGACAGCACCCGGGACTGCAGCATCGGGGTCCGGCGCACCACCGGCCGCAGCAGCGCCGCGGCCTCCGCGATCTGTTCCCGTGTCACCAGCTCCATCACGCCACCCTAGGCGGCGATGCCGCTCGTGCGCGGTTGACGGGTCCGTGGACACGTCAACCGCGCACGAGCAGCGGCGCGGCCTACGCCAGGGCCTGTTCCACGTCCGCGAGCAGGTCCGCGGCGTCCTCGATGCCGACGGACAGGCGCACCAGGTCGTCCGGCACCTCCAGGGCCGACCCTGCGGTCGACGCGTGCGTCATCGCGCCGGGGTGCTCGATCAGTGACTCGACGCCGCCGAGCGACTCGGCGAGCGTGAAGATCTCGGTGCGCGAGCAGAAGTCGAGCGCCGCCTGCTTGCCGCCTGCCAGCCGGACCGAGATCATGCCGCCGAACCGGCGCATCTGCTTGTCGGCGACCTTGTGGCCCGGGTGCGACTCGAGGCCGGGGTAGATCACCTGGGAGACCGCGGCGTGCCCGCTGAGCAGTTCGACGATCTTCTCGGCGTTGTCGCAGTGCCGGTCCATCCGCAGCGCCAGGGTCTTGATGCCGCGCAGGGTCAGGAACGCGTCGAACGGGCCGGGCACCGCGCCTGCGCCGTTCTGCAGGAAGGCGAACTTCTCGTCCAGCTCCTGCTCGTTGGTCACCAGCGCGCCGCCGACCACGTCGGAGTGCCCGCCGATGTACTTGGTGGTCGAGTGCAGCACCACGTCGGCGCCGAGCGAGAGCGGCTGCTGCAGGTACGGCGAGGCAAAGGTGTTGTCCACCACCAGCTTCGCACCGGCGGCGTGCGCGACCTCGGCCACCGCCTCGATGTCACCGATGTTGAGCAGGGGGTTGGTCGGCGTCTCGACCCACACCAGCTTGGTGTTCGGCCGGATCGCGGCGCGGATGGCGTCGACGTCGGCGACCGCGGCCGGGGTGTGCTCGATGCCCCACTGCGAGAACACCTTGTCGATCAGCCGGAAGGTTCCGCCGTAGGCGTCGTCGGGGATGACCAGGTGGTCGCCCGGCCGCAGCACCGACCGCAGCAGGCAGTCGGTCGCCGCCATGCCCGAGGCGAAGGCCCGGCCGAAGGTGCCGGACTCGATGGCCGCGAGGTTGGCCTCGAGCGGCCTGCGGGTCGGATTGCCGGTGCGGGCGTACTCGAATCCGTTGCGCATGCCGCCGACGCCGTCCTGGGCGAAGGTGGAACTCGCGTAGATCGGCACGTTGACCGCACCGGTCTGCGGGTCCGGCTCGTAGCCGGCGTGGATGGCCTTTGTGGAGAATCCCTGCTCGCTCATGCCGACCAGCCTAGCCAGCCCCGCCCCGAGGGACCGGGCGACCGGAAGGGCCGCCCGGTCCGTCGAAGGCTACGACCCGGCGCTGAGGAAGCCGAGCAGGTCGTGCCGGGTGATGACGCCGACCGGCTTGCCGTCCTCGACCACCATCAGCGCGTCGGAGTCGCCGAGCGCCTTGGTCGCGGCGGTGACCGGCTCGCCGGCGCCGATCAGCGGGAACGGCGCACTCATGTGCTTCTCGACGGAGTCCGCAAGCTGCGCGCGGCCCTCGAACACCGCGGAGAGCAGGTCCCGCTCGGTGACGCTGCCCGCCACCTCGCCTGCCATCACGGGCGGCTCGGCGCCGACCACCGGCATCTGCGAGACGCCGTACTCGCGCAGGATCTCGATGGCGTCGCGCAGCGTCTCGGACGGGTGGGTGTGCACGAGGTCCGGCAGCGCGCCGGACTTGGCGCGCAGCACGTCCCCGACGGTCGGCTCGTCGACGGAGCCGTCGAGCCGGGTGCGCAGGAAGCCGTAGGAGGACATCCACTTGTCGTTGAAGATCTTCGACAGGTAGCCGCGGCCGCCGTCGGGCAGCAGCACCACGATCACCGCGTCGGGCTCGCGCTCGGCGACGCGCAGCGCGGCCACCACGGCCATGCCGCAGGAGCCGCCGACCAGCAGCCCCTCCTCGCGGGCGAGGCGACGGGTCATGTCGAAGGAGTCGGCGTCGGAGACGGCGATGATCTCGTCCGGGATCGACGGGTCGTAGGCGGACGGCCAGAAGTCCTCGCCGACGCCCTCGACCAGGTACGGCCTGCCGGTGCCGCCGGAGTACACCGAGCCCTCGGGGTCCGCGCCGATGACCTTGACCTTGCCGCCGGAGACCTCCTTGAGGTAGCGGCCGGTGCCGGTGATGGTGCCGCCGGTGCCGACGCCTGCGACGAAGTGCGTCACCTTGCCCTCGGTGTCCCGCCAGATCTCGGGTCCGGTGGTCTCGTAGTGGCTCGCGGGCCCGCCCGGGTTGGAGTACTGGTTGGGCTTCCAGCCGCCGGGCAGCTCGCGGGCCAGCCGGTCGGAGACGTTGTAGTAGCTGTCCGGGTGCTCGGGGGCGACCGCGGTCGGGCACACCACGACCTCGGCGCCGTACGCCTTGAGCACGTTGCGCTTGTCCTCGCTGACCTTGTCCGGGCAGACGAAGACGCACTTGTAGCCGCGCTGCTGCGCCACCAGGGCCAACCCGATGCCGGTGTTGCCCGACGTCGGCTCGACGATGGTGCCGCCGGGCTTGAGCTCGCCGGACGCCTCGGCCGCGTCGATCATCTTGACGGCGATCCGGTCCTTGGAGCTGCCGCCCGGGTTCAGGTACTCGATCTTGGCCGCCACCAGCCCGGAGCCCGGTGCGACCACCGAGTTCAGCTTGACCAGCGGGGTGTTTCCGATGAGGTCCACGACATGATCCGCGATGCGCATGTGACCATCGTCCCAGAGCGCGCCGTCTCGGCAACACCTGGTATGCGGACCCTCGGCGCCCGCGCCCCCTCCCGCTGACCGGGACGACAGCTGCTTTCCCACCGACGTCCGACCGTCGCGGCGCCGCCACGCGCTCCCGGCGGCGCGGTCCGGTACGCGAACCCGACTGTCCGCCAGCCATTTTCCACACCGGCGCGACTTCGCGTCGCGCGACCGGACGGTTGCCTCGCGGGCCGAACCCCCGGCGCCCGAACCGGCGGCCGGGGCGCCGAAAATCCTCGATCCCGGACGGCCTCGCCGGTACCCGAAGCGCGCCACGTAACGTCTGACCCAAACCACAGGGTGCGGGGCACCGCCCACGCACCCTCAAGAACAAGAAGAAGGAGTTCTCATGCCTGAGGCCGTCATTGTCTCCGCCGTGCGCTCGCCCATCGGCCGGGCCGGCAAGGGTTCGCTCAAGGACATGCGTCCGGACGATCTGGCCGCCCAGATGGTCGCCGCCGCCCTCGCGAAGATCCCGGAGCTCGACCCCACCGAGATCGACGACCTGCTCATGGGCTGTGGCCAGCCCGGTGGCCAGTCCGGCTACAACATCGGCCGCGTCACCGCCGTGAACCTGGGCTACGACTTCCTGCCCGGCGTCACCGTCAACCGCTACTGCTCCTCCTCGCTGCAGACCACCCGGATGGCCATGCACGCCATCCGCGCGGGCGAGGGCGACGTGTTCATCTCGGCCGGCGTCGAGTCCGTGTCCAGCTTCGCCACCGGCAACGCCGACGGCTGGCCCAACACGAAGAACCCGAAGTACGCCGAGGCCATGGAGCGCTCCGCGAAGGAAGCCGAGGGCGGCATCGCCTGGTCCGACCCGCGCGACAAGGGCCTGATCCCGGACGTCTACCTGGGCATGGGCCAGACCGCCGAGAACGTGGCGTCGCTGACCGGCATCAGCCGTGAGGACCAGGACCGCTGGGGCGTCCGCAGCCAGAACCGCGCGGAGGACGCCATCAACCGTGGCTTCTTCGCCAACGAGATCACCCCGGTCACCCTCGCCGACGGCACCGTCGTGAGCACCGACGACGGCCCGCGCGCCGGCACCGCGTACGAGAAGATCAGCCAGCTCAAGCCGGTCTTCCGTCCCGACGGCACCGTCACCGCCGGCAACGCCTGCCCGCTCAACGACGGCGCGGCCGCGCTCGTCATCATGAGCGACACCAAGGCGAAGGCCCTCGGCCTGACCCCCCTCGCGCGCATCGTCTCCACCGCCGCGACCGGCCTGTCCCCCGAGATCATGGGCCTGGGCCCGATCGAGGCCGTCAAGAAGGCCCTCGGCTACGCGAACATGTCGGTCTCCGACATCGACCTGTTCGAGATCAACGAGGCGTTCGCGGTGCAGGTCATCGGCTCCGCCCGTGCGCTGAACCTCGACGAGGACAAGATCAACATCTCCGGTGGCGCGATCGCCCTGGGCCACCCGTTCGGCATGACCGGTGCCCGCATCACCAACACCCTGCTCAACAACCTGCGTGAGCAGGACAAGACCTTCGGCGTCGAGACCATGTGCGTCGGCGGCGGCCAGGGCATGGCGATGGTGCTCGAGCGCCTCAGCTAGTTCCTCTGCTCCACCGCGAACGGGCGGTTACCGGGACAACGACCGAGAGGTCCTACCGGTAACCGCCCGTTCGTCGTCTGTGGACAACGTCGCGGGTTGTGCACAGGTCACCCGGCACCCGTGTGCGGTGGTGCGGGGCACGGCAGGGTGAGGCGATGGGGACCTTCGACGCGCCGTTCAGGGGTTCGACAGCCATCGCAAGCGGCGGCCTGACCGAGCACCAACTCCGCCACGACTTCACCCGCCTCTACCGCGACGTCTACGTGGCCAGGCAGGTCGACGTCACCGCCGCCGTGCGGGCCAGGGCCGCCTGGGTCTACGCCGGCCCGGACGCGGTCCTGACGGGGTTCTCTACGCCGGCCCGGACGCGGTCCTGACGGGGTTCTCTGCGGCGGCGCTGCACGGGTCCAGGTGGATCGACGCGTCCGCGCCCGCCGAGGTGATCAGGTCGGGCCATTACCGGCCGGCCCCGAACCTGCTCCTGCTCGACTTCCGCCTCGAACCCGGCGAGAGCACCTTCGTCGAGGACATACGGGTTGCAACGCCGGCGCGGGCGGCGTTCGACCTCGGCCGACGGCTGCCCCGCCGTGAGGCGATCGTCGCCCTCGACGGACTCTGCCACGCCACCGGTCTGAAGCCCGAGGAGGTCGGCATGCTCGCGGACCGGCATCCGGGTGCCCGCGGGATCGCCGCGCTGCGGTCGCTCCTCGTCGACGTCGACGGCGGTGCCGAATCCCCGCCCGAGACCCACACCCGCCTCACGCTGGTCGACTCCGGGCTGCCCCGACCGGAGACACAGATCGTGCTCTTCGGGACGGCCGGCTGGGAGTTCGCCCGCGCAGACCTGGGCTGGCGGGAGTGGCGGGTGCTCGTCGAGTACGACGGCGAACACCACTGGAAGGAGCGCCGTCAGCGGGCGTGGGACATCGAGCGTCTGGCGAGGATCGAGGCGCTGGGCTGGACCGTGGTGCGGGTCGGGGCGGAGCTGCTCTACGACCGCCCCGGCGTGCTGGTCCGCCGGGTTCGCGACGCGCTGCGCACAGCGGGGGCGCCGGTATGACGACGAACGGGCGGTTACCGGGGAGGCCTCTCGGCCGTTGTCCCGGCAACCGCCCGTTCGGGGGTTGAGCGCGCGCTACTAGTCGCTGTTGAAGTAGGTCAGCAGGCGCAGGATCTCGACGTAGAGCCACACCAGCGTGACGGTGAGGCCGAACGCGACGCCCCAGGCGGCCTTCTCCGGCGCCTGCGCGCGGATCAGCTGGTCGGCGGCGTCGAAGTCGAGCAGGAAGCTGAACGCCGCGATGCCGATGCAGACGAGGCTGAAGATGATCGCCATCGTGCCGCCGTCGCGCAGGCCGAGCCCGCCCTCGGTGAAGAAGCCGGCGATCAGGTTGCCGAGTGCGAGGACGACGACGCCGATGAGGGCGCCGATGATCATCCGGGTGAGCCGCGGGGTGACGCGGATGGCGCCGGTCTTGTAGACCACCAGCATGCCGAAGAACACGCCGAAGGTACCGAGGACCGCCTGCGCGATGAGGGTCGCGCCGCCGACGCCACCGAAGGTGATGTCGGTGAACATGAACGACAGCGCGCCGAGGAAGACGCCCTCCGCCACCGCGTACGCGAGGACGATCGCCGGGTTGTCCATCTTCCGGCCGAACGTGGCGACCAGCACCAGCACGAGGCCGACGAGGCCGCCGCCGATCACGAACGGCGTCGCCAGGCTCGTGTCGCTGTTGACCAGGAAGTAGGAGACGATCGCGGAGATCGTCAGCACACCGAGCGTGATGCCGGTCTTGGTGACGACGTCGTCGATGGTCATGGCCGGCTGGGCCGGACCGGTGGTGTAGGGCTCGGCCTGGGTGTACTGCGGCTGGCCGAACTGCTGAGTCATCTGCCCGGCGCCCGCCGTGGCAGAACCGAACGAGGCGTATCCGCTGCCCTCCTGCTTGGGGAGGTTGCGGAACACCGGGTTGCTGGAGGTGCGCACCGTGCGTGTCCCTTCATTCAACGGGAAAGTCCCGTTTGGGTGGATCGTCTGCTCTTGAAACGACTGGCGCCCGCCGGATAGTTCCCGCACGCGGGGACAAACTCACCGGAAGGACAAATCGGACTCTACCGTCCGGGTCGGCCGTTCCGCGCGTCCACTACGCGCCCCTGACGGACCGCGAGACGGTGAACTTCGAGTTGCGCGCGATCTGCTCGGTCGGCCCGACGGACGAGCGCAGTGGGCCCTTGTAGCCCAGGTGCGAGTTGTAGACCGTCCACAGTTCGCCGCCCGGACTCAGCACCCGGCCCGCGGCACGGAACATCGACAGCGCTCCCCCGGTGTGCACGGCGGCGCCGACGTGGAAGGGCGGGTTGCACACGATCAGGTCCGCCGAGGCATCGGCGAGGGTGGCCATGGCGTCGTCGCGCAGGGCGGTCACCCGGTCGCCGACGCCGTTGGCGTGGGCGGTGGCGGCCGCCGAGGCGACGGCCGCGGCGGACTGGTCGGTGGCGATCACGGACAGGCCGGGTCGCGCCTTCGCGAGGCTGACAGCCAGGATCCCGGTCCCGCAGCCCAGATCGACGGCCGTCGCGGCGTCGGGCGCCATCCGGGGCAGGTGGTCGAGCAGGAAGCGGGTCCCGATGTCGAGTTTGGTGCCGGCGAAGGCGGCGCCGTGCGCGAGCACCTCGAGGTCGAGTTCGGCGAGTCGTTCCCGGCGCGGGTAGCCGGGCGTCGCCGGCACCGGACGGGTGCCACGCGCGACCAGCACGCGCGCCTTCTGCCGGCCGAGGCTGGCGTGGACATCCACGAAGCTGCGTGCGAGCACCTCGTTCATCGCCACCGACAGGTGCTTGACGCGGCCGCCCGCGAAGACCACGACATCCGGATCCGCGTACCGCGCAATCGCTTCCGCAATCTCCTCGAGCTCGGCCAGACCACGGGGCAACTGCATGAGGACCACCGTCGCACCGGCGAGGAGGTCCGCGTCGAGTGGGCAGGCGCGGTAGCTCTGCGCCAGGCCGGCCCGGGCCGCGTTGGCCGCGAGGGCCTGTTCGCCGGTGAGCGGGTCCTGGTGCACCCGTGGTTCGAGCACCCCGAACCCCGCGACGGCCCCGAGGGTCAGCGCGCCGTAGCGGTCGCCGATCACCGCGACCGTACCGGGCTCCGCGGCGAGCAGCGCGGCGGCCGCCTCGTCGAGGATCAGTCGGTCGGCGCCGTCGACCGCGAACAGGTTGGGCGCCTCGACGTCGGGGAAACGTCGCAGCTGGGACAGGAGCTCTTCGGGGACCGGCACGGCACCCAGTGTTTCATCGGTCAGGCGTTGCGGCCGAGCCAGGTGACGGAGACGCCGCGGTCGCTCAGCCAGGCGCCCGGATCGACCTTGTCGCCGTTCGCGTCCCAGACCTCGAAGTGCAGGTGCGGGCCGGTGGACTGGCCACGGTTGCCCACGGTCGCGATCTGGTCACCGGCGCTGACCCGCTGGCCCTCGTACACCTGGTAGTCGTTGATGTGGCCGTAGACGGTGATGGTGCCGTCGTCGGCCTGCACTCGCACCCACTGCCCGAATCCGGAGGCGGCGCCGGCGGAGATGACGGTGCCGTCGGTGGCCGCGAGAATCGGGGTGCCGATCGGCGCGGCGATGTCCAGGCCGCCGTGGTGCGCGCCCCAGCGGGAGCCGAAGTCGGAGGTCAGGGTGCCGGACACCGGCTGCACGGTGCGCGCCTTGAACGCGGACTTGAGCGGCGCGGTCGTCTTGATCTGCTCGTCCACCCACTGCTTGGCGGCGTCGACCCCGGGACCGAGGTCCGGGAGGGCGAGGGGCGAACCCATGTCGATCTGAGGGGCCGCGGGGGCCGACTGAGCGGCGGGCGCGGACTGGGTGACGGGAGCCGAGGGGGTGGTGGGCGTCTGCTGCAGCCCGAAGCCCTCGGGAAGGACGATCCCCTCGGGGAGCGCGATGCCCTCGGGAAGGGCGATGGTGGTCGGCAGTTCGATGCCTGCGGGCAGCAGGCCCGCGGGCAGGTCGGGGAGCGTGATGACGGGGGCGGCGGACGCGGTCGCCGCGCTCAGCTGTGCGCCACCCGCGAGGACGGCGCCGGTGGCGACGGCGACCGTCGCAGCCTTGACACCCACACCGGCGTGTGGAGCAGGTGCGCGGTGACGACCGCGAGCGGCCTCGGAGTCGATGCTGAACGCGGAAGGCCGACTGCTCGACCTGCGGTGATCGCTCACGATAAGAACCTCGTCCACTCGGTTGGGGCCGACCTCGGTAACGGTCCGCGCCTTGTCCGGGAACGAATGTAACAAAACGATATCGAGCTCGTCCACCGTAATGGAATCTTGACCTTGTAACGCGTTCCTGGCCCGGGGAGGGGCCTTTCTGATATGTATTCGCCCATGAAGAAGACGATCGTCGCAGCTCTCGCCGCTGCCACGTTATTGCTGGCAGGTTGCGGTTCCGACTCGGGTGAGACCACCCCCGAAACCACCACCGCATCGGCGTCGGTGACGACGCCGAACGAGAACACGTCCGACACGGATTCGGCCACCACCCCCGCGGACGCACCCGCGGACGCGCCGGCCGAGTCCCCCGCACAGGCCCCCGCTCCGGCCCCCGCACCCGCAGGCGGGGAAGACGCACCCGCGGGCGACGGCGGCGCCACGAGCCCGGCCGGGGCCGACCTCTACGCCTCGACCTGCGCGGACATGTCCGAGTACCTCGAGATCAAGGGCGTCACGTCGCCCCAGGAGCGCGCCGACACGATCAAGTCCCTGATGGAGTCGGTCGAGCCCAGCGCCGAGTGGGCCGAGTACTCCGAGGCCCAGCGGGACCAGATCCGCAAGGCGGCCGCCGCCGCACAGGAAGGTAAGTGCTGACCGCAGCGCGCACCGACCACTGAACGAAACGAGGCGCCCCCGGAGTACCGGGGGCGCCTCGCGCAAATCTGGAGTTACCGTCGTGGGCCGTCAGGTCACCAGGTGACCGCGACGCCGCGCTGCTGCAGCCACGCCCCGGGATCGACCTGGTTCCCGGCCGGGTCCCACACCTCGAAGTGCAGGTGCGGCCCGGTCGACTGACCGCGGTTGCCGACGGTCGCAATCTGCTGGCCGGCGGCGACCCGCTGGCCGACGTTGACGAGGTGCTCGTTGATGTGGCCGTAGACGGTCACGGTGCCGTCGTCGTGACGCACCCGCACCCACAGCCCGAACCCGGAGGCCGGACCGGCGGAGATGATCTCGCCGTCGGCGGCGGAGAGCACCGGGGTGCCGATTCCCGCCGCGATGTCGATGCCGCCGTGATGGGAGCCCCAGCGTGCCCCGTAGCCGGAGGACAGGGTTCCGGACACCGGCTGCACGGTGAGCGCGCGGGACGGCGCGGCGGGCATGAGGTTCTTGACCTGATCGTCGAACCAGCGCTGCGCGGCGGCGGCGGGGTCGGTCAGGGCGGGAGCCGCAGGCAGGGCGGGCAGCTCGACCGCGGGGAGAGCGGGCATTGCGGGCAACCCGACCGGGGCGGCCGATGCGGTGGCGATGCCGGAGGGTGCGGTGCCGACCAGGATGGCGCCTGCGACTGCGGCGACCGCGGCACCCTTGATGCGGCCCGATCCGGTGGAGCGATTGAACGTGCTGCGGAGAACTCCCACAGTGATCACCTCGTCTTTGTTGGCTGGGCCCGGGTCTCGGAAGTTGCAGATCCGGGCTTTCGTTGCCGACAAAGTTACGAACTGATCTCAATCCTGTCGATCGTGACCAACCTGTTATCGAAAATTGATCTTGATATACGCTGTACTATGATAGGCAACAGGCGCTGGTCAGCGAACTATTGCAACGATGCGCATCAATTGGAGTGATCTGCGACACTCGGGCGGCCGAACGGCCTGTTGGGGCCCGATATCGGCGCCCGCGGGGCGGGTCACACGCCGGGGTATCGGCGGGACGGAAGGTGACCGGCGCCGCACTCTAGGCAGACGTGAGTGCGGCGCCCGAGTCGCGGCGAACAGGCGCACGCTTCCCATCCGACGAGGCACCGGCTCAGCCCGAGCGGGTGCCCGTTCGGGCAGTGATCCGGCGCCGGCTCGACGTAGGGACCATGCCCTAAGCGCAATCAGGATCGAACTCACGTTCTATACTTGCTAAATCTGGCCACGCGGGCGGCGGAGGGAAGCCCGCAGCCCGCGCCAGAACCCGGCGATGTATAGGCGCATGGACAAGCGCCTGAAAGCGGGGTCTGAAGAGACTCTCTGGTATGCATACCGGATGAATAAGCGGTCCGCACCCATCGAGCGTCAGCCGATGAAGCCAATGCAGACGTGGGAAACGCTGCAGGTTGATGTTCTTGACGCGATCGTTCTCGACCCGCGCAACGTCCGATTGGGTTACCCAGCGGAAGCCGCTCAGGACGAGATCATCTTTGACCTTTTCAAGAATGAGCAGGTACTCGCGCTCGTCGAGAACATCGCCAAGGTCGGCCTTCTCGAACATGAGCTTCCGGTCGTCCTGGATCGCGATGGCGAACTCGTCGTCGTCGAGGGGAATCGCCGGGCCGCAGCCCTGAAGGCGATTCAGAATCCGATGCTTGTCCCCGAGTTCCAGGCCCGTATCGAGAGGCTCGTCGCGGACATCCCCGATCGCAGCGACCTGAAAGTGATCACGGTCCGGAAGGCGCCCACTCAGGCCGAGGCCGAGAAGCTAATCGCCGCACTCCACACTGGGGCTCAGCGGCGCCCGTGGTCACCGACGCGGAGGGCAGAGTTCTTTCAGGCGAAGGTCGATGCTGGCGAGACGCTCGGCGACCTCATCGCCTCGTATCCAACAATCGACGTGCGGACGTACGTCCACGATGCGCAACTCATGCGACTGTTCCGTTCAGCGGACTTCTCCGACGCCACACTGAAGGATTACCTCAGTAGCCGGCGATTCCCAGTCAATACTTTTGCGCGACTGTATGACAACGACAGCTTCCTCAGGCTCGCTCGAGTGACTATCGATCCAGCGACTGAGATCGCCAGCGTCGCACCGCCATTCACCAGATTCTCTGAATTGATCGAGAAGGTTGTCGCTGATATCCAGAGCAAGGCCATCACAACCCGAGTGCTGAACAAGCAGACGGGAACCGGTTACAAGAAGTACATGCTTGAATTGGAGCAGTTTCTTAGCCAGTTTGCGGAAGACCCTGAAGATACCGCGGAGGCATCAGCACGGTCCCGAGGTCAGGACGGGAGCGGCGGGGGCAACCCGTCAGGCGAATCGTCGTCTACCGACACGCCGCCTGAGTCTCACCCCGGGGGCGCGTCGAGTGTCGCCAGTGCGGACGCTGCGGGATCTAGCCCGTCCGGCAAGGCGTCTAGCCCGTCCGGCAAGCCGACCGGCCCGACCGGCAAGGCGGAAGGCCACGAAAATGGCGACGATGCAACGCCAGTCGCGAGTGACAAGAGCAAGCCCCGGCCCCGCGCAAAGAGACTCCCCATCTACCTCAACAACACCGATTCGCTGGTAGTGCCAGGCCCGTGGCCAGAAGCGATGCACGCCACGTACGCCGAACTCAGAACCCTGAACTACCGGGTGTTCCCGACGGCGATGATGGACTTGCTTCGAACCGTCCTAGAGAAGACCATCAAGGCCTACGTCCAGGCTCAGGGGACGAGTGTGCGGGCCGAACTTCACCGAAAGAAGAAGCCCATCAACGGCAGCTTCGAGCAGTTGGGAGACTGCCTCACCTACCTCGAACTGCACCTGGAGGAGCGCAAAGAAAACGGGCTCTTGCAGGTTGTGCGGAAGCTTAAATCCTCCAAGGTCGACTCTTGGGCGGTGTCGGCAACCCACCTGAACGCCCTCAACCATAACCCGCACATCTGTGCATCAGCCTCCGAGGTCGAGAACATGTGGACGGCAATGTCCAGCCTGATCCGGTTTATGCTTGCGCCATGACCGTCGCCACACCATTCGGCTCGAAAGCGCGTAGGCGCGTTGCGATCTCGCCACTCAGATACCCGGGCGGCAAGGGATCGCTCTACGAACCGCTCCAGCGACTCATCCGGACGAACGGGCTCGCGGGTGGGACCTACGTCGAACCGTACGCAGGAGGAGCAGGTGCGGCGCTTGCGCTTCTCGTGACCGGGCAGATGGAGCGCATCGTAATCAATGATCTCGATCCCGCGGTTTACGCCTTCTGGCGGTCACTCGTCAGCAACCCGAGAGAGTTCAGCGAACGCGTGGCTGAGGTGGACCTCACCATCGAGGAGTGGGAACGGCAGAAGCGGATCTATCTCGAAGCTGACCGTGACAGCTACGACGAGCTCGGTTTCGCGACGTTCTATCTCAACCGAACGAACCGATCCGGGGTCTTGAACGGCGGTCCGATCGGCGGCAAGGACCAAACCGGAAACTACAAGATTGACGCGAGATTCAATCGAGACGGGCTCCGAGAGCGGATCCGTCTGATCGGGTTGTATGCGAACAAGATCAAGGTGACAAACCGGGACGGACGAGCCGTGATCCGGTCATATGCGCAATCCGCTCGCACGCTGATCTATGCAGATCCGCCGTACTTCGAGAAGGCTGGTTCCCTCTACATGAACTCCTTCCTGCCAGCAGACCATCGCAAATTAGCGGAGTGCCTCAACGCTCACTCGTCAGCGAACTGGATATTGACATATGACAATGTTCCTCAAGTTGGGGAGTTGTATGCCGACCGGCGCCGAGAGGTGTTCTCGCTCAATTACTCCGCGCACCGCGTAGTCAAGGCGAACGAAACAATGGTCTACTCCGACGCTATCAATATTGACTACTGACGCCTCACCTGTTGAGCCTCAACCCACCAATGTGTCGGGCCACGCGCGCTCACTCCCCTTGCTGGACGACCCCGCCGCGGAGCTGCCGGCCGCGCGGCGTCGACAGGCCGAGGACCGCCTGCGGATCGGCGGGGCGTGGCAGGACTCGGGGTATGTCGTCCTCAACGAGGAGGGTACGGCGATGTCCCCCGGCGCGATCTCATCGCGTTTGGATGCACGCCGTGCGCCGGGCCGGTTGGTCGACGATCCGGCTTCACGACGCCTGGCACACCTGCGCGATGCGTCTGCGGGGTGTGTCGACCGCGGTGATCGCAGCGTGGCTGGGTCACCCGTTGGCGGCACTCATTCTGGCGAAGTACGCGCACTCGCAGGACCCGGCGCTGGTGGCTTTCGCCAGTTCCGCCCCGGTTGTGAAATTCCGTGACAACCAAGGCACCTGACCGAACGGACTAGGACCCAGAAACAGGCCTGACCAGTGCCCCCAGTCGGACTCGAACCGACACTTGGCGGATTTTAAGTCCGCTGCCTCTGCCAATTGGGCTATGGGGGCGAGGTACCCCGCCCGCAGGCGGGGACCCTGAAGAAGACCTCAGACCAGCGAGTCCAGCACCGACAGCGCGATGCCGTCGAGGATGTCGTGCTCGCTGACGATCAGCTCGTCGATGCCGGCCCGGCGGGCCAGTTCCCGGCCGAGGACGTCGGCGACGACGGCACCGCCGCCGATGACGTCGACGCGGCCCGGGTGGATGGTGGCGATCGCGGCGCGCTGCTCGTGCGTCATGTGCAGCAGGCTGTGGTCGACCTCGTGCAGCCGCTCCAGCGACATTCGCGACAGGTGCACCTGCTCCGCGTCGTACTCCGGCAGGCCCAACGACACGGCGGCGAGGGTGGTCATCGTGCCCGCGACGCCGACCCAGGTGCGGGCCTGCTCGACGGGGACCCGGTCGAACGCCTCGGCGAGCTTCTCGGCCGCGAAGGCCTGCGCCGCCTCGACCTGGTCGGCCGTCGGCGGGTCGTCGTGCAGGCAGCGTTCGGTGAGACGGACACAGCCGATGTCGGTGGAGTACGCGGCGTGCACCCCTTCCCCGTCGCCGAGGACCAGCTCGGTGGAACCGCCACCGAGGTCCACGACGACGAAAGGCCCTGCCGCCGGGTCGAGTTCACCGACCGCGCCGGCAAACGACAGCCGCGCCTCCTCGTCGCCCGAGATCACCTCGGCCTGCGCGCCCGGGATCACCGCACCGAGCACCTCGCGGGTCATCGCGAAGAAGTCCTCGCGGTTCGCGGCGTCCCGGGTGGCCGACGTCGCGACCATCCGCACCGCGCCCGCCCCGGACGCCCGGATCATCCCGGCGTACTCCTCGAGGGCGACGCGGGTGCGCTCGATCGCCTCGGGCGCGAACTGCCCGGTGGCGTCGACGCCCTGCCCCAGCCGGACCACCCGCATCTCGCGATGCACGTCGCGGAGCCGGCCGTCCTCGGTCGCGTCGGCGACGAGCAGTCGGATCGAGTTGGTGCCGCAGTCGATCGCCGCGACGCGGGTCATTCGCCCGCCGCCGCCGTCGGCGGCTGGTACTTCGGCCAGTCGGCCGGGATCGCGGTCCCACGCAGCTTGCCCTCGGCGGCCAGCGCCACCGACTCGTCACCGAGCGGGTTGACGCCAGGCCCCTTGGCCAGCGAGTGCGCCATCAGCACGTGCAGGCACTTGACCCGGTCCGGCATGCCGCCGCCGGTGAAATCTGTTCCGAGAGACTCGATCTCGTTTCGCTCGGCCAGGTAGGACTCATACGCCCGCCGGTACGCAGCGGCGAGTTCCGGGTCCGTGCCCAGGCGCTCGGTCATCTCCCGCATCACGCCGGCGGACTCCTGCCGGCTCGCCTCCGCGGTGAGCCGCGGGTCCGTCAAGTAGTACAGCGTGGGGAACGGCGTGCCGTCGGGCAGCCGCGGCGCGGTCTTCACCACGCCGGGACGGCCGTCCGGGGCGCGGTACGCGATGGCGAGCACGCCTCGCGGGTCGCGACCCAGCTGCGCGGCGACCGCGTCCAGATCCGCCTGGGGAATCTCGGGGGTGGAATTGTTTTCGGTCGGCTCCGTCACCGGACTGGCCCTCCTTGTTGATCAGGCATGGTCATCGATCCCGCCGGGGCCGGCCCGGGCGGCGGTGGTGCGGTCGGCAGCGATGCCGGACCGACGGGCGCAGGCTCCGGCTCGGGCTGCGGCTCGACGATCGGGCGCCACAGGTTGGTGTACCAGGGGTCGCCGGTGTGCTTGGGCTTGTTCACCGTCTCCACCGGCGGCGCAACCGCACCGGGAAGTTGCACCTGGTAAGGGGTTTCGCCCGGCATCACGTACTGCAGGCGGTCACGGGCCTGCGCCTTGATGTGCGCCGGGTCGTCGTTCTGCTGCTTCTCCCGGGTCAGCCGGGCGACGTCTTCCTCGAGCTGGATCTTGGCGGCCGCCACCTGCTCGGCGTCGGCGCGCTGGGTGAGGTAGGTGCGTAGCGGCATCGCCAGGGTCAACGCCAGCGCGCACACCACCATGGCCAGCACCACCGCGCGGGCGGTGGACAGGCCCATGAAGGTCCGCTCCGGCTTGCCGGACACGTCGCGCCGCCGCGAACTCCGCGCCCCCACCAGCTTCTCGGTCGGTGAGGTGCCACCGAGATCCGGCGAGGCGGCGCCGTCGGCGCCGCGGGCGCCCGACGCGGCAGGTCCGGTCGGGCGGGCCCGCGACGGACGCCGCGTACCCGCCCCGTCGCGTTCGCGACGGGGCTCCCGACCACCCGGGCTCTTCCCCGGGCGTGACCTACCGCGTTGGTTCACTTCCGAAATTCCTCTGCTGCGGTCAGCTCGCGGAGCCGTCGAAGGAGAAGCGCGGGAACGCGACCTCGCCTGCGTAGCGGGCCGCGTCGCCGAGGTTCTCCTCGATGCGCAGCAGCTGGTTGTACTTGGCGACGCGCTCGGACCGGGCCGGGGCGCCGGTCTTGATCTGGCCGCTGCCGACGGCGACGGCGAGGTCGGCGATGGTGGTGTCCTCGGTCTCTCCGGACCGGTGGCTCATCATCGTCTTGTAGCCGTTGCGGTGCGCGAGGTCGACGGCGTCGAGGGTCTCGGTGAGCGTGCCGATCTGGTTCACCTTCACCAGCAGCGCGTTCGCGGCGCCCTTGACGATGCCCTCTTCGAGGCGCTCCGGGTTGGTGACGAACAGGTCGTCGCCCACGAGCTGAACCTTGTCGCCGATCTGCTCGGTCAGCGCGACCCAGCCCTCCCAGTCGTCCTCGTCGAGCGGATCCTCGATCGAGACGAGCGGGTACGCGGCGATCAGCTCGGCGTAGAACGCCGACATCTCGGCGGCCGTGCGGACCTTGCCCTCGAACTTGTAGCCGGAGCCCTTGGTGTAGAACTCCGTGGCCGCGACGTCGAGCGCCAGCGCCACGTCGGTGCCCAGGTTCAGGCCGGTCTTGGCGATGGCCTCGATGATCAGGTCCAGCGCTTCCTTGGTGCCCGCGACGTCGGGGGCGAATCCGCCCTCGTCACCGAGGCCGGTGGACAGGCCCTTGGCCTTGAGCACGGCCTTGAGCGAGTGGTACACCTCGGTGCCCCAGCGCAGCGACTCCTTGAAGGTGGCGGCACCGATCGGCGCGACCATGAACTCCTGGACGTCGACACCGGTGTCGGCATGCGCGCCACCGTTGAGGATGTTCATCATCGGGACCGGCAGGATGTGCGCGTTCGGTCCACCGACGTAGCGGTAGAGGTCCAGTCCGGAGGACTCGGCGCCGGCGCGGGCGACCGCGAGCGACGCGCCGAGCAGTGCGTTGGCGCCGAGGCGGGACTTGTCCGGGGTGCCGTCCAGGTCCAGCAGGGCCTGGTCGACCACGCGCTGCTCGGTGGCGTCCAGACCGATGATGGCGGGGGCGATCTCACCGAGGACAGCCTCGACGGCCTTCTCGACGCCCTTGCCGCCGTAGCGGGCTCCGCCGTCACGAAGCTCGACTGCCTCGTGCTCGCCGGTGGAGGCGCCGGACGGCACCGCGGCGCGCGCGAAGCTGCCGTCGTCGAGCAGCACCTCGACCTCCACCGTGGGGTTGCCCCGGGAATCGAGGATCTCGCGAGCTCCGACCTGCTCAATGATGGCCACGGATGGTTCTCCTTTTGGCGGCTTCGTTGTTGACGATTTTGCTCAATGGTGCCAGGTCTGAGGGCAACCGCGGCAATCGGCCGAAACGGACGACGTCGGGCGGCGTCGTCACGGCCGGGTGCCCACCGAGTACGCCGCCGCGCGGTCGCGGACCTCCGCCAGGTACGCGCCGGAGAGGTTGTAGGCCATCAATGCCCGCTGCCACCCGTCCGCAGTGGTCAGGTCCCCGCCCCGCGCGCACAGGTAGCGGGCCGCGGTCAGCGACGCGTCGTCGATGCTGTCCGGGTCGACCACCCCGTCGCCGTTGGCGTCGACACCCCAGCGCTGCCAGGTCTCCGGGATGAACTGCAGCGGACCCATCGCGCGATCGTGCACCGCGTCGCCGTCCCGCAGGCCGCCGTCGGTGTCCGGGATCTCGGCCACACCGGGTCCGCCGTCGAGCGGGATCCCGCGAATCTGCGGGGACACGGCGCCGTCCGGCCCGACGCTGGAACCGCGGTGGGTCCCGTGCCTGCTCTCGACCCCGGCGATGCCGGCGATCGTGGTCCAACCGATCCCGCAGTCCGGCCGCGACTGCGCCATCACCGCGGCCGCGTAGCCGTACGCCTCGAGCGCGACGACGCCGATGCCGAGTTCGCCGGACTGCTCCTCGGCCCAGCCCCGCAACTGCTCGGCGGTTCGGCCGGGGGCGTCGACGTCGATGGGCGGCAGTGCCGCGCCGGGGCCCGGCGGGATGCCCTCCGGAATCGGCACGCGGGGCGCTCCCCCACAGCCGGCCAGCACCGCGGCGGCGGCCAACGCCGCCACGCTCCCGACGGCCCGCCTCTTCCATGGATTCACTCGCTCCATCATCCACAGTCGGCGGTGACCTGGACTGCGACATGCCGCGGCGCCGACCCGCCCAGAGGGTAAAGAAACACAAAAGTCCTGGTCGAGAGAGATTTTGGCTCGGCGCCGGGGTGTATCTTTTCGGTCGACATAAGGTTCGCCTTGCCTATCACCACCCAGGAGTGGCCGTGCTCATCCTCGCCGCCGGCGGCACACCGGGCATCGCCACCCAGCTGTTCGGCAGCGGACTGATCGGGGTCCGCGAGGGCCTCGAGACCGGCATCGTGGTGATGATCCTGGTGGCCTTCCTGGTCAAGTCGGACCGCCGGGACGCCCTGAAGTGGGTCTGGCTCGGCGTCGGCACGGCGGTCGCGATGGTCGTCGGCCTCTTCGTCGCCATCCACTTCGGCACCTCCACCGTCACCGGCACCGCCGCCGAACTGATCAGCGGTCTCGCGTCCCTGGTCGCGGTCGCGATCGTCACGGCGATGGTGCTGTGGATGCGCACGGCCGCGGCGTCCATATCCGGCCACCTGCGGGACGGGCTCGCCCGGGCGCTCGCGATCGGCCCGCTCGCGGTGGCGGCGATGGCCTTCTTCGCCGTCGGCCGCGAGGGGGTGGAGACCGCGCTGCTGCTGGTCGGCTACGCCGAGAACGCCGCGGGCAGCATCTGGCCGCTGGTCGGACTCGTGCTGGGCATCGCGATCGCCGCGGTGCTGACCGTGCTGCTCTACTTCGGCGCGGTGCGCATCGACTTCGCGAAGTTCTTCCGGTACACCGGCGTGTTCCTCGTCGTGGTCGCCGCCGGGATCCTCGCGTACGGCGTCCGGGCGCTGCAGATCGCCGGCTGGCTGCCGGGCGGGTCCACCCTCGCGTTCGACGTCTCCGGCGGCTTCGACATCTCCAGCTGGTACGGCACCGTCGCGCAGGGCATCTTCAACTTCCGGCCCGACCCGACGCTGCTGCAGGCGATCGCCTGGGTGACCTACCTGGTGGTGGTGCTGGCGCTGTTCCTGCGCCCCCTCACCCCCGAACCCGACGCGGCCCGTCCCGCTCCGCCCCAGCCCACCTCCGAAGTTCCCGTTTAACCGAAAGGCACGCCCGTGCGTCGTTCCACCACTGCCCTCGCCATGCTGGCGCTCACGCCGCTGGCCCTCGCCGCGTGCACCGCGAAGGCCGGGTCCGCCGACGCCGTCACGGTCACCGCCACGGACACCGCCTGCGAGATCTCCGCCGACAGCGCCGAGACCGGCAACACCACCTTCGAGATCACCAACAACGGCTCGAAGGTCACCGAGTTCTACGTCTACGGCGAGGGCGACCGGGTGATGGGCGAGGTGGAGAACGTCGGCCCGGGGCTGACCCGCAAGCTGATCGTCAACCTCGCCTCGGCGGGTACCTTCCACACCGCCTGCAAGCCGGGCATGGTCGGCGAGGGCATCCGCGCCGAGTTCACCGTCACCGGCGATTCCGCCGCCCCGACCGACGAGACCGGGCAGCTCGCCGAGGCCGCCGCGAACTACAAGCGGTACGTGCTCAGCCAGACCGTCGCGCTGCAGGAGACCGCCGGGAAGTTCGTGGCCGCGATCAAGGCCGGCGACGTCGAGGCCGCCAAGGCCCAGTACCCGACCACCCGCACCTACTACGAGCGGATCGAACCGATCGCGGAGTCCTTCCCCGACGACCTCGACCCCCGCCTCGACCTGCGCGAGGTGGACCTCGAGCCCGGCCAGCACTGGACCGGCTTCCACCGCCTGGAGAAGGACCTGTGGGCGCAGGGCCTGCAGCCCGACACCAACGCCATCGCCGACCAGCTGACGGCCGACCTGACCGAGCTCACCGACGGCATCGAGTCCGACGACTTCACCGTCGACCCGATCCAGGTGGCAGGCGGCGCCCAGACCCTGCTCGACGAGATCTCCCGCACCAAGATCACCGGCGAGGAGGACATCTTCTCGGGCACCGACCTGTGGGACTTCCAGGCCAACGTGGACGGCTCGCAGGCCGCGATCGCCTCGGTGCGCCCGATCCTCGACGAGCGCAACCCCGACCTCGGCACCCGGGTGGACCAGCGCTTCACCGAACTCGACGCCGCCCTCGCCGAGTTCCGGCTCGGCGACGGGTTCGTCCGCTACTCCGCCGTCACGGAGCCGCAGCGGCTGGCGCTCTCCCACAAGATCGACGCGCTGTCCGCCGAAGTGAGCCAGGTGCAGGGTGTCGTCGCCGGACGATAGGCCCGCGGGCCACGGCGGCATCTCGCGGCGACGGCTCTTCGGTGCCGTCGGGGCAGGTGCGGTGGCGGTCGGCGCCGGTGCCGCGCTCGGCCGGCTGACCGCACCCGACGCCGTCGCCGCCGAGCACAGCGAGGTGGTGCCCTTCCGCGGCGGAGTCCAGGCGGGCATCGTCACGCCCGCCCAGGACCGCATGCACTTCGCGGCCTTCGACGTGACAACCGAGTCGCGCGACGAACTGGTTGCGCTGCTGAAGAAGTGGACGCAGATGGCCGAGCGGATGACCGCGGGCCTCGAGACCACCGAGGGCGGCGCCGTCGACGGCGCCGAGTACCGCCCGCCGGACGACACGGGCGAGGCCCTCGACCTCGACGCCTGCCAGCTGACACTCACCATCGGCTTCGGGCCGTCGCTGTTCGTCGGTGCCGACGGAGCGGACCGCTTCGGCATCGCCGACAAGCGGCCTGCGCAGCTGGCGGACCTGCCCAAGTTCACCGGCGACGCGCTCGACCCGGCACGCAGCGGCGGCGACATCTGCATCCAGGCCTGCGCGAACGACCCGCAGGTGGCCGTGCACGCCATCCGCAACCTCGCCCGCGTCGGCTTCGGCACCGTCGCGCTGAAGTGGTCGCAGCTCGGATTCGGCCGCACCTCCTCGACCTCCACCTCGCAGACGACGCCACGAAACCTGTTCGGATTCAAGGACGGAACCCGCAACGTCAAGGCCGAGGAACCGGCGGCGCTCGCCGAACACGTCTGGGCCGCCCCGCTGGACGGTCAGCTGTGGATGGCCGGCGGCTCCTACCTGGTGGCCCGGCGCATCCGGATGCTGATCGAGCCGTGGGACCGCACCACCCTGCACGAGCAGGAACGGGTGATCGGTCGCAGCAAGGGCAGCGGCGCGCCACTGGGCGAGCGCGACGAGTTCGACCCGCTCGAGTTCGAGGCCAAGGGCGCAGGCGGCAAGCCGGTGATCGACGAGGACGCCCACGTGCGGCTGGCGTCGGCGGAGGCACTCGGCGGCATCCAGATCCTGCGCCGCGGCTACAACTTCACCGACGGCTCGGACGGTTTCGGCCACCTGGACGCCGGCCTGTTCTTCATCGCGTACTGCCGGGACCCGCAGGCGCAGTTCGTGCCGATGCAGCAGAACCTGGCCCGCAACGACGCACTGAACGAGTACATCAAGCACGTCGGGTCCGCGGTCTTCGCCGTGCCGCCGGGCGTCGGGGACGACGGCTACTGGGGCTCGACGCTGTTCGCCTGAACACGCAAAATGCCCGACGGCGCCCAACCGATCCCATATCCTGGGCCGAGCAGCGGAAGACGGCTGCTCGACGCTCGCACCGGGGGGATCGGGACGGCATGGGAACCACACCGAGAACGAGGATTTCGACACTGGTCGCGGGGGTCGCGGCCGTCCTGACCGCCGCCACCGTGCTGGTCGCACCGGCGGTACAGGCGGGTGGCGTCGACGCCTACCTGAACCTGCCGCTGGTCAACCGCGACGCCGAGGCGTCGCCCGGCGGGGTCAACGGCGCGCTGCCCACCGACCCGGACGTGCTGCGCGGCCTCCTCGAGACGGCCCGGTCGCGCGGGCTGGCACCCGCCTCGTACCGGGCCCTGCTCTTCCAGTTCTGGCTGACCGAGGCGACGCAGGCGGCAGGCATCGACCTCGGTTCCTGGGATCCGCGGGCCGGGGTGAAGGCCAACCGCGAGAACCTGATCCGCTCCTACCGCTACTACGAAGACCTGCAGCTCGGCCACCGCGAGCTGCAGTGGGCCGGGATGGGCGGCCAGGTCGGCGCCGACTTCGGCGGCGGCCTGGCCGATTTCGACCTGCTCACCGACGTCTACGACCTGCCCGGCCTCGCGGCGACCTCCCGCGCGGTCGTCGGCGCCGTCACCGACGCCGCCGGCCCTCAGGCACTCGAGCTGTTGCCTGCCGGGCTGCGCGCGCTGGCCTCGGCAGGCGACCGGATCACCACCGAGGACCTGCACTACATCCTCGGCATGATCCTGGTGATGCAGAAGCACATCTTCTCGGACCTGATGCCGATGCACCGCGCCTACGTCACGCAGGGCCTGCCCGCGCTGGAGGAGATGGAGCGGGCCGGGCTGTTCGGCGCCGACCTGATGACCGCCTGGCGCGACATCGCCTCGAAGGACCCGGACCGCGTCGCGCGCGGCAATGCCGCACTGCTGCAACGCGAGCAGGGCGTGATCATCAAGGACCAGTGGGACACGGTGCGCGCCTACAAGGGCGACGTCGGCGAGGCCGTCACCTACCTGTCCACGGTCGCCGGGTCACCGTCGGTCGCCGGGGTGACGCCGCCCCGCTCGTACCGCCCGGTCCGGGTGCGCGCGGGCCTGCCGGACGGACGCACCGTCACCGTCACCAGCCCGCTGCCGTCGTGGAACTGGTCGGTGTACGAGCAGCGCTGGGACTACATCGCCGCCGAACTGCTGCCGCGGTACCGGGCCCAGGTCGACGGCAACTGGCCCACCCTCGAGGCGCAACTGCGGGTGCCGTACGAGACCCAGTTCGAGTCCAAGCGCCCGTTGCTGAGCATCCCGCAGATCCTCGAGTCAGCATTGGCCAACACCAAGGTGGAGGTGTCCTAGATGCGAAAGCACCTGGCACGACGCACAATTCAGACGGCGGCTCTGACCTTGGCCGCCATGCTCACAGCACTGGGCCCGGCCGCGGCCGGGCCGCCGGAAAGGACCCAGGGTCCGGTGGCCACCCCCGGCCCCGGCGAGGTCTTCCAGGGGTACACGCTCTCCACCCTGACCGACGGCCGCATGGCCACCCGTGAGGAGTTCGACGCGGGCCTGGCGAACCACGACCCGTTCTACGCCGAGCCGGTCCTGACCGGCACCGAGGCGCCCGGCACCCTGCTCAAGTCGAAGCCGGTGCAGGTGCAGTTCACCGGATTCCGGCCGGCCCACCTCGCGGCGTGGAAGCTGATGTACGTCACCACCGACCTCGACGGCAGCCCCGCGATCAGCACCGGCATCCTGATGGTCCCCGTCGACGGCCGGGACGACGCGACCCGCGCGGTGGTCGGCTACCAGGAGGCCAACGACAGCATCGGCGCCTACTGCCACCCGAGCACCCAGTGGACCGGCGGCGACCCGATCGACGGCGCGTCCTGGTCCGCGCTGGGGCCGCTGGGGCTGATGTTCAACCGCGGCCTGGCCGTGATGATCACCGACGTGGGCAACGACGGCGACCCGAACCCGCACGGGGTCTTCGCCGGCCGCTTCGGCGGGATGGCCAACCTGGACGGCCTGCGGGCCGCACTGGCGCTGCCCGAGGCGGGGCTGTCGGCCGACGCTCCGATCGGCCTGTTCGGCGTTGCGGGCGGGGGCGTCGGCGCGGCCTTCGCCGCCGAGTACCAGCCGACCTACGCACCGGAGCTGAACGTGCGCTCGGCCGTGCTCGAGGGCATGGTCGTCAACCAGCGCAACTTCGTGCGGACCGCGAGCGGCTCGGTCGGATCCGGCTTCGCCTTCGCGGCGCTGCTCGGTCTCGAACCCCGCTACCCGCAGATGCGGATCGACGAGAAGCTCACCCCGGTGGGGAAGGCGATCGCCGACAACTTCCGCACCCAGTGCCAGACGCCTGCCTACTTCGCGCTGCCCTTCGTGCCGCTGAACACCCTGTTCGTCGGCGGCGCCGACCCGGCGGACATCCCGGACTTTCAGCCCGTCTACGACGACAACCAGCTCGGCGTCGGCACCGCCCCGAAGTCCAAGGTGCTCATCACCTCCTGCCAGGCGGACGACTCCCCGATGTCGCTGGTGCCCGCGCAGGACGCGCGCGACCTCGCCGACCGCTACCGGGCGGGCGGCACCGACGTCACCTACGCAGGCAGCAACTGCAGCATGGACCGGTTCCTCACCGACATCTACGGCTGGGGCACCGACCTGTTCGGCATGCAGACCGTCGACTGGCTCGCCGACTCGCTGAACTGACCGACTCCCTGAACTGACCGGGGCGAACCCCGGTCAGTCGCCTGCGCCCCAGTGCGCCAGCCAGGCGGCGGCGTCGAGCCCGCCGTGCGGCACCCCTGCGGCGTGCGCGGCCTGCTCGGCCGCCCGGATCTGGCGCACGAAAGCCAGTGTCGCCTTGCGCAACTGGTCCTCGGCACTGCCCGGGCCGTCGAGCCGGACCGAGCGCAACCGGGCCGGGACCAACTCGTCGGGCAGACCCGCCCGGCCGGCCCGCTCGATCACCTTCTCCGCCAACGCGAGCGCAGGCTGAGCCATCGCGATGCCGTCGATGCACGACGCCCGCGCCTTCTCCGCCGCCTTGGCCACCTCCCAGGCGGCCTCCTGGGCGGCCACGTCGACCGGTCCGGTGTGACCGTTGCTCAGGTGCGGGCTGCGATTGGCGAGCTTGGCGACCAAGGCGTCGGCGACGTCGTCGACGGTGAACGGGTCGGTCGCGGACTCGGCCGCGATCCGGGAGTGGAAGAGCACCTGCAGCAGCAGGTCGCCGAGCTCCTCGCGCAGGCCCTGCGGGTCACCCTCGTCGATCGCGTCGAGCAGCTCGTAGGTCTCCTCGAGCAGGTAACGCCGCAGCGAGTCGTGGGTCTGGGTGACCTCCCAGCCACCGAAGCCCCACAGCCGGTCCATCACGTCGACGGCCCGGACCAGGTGCTCCCCCGCCGCCCGCTCGACCTCCACCAGCCCCTCGCCTGCCCCGACCCGGTGCCGGACCGCCGCACTGTCGCGATCCATCGCCACCAGCACCAGGGCACCGGGCTGGTGCGGAACCCGCAGCGCCGTGCGCACCGCCGCGGGCACGTCCTCGGCGAACTCCACCGGCCCGCGCAGCAGCGGTACCGCCGCCATCGGCACCACCGTGGGGCGCAGCGGGTCGAGCAGGACCACCGTCATCGCGTCACGCGCTCACGTCCACGGCCCCGGCCGCCCGGCCGTCCATCGCGAGCAGGAAGTCGGCGATGTACTGCAGCAGCTCCACGTCCCGTACCCGGTCCGCGCCGATGCCGCCGGAACCGGTGCGCGGCAACGGCATCTGCACCATTCCGGTGGTCGCCCGGTACTGCGCGGACGGATAGATCCGCTTGAGCCGCAGCTGCTTCGAGTCGGGCAGCTGCATCGGCGCGATCTTGAGCTGGGTGCCTGCGACCGAGACCTCCTCGATGCCGTACTCGCGGCACAGCAGCCGCAACCGGGCGACGGAGACCAGCCGGCGCACCTCCTCCGGGAGCGCGCCGTAGCGGTCCACCAGTTCCTCGATCACCGCGGCGATCTCGTCCGGGTCGGCCGCCGCGGCCAGCTTGCGGTACGCCTCGAGCCGCAGCCGATCGCTGGTGACGTAGTCCGGCGGGATGTGCGCGTCCACCGGCAGGTCGATGCGCACCTCCTTGACGGCCTCGTCGGTGGTCACCGGGCGACCGTCGGCGATGGCGCGGTAGGCCTCCACCGCCTCGCCGACCAGTCGCACGTAGAGGTCGAACCCGACCCCGGCGACGTGGCCGGACTGCTCGGCGCCCAACACGTTTCCGGCACCGCGAATCTCGAGGTCCTTCATCGCGACGGCCATGCCTGCGCCGAGGTCGGAGTTCTGCGAGATGGTCGCGAGCCGGTCGTAGGCGGTCTCGGTCAGCGGCTTCTCCGGCGGGTACAGGAAGTAGGCGTACCCGCGCTCGCGACTGCGGCCGACCCGCCCGCGCAGCTGGTGCAGCTGCGAGAGGCCAAGCGAGTCGGCGCGCTCGACGATCAGGGTGTTGGCGTTGGAGATGTCCAGGCCGGTCTCGATGATGGTGGTGCACACCAGCACGTCGAACTCGCGCTCCCAGAAGCCCTGCACGGTCTTCTCGAGGGTGTCCTCGTTCATCTGACCGTGCGCGACCACCACCCGCGCCTCGGGCACGAGTTCGCGAAGTCGCTTGGCGGCCTTGTCGATCGAGCTGACCCGGTTGTGCACGTAGAAGACCTGGCCGTCGCGCAGCAACTCGCGGCGGATGGCCGCGGCGACCTGCTTGTCCGCGTACGCGCCGACGTAGGTGAGCACCGGGTGCCGCTCCTCCGGCGGGGTGAGGATGGTGGACATCTCGCGGATGCCGGCCATGCTCATCTCGAGGGTTCGCGGGATCGGGGTGGCGGACATCGTCAGCACGTCCACGTGGGTACGCAGGGCCTTGATGTGCTCCTTGTGCTCGACGCCGAAGCGCTGCTCCTCGTCGACGATGACCAGTCCGAGATCCTTCCACCGGACGCCGGTCTGCAGCAGCCGGTGGGTGCCGACAACCACGTCGACGTCCCCGTCGGCGAGGGCCGCGATGATCTCCTTGGAGTCCCCCGGATCGGTGAAGCGCGAGAGCCCCCGGACCTTCACCGGGAACGCCGCCATCCGCTCGGTGAAGGTCTGCAGGTGCTGCTGGGCCAGCAGCGTCGTCGGCACCAGGATGGCCACCTGCTTGCCGTCCTGCACCGCCTTGAATGCCGCGCGCACCGCGATCTCGGTCTTGCCGTAGCCGACGTCGCCGATCACCACCCGGTCCATCGGAACCGGCTTCTCCATGTCCGCCTTGACCTCGCTGATCACCGTCAGCTGGTCCTGGGTCTCGGTGAACGCGAAGGCGTCCTCCATCTCCCGCTGCCACGGGGTGTCCGGGCCGAAGGCGTGACCGGGCGCCGCCTGGCGGGCCGCGTACAGCTGCACCAGCTCGCCGGCGATCTCCCGAACCGCCTTGCGCGCCTTGTGTTTCGTGTTGGTCCAGTCGGAACCGCCGAGCTTCGACAGCGCGGGCAGCTCGCCGCCGACGTAGCGAGAGAGCTGGTCGAGCGACTCCATCGGCACGAACAGCCGGTCGCCGGGGTGTCCACGCTTGCTGGCCGCGTACTCGATGACCAGGTACTCGCGCCGGGCCCCGCCGATGGTGCGCTCGACCATCTCCACGAACCGGCCGATGCCGTGCTGGTCGTGCACCACCATGTCGCCTGCGGACAGCGCGAGCGGGTCCACCTGGTTGCGGCGCTTGGCCGGCAGTCGCCTGCCGTCGCCGACCGCGGCGACCCGGTTGCCGGTCAGGTCCGACTCGGAGATCAGCACCAGCCCGGGGACGTCGCCGGAGCCGGCGAGCACCAGTCCGTCGTGCAGGCTGCCGCACAGCACGCTGACCTGGCCGCGCGCCGGCGCAGACCCGGGGTCGACGGCGGCCGCGGGCACCTCGGCCTCGGCCAGCCGCTCGCGGACCCGCTGTGCGGTACCGGATCCGGCCACCACGATCGCGGCCCGCCCGCCGGTGGTCACGTGCGCACGCAGCGAGACGAACAGCTCGGCCAGCAGGTCGTCGGAGCCGCGGACCTCGGGCGCCGGCTTGACGTCGAGCACCAGCTCCTCGGCACTGCCGGAGGCCAGCGGGCTCACCGTCCACCACGGCCGGCCGTGTGCCTCGACGCTCTCGCGCACGTGTCGCAGCGATCGGTATGCCGACGCCGCCAGGTCGATGCCGATGCCGCCGGAGGTGTCCACGCCCGAGGTGTCGATGGTGGAGGTGTCCAGTGGCGCCGCACCGCCGATCGACGCCGCGGTCCAGGACGCCTCCAGGAACTCCTGACCGGTCCGGACCAGGTCGGTGGCCCGGGTGCGGATCTTCTCCGGATCGCACAGCAGCACGTGGCTGCCCTCGGGCAGCACGTCGGTCAGCAGCACCAACTCGCCCCCCTGGAGCACCGGCAGCAGCGCCTCCATGCCCTCCACCGGGATGCCCGCCGACAACTTGTCGAGCATCTCCACCAGCGCGGCGTCGGCCTGGTTGTCGCGCGAGAGCGCCGCGGCCCGGTCCCGGACCTGCTCGGTGAGCATCAGTTCACGGCACGGCGGGGCGATCAGCACGTCCACGTCGAGCTCCGGCAGCGAACGCTGGTCGGCCACCGAGAAGGACCGCAGCTCGGTCACCTCGTCACCCCAGAATTCAACGCGGACAGGATGATCCGCGGTGGGCGCGAAGACGTCGAGGATGCCGCCCCGAACCGCGAACTCGCCGCGCTTGCCGACCATGTCGACCCGCGTGTACGCCATCTCCACCAGCGTCTGGATCAGCCCGTCGAACGGCGTCTCGGTGCCGACCCTCAGGGTCACCGGTTCGATCTCGCCGAGACCCGGCGCCATCGGCTGCACCAGCGACCGCACGGTGGTGACGACCACGCGCAGCGGCGGGCCGTAGGCGGCGTCCTCCGGGTGCGCCAGTCGGCGCAGCACCTGCATCCGGCGCCCGACCGTGTCGGCCCCCGGGGAGAGCCGTTCGTGCGGCAACGTCTCCCAGGACGGAAACTGCGCGACCGCGTCGCCGAGCACCTCGCTCAGCTCGACGGTGAGGTCGTCCGCCTCCCGGCCGGTAGCGGTGACCACCAGCAGCTGGGCGTGATCGGCGATCGCGGCCGCCACGAACGGGCGGGCCGGCACCGGCGCGACGATGTCGAGGGTGGCGCTGCCGACGGCGTCACGCAGCCCGTCGAATGCGGGGTCGGCGACCGCCGTGGCGAACACCCCCGCCAACGGGTGGACGGCGGATTCCGTGGCGGCCTGACTCGGATCGTGCGGAGTACGGGAAGGCAACGTCGATGCTCCTGGGTCTGCCAAACGAGTCTTGAGTTTTCCGAACGAGGTCTTGGGGTCTTCCGAACGAGTCTTCGATTTTCCGAACGAGGATCTAGCCGGACGACTGAGGCGATTCTAGGCGCAGGCCCCCTCGTCACTCCCGCAGCTGAGGGTTCTCCTCCAGATTGGTCAGGCCGTTCCAGCACAGGTTCACCAGGTGCGCGGCCACCACCTCCTTGGATGGGCTGCGTTCGTCGAGCCACCAGGTCGCGGTGGTCGCGACCATCCCCACCAGCGCCTGCGCGTACAGCGGCGCCAGCTCGGCGTCGAACCCGCGGCGGGCGAAGTCTCCGGCCAGGATGTGCCCGACCTGGCTGACCGCCTCGTTGAGCAGGCTCGAGTAGGTTCCCTCCTTCGCCGAGACCGGCGAGTCCCGGACCAGGATCCGGAAGCCGTCGGTCCGTTCCTCGACATAGGTGAGCAGCGCCAGCGCGACCCGCTCGACCCGGATCCGGGACCGGTTCTGGGTGAGCGAGGAGGTGATCATCTCCAGCAGCGTGGACATCTCCCGGTCCACCACCACGGCGTAGAGCCCCTCCTTGCCGCCGAAGTGTTCGTAGACGACGGGCTTGGACACGTGGGCGCGGGCGGAGATCTCCTCGATGGACGCGGCCTCGTACCCCCGCTCGGCGAAAACGCTACGGCCGATCTCGATCAACTGCTGGCGACGCTGGGTTCCGGTCATCCGGGTCCGGGGCGACTTGCCGGGCAGAGCCGGCGATGGTCCGTCTGGAGTTGCCTGCGGTGGTCGGGACATGTCGACGAGCCTATCGGCCGGGGGCGACACGCCCGGCGCGACACTTCCCGGCCGGTTCGACCCGATCGCGGGTCGCATGCGAAGATCGTGGGCGCGCGGCGGGTGCTCGACCTTCGGTTCGACGGCACTCCGCTGCCGAAATGATCCGCCGTAGTGTAATGGCAGCACCTCTGATTTTGGTTCAGATAGTTCAGGTTCGAGTCCTGGCGGCGGAGCGCAAGACAAGTCGACTTCTTGAGGGAGTTACATGCCAGTCGAGACCGCCGTGGTTGTCCTCGCAGCGGGTGCGGGGACACGAATGCGGTCCAAAACCCCCAAGGTGCTCCATGCCCTGGGCGGTCGCACCATGCTGGCCCATTCGTTGTATGCGGCCGCGGAATTGAAGCCTGCGCACCTGGTCACCGTGATCGGTCACGAGCGTGAGGCCGTCGGCGCCGCCGTCGCCGGTGTCGCCGCCGAGCTGGACCGCGAGATCGCCACCGCCGTGCAGGACGAGCAGAACGGCACCGGCCACGCCGTCGCCTGCGGCCTGGGCGCACTGCCCGCGGACTTCGACGGCACCGTGGTGGTCACCTCCGCGGACGTGCCGCTGCTCGACGGCCACACCCTGCACGGGCTGCTCGACGAGCACCTGTCCGCGACGACACCCGCCGCGGTGACCGTGCTCACCTTCGTGCCCGCCGACCCGAAGGGCTACGGACGGATCGTCCGCACCACCGACGGCGAGGTCCTCGAGATCGTCGAGCAGGTGGACGCGACGCCGGAGCAGGTCACCATCGCCGAGGTGAACTCCGGCGTCTACGCGTTCGACGCGGCGGTGCTCCGTGACGCGCTGGGCAAGCTCCGGACCGCGAACGCGCAGGGCGAGCTGTACCTGACCGACGTGCTGAAGATCGCCCGACTGGCCGGCCGGGACGTGCACGCGGCACAGCTCGCGGACGAGGCCAAGGTCGCAGGCGCGAACGACCGCGTGCAGCTGGCCGCGCTGGGCCGCGAGATGAACCGTCGCACCCTCGAACGCCACATGCGGGCCGGCGTCACCGTGATCGACCCCGCGACCACCTGGGTCGACGTCGACGTGACCATCGGCCGCGACGTGACCATCGAACCCGGCGTGCAGTTGCGCGGGCGCACCGCGATCGGCGAGGACGCCGTCGTCGGTCCGGACAGCACGCTGACCGACGTCACCGTCGGCGCGGGCGCGACCGTCGTGCGCACCCACGCGGAGCACTCGACGATCGGCGCGGGCGCGACGGTGGGCCCGTACACCTACCTGCGTCCCGGCACCGTGCTCGGCGAGTCCGGCAAGCTGGGCGCGTTCGTCGAGGTGAAGAACTCCGAGGTGGGGGCGCACTCGAAGGTGCCGCACCTGACCTACGTGGGCGACGCGACGATCGGCGAGCACAGCAACATCGGGGCGTCGAGCGTGTTCGTCAACTACGACGGCGTCAACAAGAGCCGTACCGTGGTGGGGTCGCACGTGCGAACCGGGTCGGACACCATGTTCGTCGCTCCGGTGCAGGTGGGTGACGGTGCTTACACCGGAGCCGGAACGGTGCTGCGGTTCGACGTTCCGCCGGGGGCGCTCGCCGTCTCCGGAGGCAAGCAGCGCAATATTGACGGCTGGGTCGAGCGGAACCGACCCGGCACTGCGGCGGCCGACGCGGCCTCGCGGGCACAGCAGCACCACATCGAGAACACGAACAAGGACGGCGAAGAGCAGTGACCGCGAATTGGATCGACAACCAGAAGAACCTCATGCTCTTCTCCGGTCGCGCCCACCCCGAACTGGCCGAGCAGGTGGCCAAGGAACTTGACATCCAGATCACGCCGCAGACGGCCACGGACTTTGCGAACGGCGAGATCTTCGTCCGCTTCGAGGAGTCCGTGCGCGGCAGCGACGCCTTCGTCCTGCAGAGCCACCCCGCGCCGCTGAACCAGTGGGTGATGGAGCAGCTCATCATGATCGACGCCCTCAAGCGTGGATCCGCGAAGCGCATCACCGCGGTGCTGCCGTTCTACCCGTACGCGCGGCAGGACAAGAAGCACCGCGGCCGCGAGCCCATCTCGGCCCGCCTGATCGCGGACCTGCTCAAGACCGCGGGCGCGGACCGGATCATCACCGTCGACCTGCACACCGATCAGATCCAGGGCTTCTTCGACGGCCCGGTCGACCACATGCACGCGCAGGGCCAGCTCGCCGAGTACGTGCGGGAGAACTACGGCACCGAGAACATCTGCGTGGTCTCCCCGGACGCGGGCCGAGTCAAGGTCGCCGAGAAGTGGGCCGACGCCCTCGACGGCGCACCGCTGGCCTTCGTGCACAAGACCCGCGACCCGCTGGTGCCGAACCAGGTCAAGTCGAACCGGGTCGTCGGTGACGTCAGCGGACGCACCTGCGTGCTGATCGACGACATGATCGACACCGGCGGAACCATCGCCGGCGCCGTGAAGGTGCTCAAGGACGCAGGCGCGGGCGACGTCATCATCGCCACCACCCACGGGATCTTCTCGCACCCGGCCGCCGAGCGGCTCGCGGCCTGCGGCGCCAAGGAGGTCATCGCGACCAACACGCTGCCGATCCCCGAGGAGAAGCAGTTCCCCACGCTGACGGTGCTCTCCATCGCGCCGCTGCTCGCGCGCACCATCAAGGAGGTCTTCGAGAACGGCTCGGTGACCTCGCTCTTCAACGGCAGCGCCTAGGCGCTTCGCGCTCGTGCGCGGTTGACGGGTCTGTGGACCCGTCAACCGCGCACGAGCGATAGCCTGTCCCTGTGGTGTTCACAGGGTTTCCCGTCGCGGCACTCGACTTCTACGAGGACCTCGAGGCGGACAACAGCAAGAGCTGGTGGACCGCGCACAAGAGTGTCTACGACGAGTGCGTCCGCGAGCCGATGACCGCGCTGCTCGCCGAGCTCGAACCACGGTTCGGGGCAGGCAAGGTCTTCCGGCCGTACCGTGACGTGCGATTCTCGAAGGACAAGACCCCCTACAAGACCCACCAGGGCGGATTCGTCGACGCCGCGTCCGGCCTCGGCTACTACGTCCAGGTCGACGCGTCCGGTCTCTTCGTCGCGGGCGGCTTCTACCAACACACCCCCGACCGGGTCGCCCGGTACCGCACCGCGGTCGACGGGGCGCTTCGTGGTGGGCAGCTCGAGACGATCACCGGCGACCTGCGCGCCGCCGGATTCGAGATCGGCGGTGACCGCCTCAAGACGAAGCCACGGGGGTTCGCCGACGACCATCCCCGGATCGAACTGCTGCGGCACCGTTCGCTGACCGCAGGCCGCTCCTACGGCTCCCCGCGGTGGCTGTCCACTGCCCGGACCGCCACCGAGGTCGCGGCCGCGTGGACGGCGCTGGAACCGCTCGTCGAGTGGGCCGCCGACGTGCTCGGCGATCCGTCCTGACGGCACGAGACCAATCGGAATCTTCTTGCGCGACAACCAATTGTGCGCTATGTGGACGCGACACGGACCGGCTGACCATGAGATTCGTCACGCCTGAACGGAGAACGCCAGGTTCGTAACGATCCGGTGTCGTGCGGCGCGGAGGACTGCCCTAGTGTCATGCGTCGTGATTGACGCGCAGACTCTCGATGTCCCGGCCGGAACCACGACGATGCAGGCGGCCCGACGTTGGGTTCCCGGCTCCTGCGTGTGGTGCGGTGACGACGATTCGGTGGAGACCTATCGGAACGAGCCCCGGTGCGGCACCTGCCGCGAGAACGAAGAGATCATCGAAGGTGCGCGACGCTTCCTCGGGATGTACGGCCTGCGCCCGCTCGGCGGCACGCTGCAGTCCGACGACGACGAGGAGCGCGAGGTCCGCGTCAACGCTCGCGACGCCCGCGCCGCGCTGAACGGGACGCGCCTGCAGAACCCGCCGGACCCGGCACTGGTCCGCAAGGCCCTGCGCCCCCGCGCCGCGGCCGTGGTCGCCGAGACGGCCGCCCCGGTCCGCCGGACCGCCCCGCGTACCGCCCCCGCCGCCACCACCGCCTCGGGTTCCGCTGCCGGTACCGCGAAGACCACCGCCTCGGTCGCGACGACCACGGTGGACCTGGCCACGCTCGAGGCCCGGGTCACCGGCCTGCTCGAGCAGCTCACCACCGTCGGCGAGCAGATCGCGGTCGCCGAGACCGGCCAGGGCCTCGCCGCCCGCGCCCGGCTCGCGGACCTCACCAAGCAGCAGGCGTCCATCCTGCGCATGCTGGCGGCGCTGGAGAAGACCCGCCGCGGCATGAGCAACTGAGCCGGATGAATTAGCGTCCACCGCATGCTGATCCGCGACGCCGGCCCCGACGACCTCCCGGGCATCCTGACGATCCACAACGAGGCGGTACTCAACTCGACCGCGGTGTGGGACGAGGAGACGGTCGACATCCCGGACCGTCGGGCCTGGCTCGAGGGTCGCCAGGAGGCCGGCTTCCCGGTGCTGGTGGCGGTCGAGGGTGACACGGTGGCCGGGTACGCCTCGTACGGGACGTGGCGAACCAAGAGCGGCTACCGGCACACCGTGGAGAACTCGGTGTACGTGCACGCCGACCATCACCGCAAGGGCATCGCGACCTCGTTGATGACCGAGCTGATCGCCCGCGCACGCGACGGCGAGGTGCACGCGATGGTGGCGAACATCGAGGCCACGAACGTCACGTCAGTGGCGCTGCACGAGCGCTTCGGGTTCCGGGTGGTCGGCCAGCTGCCGGAGGTCGGCGTGAAGTTCGGCCGCTGGCTGGACCTGACGATCATGCAGCTGACCCTCTAGCGCGCGCACCCGCAGCCCGTGCGGACCGGAATTGGCGAACCCCACCTGTAACACCGCGGCGGCGGTACCGAAACACTGGTCATGGACGACGTTGGGGTGCGGATCGCCACACTGGAGTACCGGGTCGGGCGCCGACGGAGGGCGGTCTACTCGTTCAACCCCGCCCTGCCGGAGGTCGGCGGCTGGGCGCGACCCGAGTCGGCGGCCTGCGCGGAGTCGATTGCGATCTCCGACGCCGCTGCGGCGTTCGAACTCTCGGATGCCTGCGCCCTCTGGCTCCACCTGGCGGCCCCCGCCGCGGATCAGGCCCTGATCGCGACGTGCGAGGACAACGCGTTGGTGGCCACCGCCGACCCCTCGAGAATCCATCACATCTCCGGCATCGCCGCCACGAGCAGCGACGAGCCGCGACACCGCGAGCTGCCGGTTCGCGACGTCCTCGACGCGATGCTCGACAACCTGGACTGGCGACGTGGCCGGTACGCCAACCGGCCTGCCAGTGCACACGAACTGTGGGAGTGCTGCGCCGCCGACGGCCCACCGGGGCCGGTCTCGGCGCGGACCGTCGGACCGTACACCGGCTGGCGGCTCGAACAGGGTGCCACCGTTCGAGTTTCACCGCTGGGCCACAACAACTTCCGCACCGACGCGGCGGTCAGGCGAATCCAGGCCACGATCGACGGCCTGGACGGCACCGTCGAGAGCTGGTGTGACGCGCACGATGCCCTGGTCGGCGTGCCCCAGGCCGGCCCCAGCTGGCTCGTCGCGCCCGGGGCCGACGGGTTCGACGGACCCGACCGCAGGCTCCTCGCCGACCTGTTCCTCGATCTGATCCTGTGGCATGCCGGACGGACCGCCGGCCCGCCCTCGCGCCCGGTGCGGCGCGACCCGCTCGGGTTCGACGCCCCGCTGAACGGCCTCCGGCGGCCCGGGACCTGGTCCCGCGTCACGTCGGCCGGCGCCTCCGAGCTGTTCATCGGCATGAGCGAGGACGGCTTCGAGCTCGGCGTACCGAGCCCAGCCGGCGACCCCGCGACCGAGTACCGGATCACGGTCCCCCACACGGAGATCGACTCGATGTGCCGCCGCCTGGGCGCACCCGCGCAGGCGCATCCGGGTGCCGTCGTCAGCCTGTTCGTCGACGACATCCTGGCGAAGGGCCCGCTCGGTTGGCTGGTGAGCCAGGGTGTCGAACTGTGGACCGAGACGCCGTCGCGCACCGGCCGCGGACCGGACACCAGGCGAGCACCCGCCCGCGTCGCCCCGCCCGCACCCGACGCCGTCACCGGATCGACGGGTGCGGCGCTGCCGGGCACCAGGTTCGACCGGATGCTCTCCTTTCGCGCGGCGAGCGGCGGGCACGACACCGGTCTCGGGCTGCCCGGCAAGTCCGAGTTCCCGGCCGAGTGGTCGACTGACACGACGCTGGCCCGGATCGACGCGACGATGGATTCGCCGGACCGGCGAACACAGATCGGGCACACCGTATTTGACGAGCGGACGTTCGACGGGGTGCTGGTCTGTTGCGTCTGGCGGCGGCCGATGGAGGGTGGATCCCGGATGCTGACGGCATTCCCGGTGTGCGGCGATGGCGTCGCGCTGAACCCGTACCCGGCCGACTACCCTGCGGACCTGGTGACCTCGGTGGCGCAGGCCCTGCCGGACCTGCTCGCCGACGGCGACCGGGAGGCGGTGCGCCTCGTCGCGATGGCCGCGGCGGTCGGCGAGCCGTACGAGGCCGTGCAGTCCGGGCTGTGGGTCGCGCTGCGGGACGGGATCGCGCTGCCCGAGAAGTACATGATGGCGATCGGGACGATGGTCGACAACAACTTCTTCGCGGCCGAGGACGACGACGAGATCGTGGCGGTGTTCAACGTGCTGGCCCGGCGAGACCATCCCGAAGCCACCTCGTGGGGGCAGCTGTAGCCAGTCCCTCGACGGTCGAACAATTCGACCGTCGAGTAACTCCACGGTCGCCCGCGAACCGGCCGGGACGCTCCGAACGGGACATAGAAGACACGGATGTAGCAATCCGGCGTCTCCTGACGATGTACAGGACAATGCAGACAACGAAGTGACGCACCGGCCGGGGGAAGAACCCGGTGTGTTCCGGGAGTCCGAATGGGGAGTGGGCATGGCATCTCGTAGGTTCTTCGCACGTCATCCGATTGCGTCGGGCATGCTCGCGCCCGCGATCCTGGGCGTGGCGGCGATCGCCACGCTGCCGTGGGCGCTGTCCCCGGGACCGCACACCGCGGACACCGAACTCACGGCGTCGGTGACCGAGTGCCACGACATGGTGACCGTCTCGGTCGCCGGCCGAAACGACACGCCCCGGGCGGGCACGACGAAGATGCTGGTCGGCGCCGACGGCAAGGACCTGCCGGCCGCGCTGTCGAGTGACTATCGCAGCGACTGGGTGGACCCGGTCGTCAATGCACCGTCCGGCTCGGTGGACAAGGGGTCCTACGCCGCCGTCTACATCGCGTATCCCGCGAACATGGACAGCTACGACGACGCCGTCAACGTGGGGGTGGCCAACACCGAGTCGGTGATGCGGCAGATCCAGACGGCGTGCCCGAACACCAAGTTCGCGATCACCGGGTACAGCGAGGGCGCCGACGTCGCCCGCCGTGTCGCCATGAATGTCGGGCACCAGCAGGCCGATGCCGACGGCGGCTACTCGATCGTCGATCCCTCGAACGTCGTCGGTGTCGTCATCCTCGCCGACGCCGGCCGCGCGGCCGGTCAGGGCCCGTTCCCCGGCGCAAAGAACCCGTTCACCAACCCGGACGGGTTCGACACCAAGTACCAGAACGGCACGACCGCGACGCCAGGACGGGGCGCCGTCACGAACACCGGCGGCGACGACTTCGGCACGCTGGCCGGGAAGGTCGCCGCGTTCTGCTCCGACGGCGACCTCACCTGCGCTGCACCGCAGAACATCTCGCTGCTGCAACTGGTGGTCAACCTGGGTCGGCAGTTGAACATCGACGGACTCGAGAAGAACGGGCTCACCCCGGCGACGGGCCAGGACGTCGCGGTCACCCTCGGCCGCATCGCAACCGACGCGTTCGCAATGATTCAGTCCCAGCCCAACTGGATGCAGGGTGACCAGACGTTCCTCGACGTACTGCTGACGGTGTCGGATCCGTCGCACAAGCCGGGCACGAAGGTGCAGGCACCCGCGAAGGCCGAGTCGATCTCGGCGGACACGATGTCCCCGCTGGCCTATCTGCCGAAGAAGGTGTTCAAGGAGATCGTCGGGCTGATCGTGACGAACCAGAACACCATCCCGGTGGTCATGAGCGATCCGTACAACTTGACGCTCGCCCCGAACGGCAAGGGCCATCACTTCGACTACTGGCGGGACGCGAACCCCGCCAACGGCAAGCCCCTGACCTCCGCCGAGTACGCAGCCGCCTGGCTGACCGAACTCGCAAAGCAGGCACAGGCCGGGCAGTCGATCGATCCGACGACGAAGCCGGACTCCGTCCTCTCGTCGGCCGGTACCGGAAAGCCGTCGGCCACGCCCACGCCGTCGGGCACGCCCACGCCGTCCGGCGCGCCCGCGACCCCGGCGGCCACGACACCGGCGACGACGACCGAGCCGCTGGCGGATACCGAGTCGGCAACTGAGACAACTGCGCCCGAGCCCAGCACGGACGCGGCGACGACGTCAGCTCCGACCACGACCCTCCCCGTGACGCCGGTCGACACACCGGAGAGTTCGACGACCGCGGAATCGCCCGCAGCGACTCCAACTACCAGTCCCGCGGCGACGACCACGACCACCAGCGCGCCCGCCACTCCGGTTCGAGGCACGACCGAGTAGATCAGCCTCGGCGTCCGACTGTCGGGACACACGGCTCGACGCGGTCAGAACGGCGGCGGCGATCCGTCCGGCCGCGGGCGCCGTGGGCTCGGCGGACAGGAGCGGTCCACGGTGACCGTTCGTCCGACCGTGCCGGCATTGACGTAGTCGCCACCGGCGTCCCGGAACTCGCGGATCACCCGGTCGAACTCCGGGTTCCGCCAGCGCGGGGCACTGAGGTCGAGAAGGAACTCGAGGCCGTTGGTGATCGGCGAGCTCGCGTCCTCGAACAATCGTCGAACGGTGGCCCCGTCGGCGAGGACGTTCGGGCCGATGCCGCGCGCAGCAAGGTCGGCCTCGGCGCGGGCACGGCCGGCCTCGGCGCGGGCACGGCCGGTCAGGGTGGCGGCAGCGCGGTCACCCGGACCGGAGTCGTCGCGGGCGTCCGGATCGCAGAATGCTCCCCCGGGAACGGTCACCAGCTTCTCGCCGTTGGGATCGGTCCATTCGAGGCGTCCGCCACCGATCTGCCGAACCTTCCAGTACCCCTGGTCTTCAGGCGATGATGCTGCCGCCACCAACGGTGCGCCCGACGCCCCTTCAGCGCTGGACAAAATGGCCATTTCCGACAGGTCGGGACAATTCCTGATATTCATTCTCACTCAGCGGGACTGACGCAGATCGCACCGGTGAGCTTGGGTACAAATGGATCCGCACTGAGACGTGCATCACCCCCTTCCATCCCAAGGAGTGCTCACTATGGGTTCGTCTGACGCCGACCTCGCCATGTTCGCCGACGCCGCCAAGATCATCGGGTTCGGCGCCACGATCCTCGGTGGCACCGCCGCGGTCCTCGGACTCGGCATGCACCTGAACACCATGTCGGCCGACAAGTAAGTCGCAGACAACAGCTGCCACACGGAAGGGCCCGCTCGCATCGGCGAGCGGGCCCTTCTGCGTCTGCCGCCTGCTACACCCGGTCCGCGAGGATCAGCGCGAACCGGTCCAGCGGATCCGTCCACACCCGGTCGCTGGTGAACCCCGCGCTCGCCAACTCCTTGCCGATGCCCTCGAGCCGGAACTTTGCCGAGATCTCCGTCCGCATCTGCTCCCCCGCCGCAAACTCCACCGACATATCGAGCGCCGGCAGGTGCACCGTGGCCGCGTCCCGCGCCTCGAGCCGCATCTCGATCCACTCGTTCGTCTGGTCCCACACCGCCACGTGCCGGAAGTTGGACAGGTCGAAGTCCGCCCCCAGTCGGTCGTTGAGCACGGCCAGCACGTTGCGGTTGAACCGCGCGGTCACTCCCGCGGCGTCGGCGTAGGCCGGCACCAGCACGTCCGGGTCGGTCACCAGTCCCACCCCCAGCAGCAACTGCTCCCCCTCCTCGAGCACCTCGGCGATCGAGGCAAGGAATTCCTCCCGCTCCTCCGGGACCAGGTTCCCGAGCGTGCCACCGAGGAAGGCGATCATCCGCCTGCTCCCGCTGCGAGATCCGTCCGCGCCACGCCTGCCCGGCAGATTGTGCAGCGTCTCGGTGAAGTCGCTGACGATCCCGTGCACCGCCAGCGACGGAAACTCCTCGGCCAGTTGCCGGGCCGCCGAGACCAACGCCGCCTCGGACACGTCCTGGGGCACGTACCGCTCCAGCGTGCCGTGGGCGGTGAGCGCGTCGAGCAGCAGCCGGGTCTTGTCCGACGAGCCCGAGCCCAACTCGACCAGTATCTGCGCGTCGGTGGCCTGCGCGATGTGCGGGGCACTGACCCGCAGCAGCTCCCGCTCGGTGCGGGTGGGAAAGTATTCCGGCAGCCGCGTGATCTCCTCGAACAGTTCACTGCCACGCGCATCGTAGAACCATTTGGGCGGCAACCACTTCGGTGACGCCGCCAGCCCGACACGAGCGTCGTCCCGCAGGTTCTGGTTCAGCTGCTCGGGCGAGAGGTGAACCTCCACTGTCGGTTCGCTCATGACCGTCCCTCCGCTTCGGTGATGTCCAGTTCGGTGATCTCCAACTGCCCCGGCCTGGCACGCACCAACCGCCGGTCCGGGACCTGAATCCAGCCCGGCCCGTCGTCGACCGGCTCGGACGCCACCAGCGCCGTCGCATCGTCGACCCGCGCCCACAGCGAGTGACCCACGGTCGACGCCCACAGCGTGGACCCGTCGCCGAGCAGCAGGTTCAACCGCGACCGCGGCGCCGCGGCCAGGACGTCGGAGATCACGGATCGAAGCGCATCCGCCGGTCCGCCCGCGACCAGGCGGCGCCGCACCAACGTCCACACCAGTGCCGAGTCGGTCAGCGCGGGCATCCGCAGCAGCTCCACTGCGGGCAGCCACTCCGCGAGCGCCGCAATCGATTCCGGCCAACCGCCTATGAGACCGTTCAGGCTGAACGCCCAACTGCCGTCCTCGAACGGCGCGCAGGCCGCCCGTTCCAGCGGCATGCCGACCGTCGCGGACCGCACCGCCGCCAGCACCGAACCCGAGCGCACCCCGGCCAGTACCCCGCCGACCGCCGGGTCCGACCAGATCGGCGCGGCATTGCGGTACCCGCGGACACCGGCGGCGCCGTCCCACCAGGCGACGCCGAAACCGTCGGCATTGATGGTGCCGCCGCCCCGCATGTCCCGCGGCGCCCACGACTGGACGAACAGGCTGTGGGTCCCGGCGGTCAGCAGTTCACCGACAGCTCGCGGCGGACCGAGGTAACCGAGGTGCCGGCACACGCGCCCTACGCCCCGACCACGTCTCGCGCACAACGGAACCCCGCGAAGATCTGCCTGCGGATCGGAAGGTCCCAGTTGCGGAACGTGCCTCGGCAGGCCACCGGGTCTGTCCCGAACGAGCCGCCGCGCAACACCTTGTAGTCGCCGCCGAAGAACACCTCCGAGTACTCCCGGTAGGGGAACGCCGAGAACCCCGGGTACGGCTGGAAGTCCGAGGAGGTCCATTCCCACACGTCGCCGATCAGCTGGCCCACCCCCAGCGGCGACCGACCCGCCGGGTAGGCGCCCACCGCGGCCGGTTCGAGGTGCCGTTGGCCCAGATTCGCGTGGCCGGAGTCGGGTTCGCCTTCGCCCCAGGGGAATCGCCGGGACTCGCCGGTCCGCGGATCCCAGCGCGCGGCCTTCTCCCACTCCGCCTCCGTGGGCAGCCGCCTGCCGGCCCACCGCGCGTAGGCCTGCGCCTCGAAGTAGCTCACGTGTACCACCGGACTTGCAGGCGGCAACGGCGCCAGCACCCCGAAGACCCGGCGCCACCAGTTGCCTGCGCCGTCACGCTCCCAGAACTGCGGCGCCGCGAGCGTGGCACTCTGCCGATGCTCCCAGCCCCGCGCACTCCACAGCTCCGGGCGTCGGTAGCCACCGTCGTCGAGGAACTCGAGGAACTGGCCGTTGGTCACCGGCGCCGCGTCGATCGCGAAGGCCGGCAGAGCGACCCGGTGCGCGGGCCGCTCGTTGTCCAGGGCCCACGGGTCGGTGGAGGTACCCATGGTGAACTCGCCTGCGGGCACCACCACCTCCGCCCCCACCGCCGGAGGCCACGACGGCGACGGCGGCGGCGGGGCCGTCAACACCGCCGGGCCGCTGCGCAACTGGTGGGTGGCGAGCATGGTCTCGTCGTGCTGCTGCTCGTGCTGGGCGATCATCGCGAACGCGAAACCGTCCCGCTCGAGCCGCCGTCCCCGCAGCGGCGCCCGGTCCAGCACCTCCCACACCTTGTCCCGGACCTGCGCGACGTACCCGCGCGCCTCGTCCGGATCGAGCAGCGGCAGTGCGGGTCTGGCGGCCCGGGGGTGGCGGAACGCGTCGTACAGCTCGTCGATGTCACGCCGGACCGGCTCGCGGCCGCCGACGTCGCGGACCAGCCACAGCTCCTCCTGGTTGCCGATGTGCGCGAGGTCCCAGACCAGCGGACTCATCAACGGCGAGTGCTGCGCGACCAGCTCGGTCTCGTCGACGCACTCGGTGAGCGCGGCACTGCGGTCCCGGGCCCGGGTCAACGCCACCGCCAGCCGGGCCCGCAGCTCCTCGCCTGCGCTCATCCGCGGGAGTCCTGGACTGGGGTGCGGCCCCGGCGACATCGCTGCGCCGCGGCCGCCAGGTCCGCCTCGAAGGCCGTCGACCGCGACGCCGCGAGGAACAGCAGTTCGGCTGCGGCATTACGCAATTCGCCGTCCTTCAGCCCGAACTGCGCGGCCTCCCGCCAACGGCCGGCGGCCGGCGCCCCCAGGGCCGACGCCCGGGCCAGGGTCTGCCGGTCGCGCAGCAGCGCGTCGAGCGCGGCGATCGGAACCCGCCACAGGTCCCCCGGTTGGGCGTCGAGGTAGCGCACCTCGAGATGACCACAGGCCCGCACCGGGGGGAACAACGTGGTCAGGTGGTAGTCGAGGTCCGCGAGCCCGGGCCTCCGGCCGACCTCGTCGTCGAGGGCGCCGGACAGCCAGTCCGCGAAGCTCGCCGACGCCGGCGCCGACCAGTCGCCGTCCCGGCCGCCGTTCGACCCGAGACACCCGCCGATCACACAGAGCAGCGGGGCGTCCAGCGCCCAGCGGGAGTATCCGGCGATCGGGTCGGTCAACGGGCCCGGACCGGTCCGGGCCGGGTCCAGCTCCAGCCACGCACGCATCCGCTGCGAGGCCCAGTCTCCGTCGGGGATCCCGCACAGTCGCGGCGAGCAGGCGAAACCGGCGAGCAGGGCCGGACCGATCGCATCGAGCGCGGCCCACCGCTCGGCAACCTCGGCCGCGTCGGCGCCTGCGTCCACGCTGACCTGGGTGGCCGCGGTGTTGCACATCATCAAGCGGCCGAAGGGCCCGATCCGGTCGAACCGGTCCTGCATCGCGCGGTAGCGCAGCATCTCGAGCACCCGGCGCGCCGGCCGCGCGACGTCAGCGGCGGCGGCGTGCATGTCGATGCCCTCGTCGGCGAGCAAGCCGCGCAGCGTTCGGGCGTCCCCGCCGAGCGCGGAACACAGCTGCTCGGCGGAGGGAAACGGTGCGCTGGAGAGTTCGACCTGGCCGCCGGGCTCGAGTGTCACCGCGCTGCCGTGTGCCAGGGGCAGGGCGGGCGAGGCGACGGCCAGGGAGGTGGGTGCGTGCGGACCCAACGCGGCCGCGAGGGCGTCGAGGTCCGGTCGATCGTGCCCCGCGCCGGAGGTGATCCACTCCAGTTCGGCGCCGATCAGCCGCGGCGGCCCCAGCTTGAAACAGACACCACCGACATACGCCTCCGCGGCGGCCCTGGTGGTGAACCGTCGGGCGTCTACTGCCATTGCCATGATGCGCTCCGATCCTGGGCGGCACTACTCAGGCAGAAAAATTCACGGGCGAGCCGGATGTGGAACAGCGCCTCCGACACTAAACCGAGATCGGCGACGGCGCACCCGCCCGCGGTACCGTCCAGGCACCACCCGCCCCAGGAACGACACACCCGACCCCACGGGAGGACCCGTGCTCGATCAGCATCGCGTCCGAGCGGACACCCCCGGCTGCTTCGGACAGGCATTTCTCGACAGTGCCGGGTCCTCGCTGCCGCCGACGGTGGTGACCGAGACGGTGATCGCGCACCTGCGCCGGGAGGCCGAGGTCGGCGGCTACCGGGCCGCCGCCGAACGCGCCGACGACCTCGCCGACGTGAAGGTCGCACTCGCCGAGCTGCTCGGTGCCCGGCCCGGCGACCTGGCGCTGGTCGAGAGCGCCAGCCGCGGATGGGCCGACTTCTTCTACGCGGTGCCGCTGGCCGCCGGCGAGAAGATCCTGGTCTCGGAGGTCGAGTACGCCAGCAACGCCATCGCCGCGCTGCAGCGCGCGGGCGCCACCGATGCCGTCGTGGAGGTGGTGCCGTCCACACCCGCCGGGGAGATCGACCTCGATGCCCTCGCCCGGATGCTCGACGAGCGGGTGCGCCTGGTCTCGCTGGTACACGCGCCGACCAACGGCGGCCTGCTCAACCCCGTCCGCGAGGTGGTCGAACTGGCGCACGGCGTCGGGGCGCTGGTGCTGCTCGACGCCTGCCAGTCCGTCGGCCAGGTACCCGTCGACGTGACCACGCTCGGCGTCGACGCACTGTCCGGGACCGGTCGCAAGTGGCTGCGCGGACCCCGCGGCACCGGGTTCCTCTACGTGCGCCCCGAGCTGGCCCGCACGATGGAACCGGCGGCGCTGGACCTGCACGGTGCGCAACTGTCCGGACAGAAGCAGCTCGGCGGGTACCGCCTCGCCGAGGACGCGTCCCGGTTCGAGTTCTGGGAGTGCTCGGTCGCCGGGCGCCTGGGGCTCGGCGCGGCGGTGCGGTACCTGCTGGGGCTCGGCATCGAGGCCGTCGCCGCGTCGGTCGCCGAACGGGCCGAGTTCGCGCGGGCCTGCCTGGCCGCAGTACCCGGGGTGACCGTGCGCGACCTCGGCGCCACCCGGACCGGCATCGTCTCGTTCACGGTCACCGGGACCGAACCCGCCGCGGTACGGGAGTCGTTGGCCGCCAAGGACATCACCGTGACGGTGAGCGGACGGAGCTCGACCCAGGTGGACATGAGCCGCCGCGGCCTGGACGCCGTGGTGCGCGCGTCGCCGCACTACTTCAACACCCTCGAGGACGTGCAGCGGCTGGTCGACGCGGTCGACGCCATCCGGTGACGCCGACGGTCGACCGCCGGGTGGCGTCGGGGCGGGGGCGTCCGGTACGCTGTCCAAGTTGTCTCGGCGAGGGTGAACCAACAACCGTTGGATTACCGTGATCGACGCGGCTACGGCTACCAATCGAGCGTCACTGCTCCGGGCCGTGCGCGTTGTCCGCCCCCCGTCGAGCTCAACATCCAAGCGATGTAAATCTGATGTGAGCCGTAGGAGCTGTATTTCCATGTCGAACGAAGTCAACCGTCTCGAAGCCGCCGTCCGCACCGAGTTCGGCAAGGGTGCCGCCCGCCGCGCACGTCGTGACGGCCTGGTCCCCGCCGTGCTGTACGGCCACCAGAGCGAGCCGCAGCACCTCACGCTGAACGCCCGTGACTTCGCCCGCGTCCTGCGCGCCCACGGCACCAACTCGATCCTGACCCTGGACATCGAGGGCACCGAGCAGCTCGCGCTGACCAAGTCGGTCGTCGTGCACCCGATCCGTCGCCACATCGAGCACACCGACCTCCTCATCGTGAAGAAGGGCGAGAAGGTCTCCGTCGAGGTCGCGATCGTCCTGGTCGGCAACGCCAAGTCCGACGCCCTGGTCGTCACCGACGTCGACACCATCAAGCTCGAGGCCGACGCCCTCAACATCCCGGACCAGATCGAGGTCTCCATCGAGGGCGCCGAGGCCGGCACCCAGATCCTGGCCGGCGGCATTGAGCTGCCCGCCGGCGCCACCCTGGCCGACGACGCCGACCTGCTGATCGTCAACGTCGTTGCCGCTCCGTCGGGCGAGCCCGAGGCCGAGGAAGCTGCCGAAGAGGCCTGAGCCATCGGCCGGCACCCATCAGTGCAGCGCTAACGTGAACGGCGCGTCGTCCCGTCAGGGATGGCGCGCCGTTCTTCGTATCCGGCGCAGTCGAAACGCCCCTACCAGTGAGAGAACCGAAGCGTTGAGCGAGAACACCGCGACCGAGCCCCAAGGCCCCGCACTGGTCGTCGGACTGGGCAACCCCGGACCCCAGTACGAGCGCACCAGGCACAACGTCGGCTTCCTGGTGGTCGAGGCGCTCGCCGCCCGCGAACGCGCCCGGTTCAGCGTGCACAAGAAGAGCGGCGCTGACGCCGTCACCGTCCGGATGGCCGGCCGTCAGGTGATCCTCGCCAAGCCGCGCTCCTACATGAACCTCTCCGGCCAGCCGGTCGCCGCGCTGGCCCGGTTCTTCTCCGTCGAACCCGCGAACATCGTGGTGGTGCACGACGAGCTGGACCTGGACTTCGGAACGCTGCGGCTCAAGCTCGGCGGCGGCGAGAACGGGCACAACGGGCTGCGTTCGATCTCGCAGTCGCTCGGCACCAAGGACTACCTGCGCGTGCGCGTCGGCATCGGCCGTCCCCCGGGCCGGATGGACCCGGCCGACTACGTGCTCAAGCCGTTCTCCTCGGTCGAACGCAAGGAGCTGGACCTGAACTGCGAGGAGGCGGCGGACGCTGTCGACCTGCTGCTGCGCGTCGGGCTCGAGGCCGCGCAGAACCGGCTGCACTGAGCGGCACCCCGCAGCGGCCCCGCAGCGAGTGAACGGAACGTTCATTCGATGCGATCGAATGAACGGAAGCGTTCATTCGATGGGTGGGTGGCCGGTCAGCCGCCGATCAACGCGATCGAGGTGGCCCGCCGCAGCTTCCCCGACGAGGTCTTCGGGATCGACCCGGGACCGAGCACCGCGACGGTCCGGGGCCGGACCCCCACCTCCGCGACCACGGCGTGGGTGACCTCGTGCTCGATCCGGCGGATCTCCTCGGCACTGTCGATCTCGTTGGTCTCCACCGCGACCGCGAAGCCCTCCCGCTTCTTGCCCGCGTCCAGCCGGATGGCGACCGCGTTGCCCGGACGGACCCCGCGGACCCCGCACGCGGCGCGTTCGATGTCGGTCGGGTAGATGTTGCGCCCGCCCATGATGATCACGTCCTTGGCGCGGCCGCACACCACCACCAGACCGTCCTCGGTGAAGTAGCCGACGTCACCGGTGTCGATCCAGCCGTCGGGGTCCTGCGCGGGCCGGGGACCGTCCACCGTCAGGTACCCCGGCGTCACCGATGCGCCGCGCAGTTCGATGATGCCGACGCCGCGGGCAGGCAACTCGTTCCGGTCCTCACCGACCACCCGTCCCTGAAGCCCCGACACCAGGGTGCCGAGGGTCGGCAGGCGCCGGGCGTTGCTGCGCCGCGACGGCACCGCGATGCCGCCGGACTCGAGCAGGTCCGGGTCCACCGCGTCCAGCACCATCCCCAGTCCGGTCTCCGGAAGCGAGACGGCCAGGGTCACCTCCGCCATCCCGTACACCGGCGCGAGCGCCCGCGGGTCCAGCCCGAAACGGGCACCGGCCGCCGCCACCGCGGTCAACGTGTCGGGGTCCACCGGCTCGGCACCGTTGAGCAGGCAGCGCATCGTCGACAGGTCGACGGCGCCGTCGTCCGCCTGGGCCAGCCGGCGCGCCAGCACGGAGTAGGCGAAGTTCGGGGCCGCGGTGACGGATCCGCGGTACTTGCCCATCAGCGCCGCCCAGAGCAGCGGGTTGTTCAGGAAGTCGAGCGGGGTGATGCTCACGACCTCCGCGCCGAACAGCATCGGGAGGGTGAGGAACCCGACCATCCCCATGTCGTGGAAGAGCGGCAGCCAACTGATCATCACGTCCTGCTTGGGATCGATCTTGAGGCGGTCGATCATCGCGCAGGCGTTGGTGTACAGGTTGGCATGGGTGAGCTGGACCGCCTTCGGGGAGCCCGTGGACCCGGACGTCAGCTGCTGCACCACGATGTCGGACTCCGCGGTCGCGACGGGATCGACCTCCCCGCCTGCGCGCAGTTCGTCGAGGGTGACCACGCGGATACCGCGCTCGACCAGCAGCGGCGTCGCGGCCTCGAAGGGCGGACCCACGATCACCGCCGACGCCTCGATCATCGTGATCACCGTCTCGGTGTCCCGCGCCCAGACGGCCAGGTCGGTGCGCGGCGTCGGCTGGTGCAGCATGGTCACGCAGGCCCCGCGCATCCACGCCGCCTGGCAGGCGGGGGCGATGTCGACCGGCATCCCCGCGAGGACGCCGATCGCGTCGCCGTGGCCGATGCCCGCGGCCGCCAGCCCGCCCGCCATCGCGCGGGCCACCTGGTGGATCTCACGCCACGTCTGCCGCAGCGGCCGGTCCGGCTCGCCGGTGACCAGGCCACGGGTGCTCTCGGCGGCGCTCGCGTACATCTCTTCGGTGAACTTGCTCATGTGCAATCCCTCCAGAGGTACAAGCGGGAACTCCCACCATTGTGTTACACCCAACACACCTGAAGTTCGGTTCGCCCGATCTCCCGATCGTCCTCCTCCACGGCCCAGGTACGCTGGAGTACTGGCGTTTCGCCACGTCTCGGGTTGCTCGACCGGCTCGAGCAGTAACCGTCTCCAGTTAGGAATCCCCGGTGACCACCGAGCCCGCGTCGGCGCCCGACACCTCCTCCCCCGGCACCACCGAGGACGCGCCGACCGGCAAGTCCGCGGTCAAGTCCGAGAAGGCCCTGGCCGCGGAGGCCACCCGGCGACGCACCTTCGCCGTCATCTCGCACCCCGACGCAGGCAAGTCGACGCTGACCGAGGCCCTCGCGCTGCACGCGAAGATGATCTCCGAGGCGGGCGCGGTGCACGGCAAGTCCGGCCGCAAGTCCACGGTCTCCGACTGGATGGAGATGGAGAAGGCCCGCGGCATCTCCGTCAGCTCCACCGCGCTGCAGTTCAACTACAAGTCCCCAGAGACCGACCCGGCCGACGAGCCCAGCGTGATCAACCTGGTCGACACCCCCGGCCACTCCGACTTCTCCGAGGACACCTACCGGGTGCTCACCGCGGTCGACGCCGCGGTGATGCTGATCGACGCCGCGAAGGGCCTCGAGCCGCAGACCCTCAAGCTGTTCCAGGTGTGCAAGCACCGCGGCATCCCGGTGGTCACCGTGATCAACAAGTGGGACCGGCCGGGCCAGTCGCCGCTGGAACTGCTCGACGAGATCCACGACCGGATCGGGCTCACCCCGACGCCGCTGTACTGGCCGGTCGGCATCGCCGGCGACTTCCGTGGCCTGCTGCGCCGCGGCGAGGACGGCGCGCCGCAGGAGTACATCCGCTTCACCCGCACCGCAGGCGGCGCCAAGATCGCCCCCGAGGAGATCCTCGACGCCGACGCCGCGGCCGCCCGCGACGGCTCCGAGTGGGACACCGCCGTCGAGGAGAGCGAACTGCTCTCCGCCAGCGGCCAGGACCACGACCAGGAGATGTTCCTGGCCGGGCAGACCTCACCGGTGATCTTCGCGTCCGCCATGCTGAACTTCGGCGTCCGGCAGATCCTCGACACCCTGGTCAGCCTCGCCCCACCGCCCGCGGCCCGGGAGGACATCGCCGGTCGCACCCGCACCGTCACCGACCCGTTCAGCGCCGTGGTGTTCAAGGTGCAGGCCGGCATGGACACCTCGCACCGCGACCGGCTGGCCTTCATGCGCATCGTCTCCGGCGTCTTCGAGCGCGGCATGGTGGTCACCCACGCCCAGACCGGCAAGCCCTTCACCACCAAGTACGCGCAGACGGTCTTCGGCCGCGAACGCTCCACCGTCGAGTCCGCCTTCCCCGGCGACGTCGTCGGCCTGGTCAACGCGACCGCACTGGCCCCCGGGCACACCCTGTACACCGACAAGAAGGTGGAGTTCCCGCCGATCCCGTCGTTCGCCCCGGAGCACTTCTCGGTGCTGCGCGCGGAGAGCGCCAGCAAGTACAAGCAGTTCCGTCGCGCCGTCGAACAGCTCGACTCCGAAGGCGTGGTCCAGGTGCTGCGCAACGACATTCGCGGCGACGCCTCGCCCGTCATGGCGGCCGTCGGCCCGATGCAGTTCGAGGTGGTCGCGGCGCGGATGAAGGCCGAGTTCTCGGTCGAGGCGAAGATGGAGGGCCTGCCCTACCAGCTGGCCCGACGCACCGACGCCGCGTCCGAGGTGGAGCTGAACCGGCAGCGTGGCGTGGAGGTGTTCACCCGCTCCGACGGCGTGATGCTGGCCCTGGTCAGCGACAAGTGGCGGCTGCAGTACCTCCAGAAGGAGCACCCGGAACTGACGCTGGAACCGCTCGTCGCGACCACCGACTGACCCCTCGCGTCGTAGCATCGGGCGGTGACCGACACCGCCCGCACTCCCCTGCGCGTACTCGTCTACAGCGATGACGCGACCGTCCGCGCAGCGGTGACGCGGGCGCTGGGCACCCGCCCGGACCCCGACCTGCCCGAGCTCACCTACGTCGAGGTCGCCACCGCCCCGGTGGTGATCGAGCACCTCGACGCGGGCGGCGTCGACCTCGCGATCCTCGACGGCGAGGCGACGCCTGCCGGCGGGATGGGGATCGCCAAGCAACTCAAGGACGAGATCGACCCGTGCCCACCGATCCTGGTGCTGATCGGCCGGGCCGACGACGCCTGGCTGGCCGACTGGTCGCGGGCCGAGGCCACCTCGACACACCCGATCGACCCGCTGCGGCTGGCCGAGACCGCGCTCACCCTGCTGCGCGGCCGACGGCCCGCGTAGCCCCGGCGACCGGGCTTCGACGCGCCGTCGACCGCTGAAGCCGACCTGCCCGCGGCGACGGCGGTAGCGTGTGTGTCACAGCTCACCAACGCCCGCAAACCGGGTGGTCAGGCTCTCGCGGAGAGGGGTTTCGACGCAGTGAACGAATACCTGCCGATCCTCGTCCTGGGCACGATCGCCGCTGCCTTCGCGATCGTCTCGGTGATCCTCGCGTCCGTGGTCGGTCCTCGGCGGCACAACCTGGCCAAGCTCGACGCCTACGAGTGCGGAATCGACCCGACGCCGGAGCAGCCGGACGGCGGCGGCCGCGGGGCCGGCGGCCAGCGCATCCCGGTGAAGTTCTACCTGACCGCCATGCTCTTCATCATCTTCGACATCGAGATCGTCTTCCTCTACCCGTGGGCCGTGCACTTCGACGCCCTCGGTGTCTTCGGGTTCGCGGCGATGGCGCTGTTCATCTTCAACGTCTCGGTGGCCTACGCCTACGAGTGGAAACGGGGCGGGCTCAGCTGGGACTAGGTCTTCTCCGACAAGAGCTTCGCCGAAAGTGAGGTCGAGTATGGGTCTCGAGGAAAAGCTGCCGAGCGGCTTCCTGCTGACCACCGTCGAGTCGCTGGCCGGATACGCCAGGAAGGGCTCGCTGTGGCCCGCGACCTTCGGGCTCGCCTGCTGCGCGATCGAGATGATGGCCACCGCCGCCGGACGCTACGACATCGCCCGGTTCGGCATGGAGGCGTTCCGCGCCTCGCCCCGCCAGGCCGACCTGTTGATCGTCGCGGGCCGGGTCAGCCAGAAGATGGCGCCGGTGCTGCGACAGGTCTACGACCAGATGGCGGAACCGAAGTGGGTGCTCGCGATGGGCGTGTGCGCCTCGTCGGGCGGGATGTTCAACAACTACGCGATCCTGCAGGGCGTCGACCACATCGTCCCCGTGGACATCTACCTGCCGGGCTGCCCGCCGCGTCCGGAGGCGCTGCTGAACGCGATCATCACCCTGCACGAGAAGATCGCGCAGATGCCCCTCGGCGTCAACCGCGACGAGGCCGTGCGGGCCGCCGAGCAGGCGGCACTCGCATCCACCCCGACCTTCCAGGTGCAGGGGTTACTGCGGTGACCGAGAAGCGTCAACGCGGGATGTTCGGCGTCAGCGGCACCGGCGACACGTCGGGGTACGGACGCCTGGTCCGCCCGGTCACCCTGCCCGACAGCACTTCCCGACCGTACGGCGGCTACTTCGACGAGGTCGCCGACAACCTGGCCGCCGCGCTCCGACCGCACGGCATCGACTTCGCCGAGGCCGTCGAACGGGCGGTGGTCTTCCGCGACCAACTGACCCTGCACGTGCGCCGCGAGTACCTGCCGCGGGTCGCCCGACTGCTGCGCGACGAGCCCGACCTGCGCTTCGAGCTGTGCCTGGGCGTCAGCGGCGTGCACTACCCGGAGCAGACCGACCGCGAGCTGCACGCGGTCTACCCGCTGCTCTCGATCACCCACGGCCGTCGGATCCGGCTCGAGGTCAGCGTGCCCGACTCCGACCCGCACCTGCCCTCGCTGTGCGGGGTGTACCCGACCAACGACTGGCACGAGCGGGAGACCTACGACTTCTTCGGCCTCGTCTTCGACGGCCACCCGTCGCTGACCCGGATCGAGATGCCCGACGACTGGACCGGCCACCCGCAGCGCAAGGACTACCCGCTGGGCGGCATCCCCGTCGAGTACCAGGGCGCGCAGATAGCGCCGCCCGACGAGCGGAGGGCGTACCGCTGATGCCTGCGAGCAAGGAGACCGTGTACACGTCGGGCGGGCAGGACTGGGACGAGATCGTCGAGGCCGCACGCGAATCCGGCGACGAACGGATCGTCGTCAACATGGGCCCACAGCACCCGTCCACCCACGGCGTGCTCCGCCTCGTCCTGGAACTGGAGGGCGAGACGGTCACCGAGGCGCGGTGCGGGATCGGCTACCTGCACACCGGAATCGAGAAGAACCTCGAGTACCGCAACTGGACGCAGGGCGTCACCTTCGTCACCCGGATGGACTACCTCGCCCCCTTCTTCAACGAGACGGCCTACTGCCTCGGCGTGGAGCGACTGCTCGACATCACCGACGCGATCCCGGAGCGGGCCACCGTGATCCGGGTGCTGCTGATGGAACTGAACCGGATCTCCTCGCACCTGGTGGCGCTCGGCACCGCGGGCATGGAGATGGGCGCGGTCACCGCGATGATCTTCGGGTTCCGGGAGCGCGAACTGGTCCTCGACGTCTTCGAGGAGATCACCGGCCTGCGGATGAACCACGCGTACGTCCGGCCCGGCGGGCTGGCCCAGGACATGCCGGCAGGCGCGGACCGCAAGGTGCGCGAACTGCTCGACCTGATGCCGTCGCGGCTGCGGGACCTGGAGAACCTGTTGACCGACAACCCGATCTGGAAGGGCCGCAACCAGGGCATCGGCTACCTCGACCTGACCGGGTGCATGGCCCTCGGCGTCACCGGACCCGTGCTGCGGGCGACCGGGCTGCCACACGACCTGCGCCGGTCCGAGCCCTACTGCGGCTACCAGGACTACGAGTTCGACGTCGTCACCGACACCGGGAACGACTGCTACGGCAGGTACCTGATCCGAATCGGCGAGATGAAGGAGTCGCTGAAGATCGTCGAGCAGTGCCTGGACCGGCTGCGTCCCGGCCCGGTCATGGTGGCGGACAAGAAGATCGCCTGGCCCGCCGATCTCCGCCTCGGCAGCGACGGGCTGGGCCAGTCCGCCGAGCACGTCGGCAACATCATGGACCACTCGATGGAGGGCCTGATCCACCACTTCAAGCTGGTCACCGAGGGCATCCGGGTGCCCGCCGGGCAGGTGTACACGGCGGTCGAGTCGCCCCGCGGCGAGCTCGGGGTCCACATGGTCAGCGACGGCGGCACCCGCCCGTACCGGGTGCACTTCCGGGACCCGTCGTTCGCGAATCTCCAGGCGGTGGCCGCGATGTGCGAGGGCGGCATGGTCTCCGACGTGATCGCCTCGGTCGCCAGCATCGACCCCGTCATGGGCGGGGTGGACCGGTGAGCGCCGCGGAGCCGGTGTTCGTCGAGCTCGGCGGGCGGCCGGAGCGCAGCGCGCCGCAGTCGCCTGCCGACGCCCGGCGCGCCTACCCCGCCGACGTGCTGGCCCGGCTCGAGATCGACGCCGAGGAGATCATCGGGCGCTACCCCCGCTCCGCCACGGACCGAGCCGAGCGACCGCAGCACGCCGAGCGCTCCGCGCTGATCCCGATGCTGCACCTGGTACAGGCCGAGGACGGATACCTCACCCCGGCCGGAATCGACTTCTGCGCAGCGCAACTGGGCCTCAGCGGCGCCGAGGTGTCCGCGGTCGCCACCTTCTACTCGATGTACCGGCGCACTCCGACCGGCGACTTCCACGTCGGGGTGTGCACGAATGCGCTCTGCGCGGTCATGGGTGGCGACGAGATCCTGGCGGCCCTCGAGAAGCACCTCGGTCTCGGCGGCGCCGGCTCGACCGGTGACACCACCGCCGACGGCCGGATCACCCTCGAGCACATCGAGTGCAACGCGGCCTGCGACTACGCGCCGGTGGTGATGGTCAACTGGGAGTTCTTCGACAACCAGACCCCGGACTCGGCCGCGGCGGTCGTCGACGCCCTGCGGGCCGGCGAGCAGGTCACCCCGAGCCGGGGCGCGCCGCTGTGCACCTTCCGGCAGACCGCGCGGATCCTCGCCGGGTTCCCCGACGAACGCGACGGCGCGCTCGCGGCCGCAGGCGTCGGCGACGCCACCGTGGCCGGGCTGCGCGTGACCCGAGAGCAGCGCGACCGGCCCCGCGCCGGGGCGACCCCGCTGACCCCCGTGCTGAGCGGGTACTGGGACGACCCCGAGTCCTGGACGCTCGAGACCTACCGCCGCCACGACGGCTACCAGGGCCTGCACCGGGCCCTGAACCTGAAGCCGGAGGAGGTCATCGCGGCGGTCCAGGACTCCGGGCTGCGCGGCCGCGGCGGTGCGGGTTTCCCCACCGGGACCAAGTGGTCCTTCATCCCGCAGGACCCGGACATCGGCGCGGCGCATCCGCACTACCTGGTCGTCAACGCAGACGAGTCCGAGCCGGGCACGTGCAAGGACATGCCGCTGATGCTGGCCACCCCGCACGCCCTGGTCGAGGGCGCGATCATCGCGGCGTACGCGATCCGGGCCGCGCACGCCTTCATCTACGTGCGCGGCGAGGTGGTCCCGGTGCTGCGCCGACTGCAGGCCGCGGTCGCGCAGGCGTACGAGGCCGGGTACCTCGGCCGGGACATCCTGGGCAGCGGCTACGACCTCGACCTGGTGGTGCATGCCGGCGCCGGGGCCTACATCTGCGGCGAGGAGACGGCGCTGCTGGACTCGTTGGAGGGCAGGCGCGGTCAGCCCCGGCTGCGGCCGCCGTTCCCCGCCACCGAGGGCCTCTACGCCTGCCCGACCGTGGTCAACAACGTCGAGTCGATAGCGAGCGTGCCGTCGATCATGCTCGGCGGCAGCGAATGGTTCCGGACGATGGGCAGCGAGAAGTCCCCGGGTTTCACCCTCTACTCGCTGTCCGGGCACGTGACCCGGCCCGGGCAGTACGAGGCGCCGCTGGGGATCACGCTGCGCGAGCTGCTCGACTACGCAGGCGGGGTCCGGGCCGGGCACCGGCTGAAGTTCTGGACCCCGGGCGGCTCGTCGACGCCGATCTTCACCGACGCGCACCTCGACGTCCCGCTGGACTACGAGGGGGTGGCCGCCGCGGGGTCGATGCTGGGCACCAAGGCCCTGCAGGTCTTCGACGAGACCACCTGCGTGGTGCGGACGGTGCTGCGCTGGTCGCAGTTCTACGCGCACGAGTCCTGCGGCAAGTGCACGCCCTGCCGTGAGGGCACCTACTGGCTGGTGCAGATCCTCGAGCGGCTGGAGGCAGGCGCAGGCACCGAGGCGGACCTCGAGAAGCTGCTCGACATCTCCGACAACATCCTCGGCCGGGCCTTCTGCGCGCTCGGCGACGGCGCGACCAGCCCGATCACCTCCTCGATCGCGCTCTTCCGCGACGAGTACCTCGCCCACTTCGGGTCGGGCTGCCCCTTCGACCCGGCCGCGTCGACCCTTCGGCCTCGTCGATCCACGGGAGGTGCGCGATGACCGTCCACGAGGCCAGCGACGCGACCGGCCTGCCGCTGCCGACCGACCTGGTGACCCTGACCGTCGACGACACCGAGATCAGTGTCCCCAAGGGCACCTTGGTGATTCGGGCCGCCGAGCTGATGGGCGTGCAGATTCCCCGGTTCTGCGACCACCCGCTGCTCGAACCGGTCGGCGCCTGCCGGCAGTGCCTGGTGGACGTGGAGGGCCAGCGAAAGCCCCTGGCCTCGTGCACCACCACGGTCTCCGACGGCATGGTCGTGCGCACCCAGCTCACCTCGCCGGTGGCCGAGAAGGCGCAGCGCGGCGTGATGGAACTGCTGTTGATCAACCACCCGCTGGACTGCCCGGTCTGCGACAAGGGCGGCGAGTGCCCGCTGCAGAACCAGGCGATGTCCAGCGGCCGGACCGAGACCCGGTTCCTCGGGGTCAAGCGCACCTTCCCCAAGCCCATCCCGCTCTCCTCGGAGATCCTGCTGGACCGGGAGCGCTGCGTGCTCTGCGCCCGGTGCACCCGGTTCGCCGAGCAGATCGCAGGCGACCCGCTGATCGACATGCTCGAACGCGGTGCGCGGCAACAGGTCGGCGTCGCCCCGGACCAGCCGTTCGACTCGTACTTCTCCGGCAACACGGTGCAGGTGTGCCCGGTCGGCGCGCTGACCAGTGCCGACTACCGGTTCCGCGCCCGGCCGTTCGACCTGACCTCGAGCCCCAGTGTGTGTGAGCACTGCGCCAGCGGCTGCGCCCAGCGCACCGACCACCGGCGCGGCAAGGTGATGCGGCGCCTGGCCGGCGACGACCCGCAGGTCAACGAGGAGTGGAACTGCGACAAGGGCCGGTTCGCATTCACCTACGCCACCGAGCCGGACCGGCTCACCACCCCGATGGTCCGCGGCGCCGACGGCGAGCTGGCGCAGGCGTCCTGGCCCGAGGCGTTGGCGGCGGCGGCCCGCGGTCTGGGGGCGGCGACCGGCGGGTCCGGGGTGTTGGTCGGCGGCCGGTCGACCGTCGAGGACGCCTACGCCTACGCGAAGTTCGCGCGGGTTGCGCTGGACACCAACGACATCGACTTCCGGGCCCGCGCGCACTCCGCAGAGGAGGCCGAGTTCCTCGCCTGCCGGGTGGCCGGGCGGCCGATGACCCTCACCTACGGCGACCTGGAGCAGGCACCGACGGTGCTGCTGGTGGCCTTCGAACCGGAGGAGGAGTCACCGATCGTCTACCTGAGACTGCGAAAGGCGGCGCGGCGGAACACTCTTCGGGTGCTGTCGGTCGCCCCGTGCGCGACCCGCGGACTGGAGAAGATGTCCGGCCTGCTGATCCAGACCGTGCCCGGCGCCGAAGCCGCGGCGCTCGACGCCCTGCGCGAAGACACCGGGCTGTGCACCCCCGGGGCCGTCATCCTGGTCGGCGAGCGGCTCGCGGCGGTGCCCGGCGGGCTCACCGCGGCGGCCGCGCTGGCCGACGCCACCGGCGCCTCGCTGTCCTGGGTACCGCGCCGGGCCGGCGAACGCGGCGCGGTGGAGGCCGGTGCACTCGGGTCCCTGCTGCCCGGCGGGCGACCCGTTGTCGACGCCGAGGCGAGGGGGCAGGTCGCCGCGGCCTGGAACCTTCCGCACCTGCCGTCGAGGCCCGGCCGGGACACCGCGGGCATCCTCGACGCCGCGCGGTCCGGGGCACTGGGCGCGCTGCTGATCGGCGGCGTCGACCTCGACGACCTGCCCGACCCGGACCTCGCCCGCGGCGCCGTCGAGGCTGCCGGGTTCGTCGTCAGCCTGGAGCTGCGGCGCAGCGCGGTCACCGAGCTGGCGGACGTGGTGTTCCCGGTCTCGCCCGTGGTCGCGAAGCCGGGGACCTTCCTCACCTGGGAGGGCCGCGAGCGCGAGTTCGGCGCCGCGCTGGACACCTCCGCGGCGATGCCGGACCAGCGAGTGCTGGATGCCCTCGCCGAGCGGATGGGCGTGGTCCTCGCGCTGCCGGACGCCGCATCCGCCCGCGAGGAACTCGCCGGACTCGCGTCCTGGGACGGGGCGCGGCCGGCCTACCCCGACCGGGCCGACGCCGAGCCGCCCGCGCCCGACCCCCGTCCCGATCCCGGTCCGGGCCAGGCGATCCTGGCGAGCTGGCGGATGCTGCTGGACGCCGGGCGGCTGCAGGACGGCGAACCGCACCTGGCCGGCACCGCCCGCACCCCCGTCGCCCGCCTGAGCGCAGGCACGGCCGCCGAGATCGGCCTGGTCGACGGCGACCCGGTGACCGTCTCCACCGGCCGCGGCTCGCTGACCCTGCCGCTGTCGATCACCGACCTGCCCGAGCGGGTGGTGTGGCTGCCGCTGAACTCCCCCGGCGCCGCGGTGTACCCGCAACTGGCGGCCGCCTCCGGCGCCGTCGTCCGGATCCGGCCGGGGCGACCGTGATGACCGCCGCCGCGGCCGCCGACCTGTCCGCATTCGGGCAGGACCCGTGGTGGCTGGTGATCGGCAAGTCGGTGGCCATCTTCGCGTTCCTGATGCTGACCCCGATCGTCGCCATCCTCGCCGAGCGCAAGGTGATGGCGTGGATGCAGATGCGGATCGGCCCCAACCGGATCGGACCGTGGGGCATGCTGCAGTCCCTCGCCGACGGGATCAAGCTGGCGCTCAAGGAGGGCATCATCCCGGCCGCCGCGGACAAGCCGGTCTACCTGCTGGCGCCGGTGATCGCGGTGGTGCCCGCGATCATGGCGTTCGCGGTGATCCCGTTCGGCCCGGAGGTGTCCGTGTTCGGGCACTGGACGCCGCTGCAGCTGACGGATCTGCCGGTGGCAGTGCTGTACATCCTCGCGGTCACCTCCGTCGGGGTCTACGGGATCGTGCTCGCCGGCTGGTCGTCCGGCTCGACCTACCCGCTGCTCGGCGGGCTGCGCTCGACCGCGCAGGTGATCTCCTACGAGATCGCGATGGGCCTGACCTTCGCGGCGGTGTTCCTGGTCGCCGGCACCATGTCCACCTCCGGCATCGTGGCCGCCCAGGACGGCCTCTGGTACGTCTTCCTGCTGCTGCCGTCGTTCCTGATCTACGTCACCTCGATGGTCGGCGAGACCAACCGCGCCCCGTTCGACCTGCCGGAGGCCGAGGGCGAACTGGTCGGCGGCTTCCACACCGAGTACTCGTCGCTGCGGTTCGCGATGTTCATGCTCGCCGAGTACATCAACATGGTCACCGTCTCGGCGCTGGCCACCACGCTGTTCCTCGGCGGCTGGCACGCGCCGTGGCCGCTGAACATGTGGGACGGCGCGAACTCCGGCTGGTGGCCGGTGCTGTGGTTCACCGCGAAGGTGTGGGCCTTCCTGTTCCTGTTCATCTGGCTGCGCTCGACGCTGCCGCGACTGCGCTACGACCAGTTCATGAACCTGGGCTGGAAGATCCTGATCCCGGCGTCGCTGTTGTGGGTGATGGTCGTCGCCGCGGTGCGGGCGCTGCGCAACGCCGGGCACGACACCTCGACGATCGCCCTGGTCGGCGCCGGCGTGCTGGTCGCCCTGGCGGTCGGCGCCCTGGTGCGGCGGATGCTGCGGCGACTGGCCGAGCCGGCGCCCCCGGGGCCGCCGACGGCGCCCCCGGCGTTCGACCCGATGGCCGGCGGCTTCCCCGTCCCACCGATGCCCGGCCAGGCCGTGCCTGCCTTCACCCGACCCACCGCGTCAACTTCTGTGCAGGAGGACAGCGATGCCTGAATTCCTCGGTCCCCTATCGGGTTTCGGCGTGACCTTCTCGACGATGTTCGCCAAGCCGAACACCGAGTCCTACCCGGAGGAGAAGGTCCCGACCGCGCCCGGCTACCACGGCAGGCACCAACTGAACCGGTACCCGGACGGCCTCGAGAAGTGCATCGGGTGTGAGCTGTGTGCCTGGGCGTGCCCGGCCGACGCGATCTACGTCGAGGGCGCGGACAACACCGACGACGAGCGCTACTCGCCGGGCGAACGGTACGGACGCGTCTACCAGATCAACTACCTGCGGTGCATCGGCTGCGGCCTGTGCATCGAGGCCTGCCCGACGCGGGCGCTGACCATGACCGACGACTACGAGATGGTCGACGACAACCGCGCCGGACTGATCTACGGCAAGGACCGGCTGCTCGCGCCCCTGCAGGACGGCATGACGGCGCCGCCGCACCCGATGGCCGAGGGCGCCAGCGACGAGGACTACTACCGGGGCAACGTGATCGGCGAGGTGCTGCCGTGACCGGGCCCGGGCCGGCGCTGTTGGCCGCCGGCGCCCTCGACGCCGAGCCGCTCACCCGCACCTCCACCAGCGAGGCCGTGCTGTTCTGGGTGCTCGGCACGCTCGCGGTGCTCGGCGCGCTCGGGGTGGTTGGCGCCGCCAAGGCCGTCTACTCGGCGCTGTTCCTCGCGATGACGATGATCGTCCTGGCGGTGTTCTACATCGCCCAGGGCGCACTGTTCCTCGGTGTGGTGCAGATCGTCGTCTACACCGGCGCGGTGATGATGCTGTTCCTGTTCGTGCTGATGCTGATCGGCGTCGACTCCGCCGACTCGCTGGTGGAAACCCTGCGCGGGCAACGGGTTGCAGCGGTCGCGGTGGGCATCGGGTTCGGGATCTTGCTGGTCGGCGGCATCGGCCGGGCCGTCGCACGGGCAAGTTTCGTCGGCCTGGACGAGGCCAACGGGGCGGGCAACGTCGAGGGCCTGGCCGAACTCATCTTCACCCGCTATGTGTGGGCCTTCGAGCTGACCGGCGCGCTGCTGATCACCGCGACGGTCGGCGCCATGGTGCTGGCACACCGAGAGCGCTTCGACCGGCGGCGGACCCAGCGGGAGCTCTCGCAGGAGCGTTTCAGCGCGGGCGGACGGGTCACCCCGCTGCCCGGCCCGGGCGTCTACGCGCGGCACAACGCCGTGGACATGGCCGCGCTGCTGCCGGACGGCACGCCCGCCACGCTGTCGGTCAGCCGCACGCTGCGTCCCCGCGAGACCGAGGCTTCCGTTCCGACACTCGACGGCAAGGAGGAGGGCACTCGATGAATCCCGAGAACTACCTGTACCTCTCGGCCCTGCTGTTCACGATCGGCGCCGCCGGTGTGCTGCTGCGGCGCAACGCCCTGGTGGTGTTCATGTGCATCGAACTCATGCTCAACGCGACCAACCTCGCGTTCGTGACCTTCGCCCGGATGCACGGGCACCTCGACGGGCAGGTCTTCGCGTTCTTCACGATGGTGGTCGCCGCCGCCGAGGTGGTCGTGGGACTCGCGATCATCATGACCATCTTCCGGGCCCGCCGCAGCGCCTCGGTCGACGACGCGAATCTGCTGAAGTATTGAGTACCGTCGCGCTCGTCCCGGCCCTGCCGTTGCTCGGCGCCGTCGTGCTGCTCCTGGGCGGCCGGCGCGCTGATTCCTGGGGACACCTGCTCGGCTGCATGGCCGCGCTCGCGTCGTTCGCCGTCGCCGCGGTCGCCTTCGTGGAGATGCTCGGTCGCGCCGACGCCGACCGCTCCGTGCACCAGAGTTTGTTCAGCTGGGTGCCGGTGGCGCAGCTGCAGGTGGACTTCGGGCTGCAGCTCGACCAGCTGTCGATGTGCTTCGTGCTGCTGATCACCGGGGTCGGATCGCTGATCCACCTCTACTCGGTCGGATACATGGCGCACGACCCGCAGCGCCGAAAGTTCTTCGCCTACCTCAACCTGTTCCTCGCGGCGATGCTGATACTGGTGCTGGCCGACAACTTCCTCGGCCTGTACCTGGGCTGGGAGGGCGTCGGTCTGGCGTCGTACCTGCTCATCGGGTTCTGGCAGCACAAGCCGGCCGCGGCCACGGCGGCGAAGAAGGCGTTCGTGGTCAACCGGGTCGGTGACATGGGCCTGGTCGTCGCGCTGATGATCATGTTCGCGACCTTCGGCTCGGTCGGCTTCGCCGAGGTCTTCGGCGCCGCACCGCAGGCCAGCGAGTCGGTGCTGACCGCGATCGGGCTGACGCTGCTGCTAGCCGCGTGCGCCAAGTCCGCGCAGGTGCCGCTGCAGTCGTGGCTGGGCGACGCGATGGAGGGCCCGACGCCGGTCTCCGCCCTGATCCACGCCGCGACCATGGTGACCGCAGGCGTCTACCTGATCGTGCGCTCCAACCCGGTCTTCGACCTGGCGCCGAATGCCCGGCTGGCCGTGGTGGTCGTCGGCGCGGTGACGCTGCTGTTCGGCGCGATCATCGGCTGCGCCAAGGACGACATCAAGAAGGCTCTCGCGGCGTCGACGATGAGTCAGATCGGCTACATGGTGCTGGCCGCCGGGCTCGGCCCGGCCGGCTACGCGTTCGCGATCCTGCACCTGCTCACCCACGGCTTCTTCAAGGCCGGGCTGTTCCTCGGCGCCGGGTCGGTGATGCACGGAATGAACGAGGAGACCGACATGCGCCGCTACGGCGGCCTGCGCGCGGTCATGCCGATCACCTTCGTCACCTTCGGCCTGGGCTACCTGGCGATCATCGGGATTCCGCCGTTCTCCGGGTTCTTCTCCAAGGACAAGATCATCGAGGCGGCGTTCGCGCAGCCCGGCGTCACCGGTCCCGTGCTCGGCGCCGTGACCGTGCTCGGCGCCGGACTGACCGCGTTCTACATGACCCGGGTGATGCTGATGACGTTCTTCGGCGACCGCCGGTGGCAGGGCGGCGCACACCCGCACGAGTCGCCCGGCGTGATGACGGCGCCGATGATCGTGCTCGCGGTCGGATCGGTCGCGGCAGGCGCACTGCTGACCGTCGGTGCCTCGCTGGCGGACTGGCTGGCACCGGTGGTGGGCAGCGACCACGAGCAGCCGCCGATTCCGGTGTGGGCGATCACCGCCGGAACGCTGGCGGTGGTGCTCGTCGGCGTCGCGGTCGCCTACCGGCGGTACGCCGCCGAGCAGATCCCGGTGACCGCCCCGACCGACGTCTCGGCGCTCACCGTCGCAGCCCGCCGCGACCTCTACGGCGACGCGGTCAACGAGGCGGTGTTCATGCGTCCGGGTGCGGGGCTGACCCGGGCGCTGGTCACCGTCGACGACCGGGTCGTCGACGGCTCCGTCGACGGAATCGCCGGGCTGGTCGGCGGCGTCTCGTCGCGGATCCGGCGGTTGCAGACCGGCTTCGTCCGGTCCTACGCCCTCGCGATGTTCGCGGGCGCGGCCCTGGTGGTCGCGACGATGCTGCTGGGGAGGCTCTGGTGAACGAGATTCCCTGGTTGACCGCGCTGTGGCTGGTGCCTGCGGTGGGCGCCGTGGTCGTGATGGCGGTGCCCGCGCGGCAACGCCGCCTCGCGAAGGCCCTCGCACTGGGCGTCTCGGTACTGACGCTCGCCGTCGCCGTCGCGGTCGCGGTCGGCTTCGAGCCGGGCGGCGATCGGTACCAGTTCGTCGAGTCCCATTCCTGGATACCCGCTTTCGGTACCCGCTACGCCCTGGGTGTGGACGGCATCGCGCTGGTGCTGGTGCTGCTCACCGTGGCCCTGGTGCCGCTGCTGATGCTGGCGGGCTGGCACGACGCCGGCGCCGAGCCCGCCGACGGCGGCCGCGAGTCCCGGGGCGCGCACACCTATTTCGCGCTGATCCTGACGGTCGAGGCGATGGTCCTGCTCTCGTTCACGGCCCTCGACATCCTGCTGTTCTACATCTTCTTCGAGGCCATGCTGATCCCGCTGTACTTCCTCGTCGGCGGGTTCGGCCCGCGGGCGGACCGGGCCCAGCGGTCGCGCGCCGCGGTGAAGTTCCTGCTGTACAACCTGTTCGGCGGGCTCGTCATGCTGGCCGCGGTGATCGGCCTGTACGTGGTGACCGCCGGCGACCGGAGCCCGTTCGCCGCAGGCACCTTCGACCTCCGCGCGATCGTCGACGCGGTCTCGTCGGGCGCGCTGGTCATCGACGCACCGGTCGCCAACGCCCTGTTCCTCGGCTTCATGTTCGCCTTCGCGGTCAAGGCGCCGCTGTGGCCGCTGCACACCTGGCTGCCCGACGCCGCCGTCCAGGCCACCCCGGCCACCGCGGTGCTGATGATGGCCGTCGTCGACAAGGTCGGCACCTTCGCGATGCTGCGTTTCTGCCTGCAGCTGTTCCCGGACGCATCCCGGACGTTCGCGCCGTGGATCGTCTCGCTGTCGGTGGTCGCCGTCGTCTACGGAGCCCTGCTCGCGATCGGCCAGACCGACGTGATGCGCCTGATCGCGTACACCTCGATCTCGCACTTCGGGTTCATCATCCTGGGGATCTTCGCGCTGACCAGCCAGGGGCAGGCCGGTTCCACCCTCTACATGGTCAACCACGGCATCTCCACGGCGGCGCTGTTCCTGATCGCCGGCTTCCTGGTCTCGCGCCGCGGCACCCGGGCCATCGCCGCGTTCGGCGGGGTGCAGAAGGTGGCGCCGGTGCTGGCCGGCACCTTCCTCGTCGCGGGCCTGGCCACCCTGTCCCTGCCCGGGCTGGCGCCGTTCGTCAGCGAGTTCCTGGTCCTGGTCGGCACGTATCCGCGCTACGAGGTCGCCGCGGTGATCGCGACGCTCGCGCTGGTGCTCTCCGCGGTCTACGTGCTGTGGCTCTACCAGCGGGTGATGGGCGGGCCCGTCACCGAGGGCAACGAACGGATCCGCGACCTGGTGCCCCGCGAGGTGCTGGTGGCGGCGCCGCTGCTCGCGTTGCTGCTGATCCTCGGCCTCTACCCCAAGCCGGCGCTCGACGTCATCACCCCGGCGGTCACGCGGACGTTGACGACAATCCACCAACCGGACCCGGTCCCGACCGTCGCCGAGCAGGACGGAGGTGCGCACCGGTGAGTCCCGCACTGTTGTCCGCGTCGAGCGTCGACGCACCAGATGTCGAGTACAGCCTGCTCGCGCCGATGCTCATCGTGTTCGGCGTCGCCGCCGCCGGGGTGCTGGTCGAGGCCTTCGTGCCGCGCCGGTACCGGTACGGCTGCCACCTGGTGCTCGGTCTCGGCGGCCTCGTCGCGGCGTTCGTCGCCGTCGTCGCGCTCGCCGGGACCGAGGAGTCCGCGGTGGCCGGCGCGGTCGCGATCGACGGCCCGACCCTGTTCCTGCAGGGCACGATCCTGCTCGTCTCGATCCTGGCGATCGCGTTGATCGCCGAGCGCCGCATCGACCGGGTGGGCACCGGGGACTCGGACACCGGCAGGGGCGTGGTCGGGCGTGCGGACGCGTTCGCCCCGCAGGCGTCCGCGGTCCCGGGCAGCGTCGCCGAACTCGAGGCCACCCGGGCCGGCGTCGCCCAGACCGAGGTGTTCCCGCTGACCCTGTTCGCGGTCGGCGGCATGCTGCTCTTCCCCGCGTCGAACGACCTGCTCACCATGTTCGTCGCGCTCGAGGTGTTCTCGCTGCCGCTGTACCTGCTGTGCGGGCTGGCGCGCAGGCGTCGGCTGCTCTCGCAGGAGGCGGCGATCAAGTACTTCCTGCTCGGCGCCTTCTCGTCGGCGTTCTTCCTGTTCGGCACGGCCCTGCTCTACGGGTACTCCGGGACGGTCTCGCTGCCGGGCATCGCCGACGCGATCGCGTCGGACGCAGGCGAGCGGCCGCTGGCGCTGATGGGCGCGGCCCTGCTGTCGGTGGGGCTGCTGTTCAAGGTCGGTGCGGTGCCGTTCCATTCGTGGATCCCCGACGTCTACCAGGGCTCCCCCACCCCGATCACCGCGTTCATGGCGTCGGCGACCAAGGTCGCGGCGTTCGGCGCGATGCTGCGCGTGTTCTACGTCGCCCTGCCCGGCCTGCAGACGGACTGGCGTCCGGTGCTCGCCGCCGTCGCCGTCCTCACGATGCTGGTCGCCTCGGTGCTGGCGGTGACGCAGACCGACGTGAAGCGGATGCTCGCGTACTCCTCGGTCTCGCACGTCGGGTTCATCCTCACCGGGCTGATCGCCGGCAGCCACGACGGGATCTCGTCGACGCTGTTCTACCTGCTCGCCTACAGCTTCAGCGCCCTCGGCGGCTTCGCCGTCGTCGGCCTGGTGCGCGGACCCGACGGCGAGGCCACCACGTTGTCGCAGTGGGCGGGACTCGGGCGGCGCTCGCCGCTGCTCGGCAGCGTCTTCGCGCTGCTGCTGCTCGCATACGCCGGCATCCCGCTGACCAGTGGGTTCGTCGCCAAGTTCGCGGTCTTCCAGGCCGCGCTGGCCGGCGGCGCCCTGCCCCTGGTGCTGGTGGGGGTTCTCGCCAGCGCGATCGCGGCGTTCTTCTACGTGCGGGTGATCGTGCTGATGTTCTTCGCGGAGCCGCATGCGGACGAATCGGTGGTCGCGGCGCCCAGCGTCGGGACGACCGTGGCGATCGCGGTGGCCGCCGCGGTGACGGTGGTGCTCGGGATCGCCCCGCAGCCGGTGCTGGACCTGGCGGATTCGGCCGCGTCGTTCCTGCGCTGACCGGGCGCCGGTCGGCGGCGGGATGCGGCCGGGTAGAACTGTGCTGTGAACCCCCTGCTCACCCTCTTCGACGCGGAGATCCACCTCGGCGGCGCCACCATCCTCTGGCGTGAGGTGGTCGGCAACACCTTCGGCATCGCCTCCGCCGTCGGTGGGATGAAGCGGGTGGTGTGGGCCTGGCCGGTCGGCATCGCCGGAAATGCGTTGCTGTTCACCGTGTTCATGGGTGCGCTGTTCCACACCCCGCAGGAGTTGAACCTGTACGGGCAGGCCGGCCGCCAGCTGTTGTTCATCACCGTCAGCGTCTACGGCTGGACCCGGTGGCTGCAGTCCCGGCACGACTCCGGCGCGGCGGTGCTGCCGCACTGGGCGACCACCCGGCAACGAATCGTCATGGCGGCGACCATGATCGTGGGCACCGTGGTCTTCGCCCAGGTCTTCGGACTGCTCGGCTCCTACGGCCGGTGGGCGGAGGCGTGGATATTCACGGGATCGGTGCTGGCCACCTACGGCATGGCCCGGGGCTGGACCGAGTTCTGGCTGATCTGGATCGGCGTCGACGTGGTCGGGGTGCCGCTGCTGCTGCAGGCGGGCTTCTACCCGTCGGCCGTGCTGTACCTGGTGTACGCCGGGTTCGTGCTGTGGGGGTTCGCGGTGTGGCTGCGGATCCAGCGGCGGGCCGTCGGCGAGGACGCCCCGGCTTCCGGCTTGTGAGGCGGGACGGCCGTCAGCTAGGCGTGGGACGCGACCGTGTTCTCGCCGGCACGGTCGGCCGGCTCGATGCTCCGCCGCCTGACGAGAAGAATGATCGCGAGAATCGGGTAGGCCAGCAGCGGCGCGAAAGTACCCACGTACGCCTGCTGGTCCAGCAGGATGACCGTCCCGGTGAGTAGCGAGAAGTCGAAGAGTCCGTGCATGACGGAGTTGAGCGCGTTGCTGCCCGAGACGCGGCGCGTGAGGTAGAAGAAGTATCCCGCGAGGCTGACGATGACCGCCTGGGCGATCGCGCCGCTGCCGCCGCCGGTGAAGACGTTCGACAGGTGCACCACACCGAAGATGAGGCTGGACCACAGGGCGACCTGCCCCTCGCGGAGGCCGTGCTGGCGCAGCACCGTGACGCCGATACCGCGGAACATGCCCTCCTCGCCCCAGCCGACGAACTGCGTCGCGATGAGCAGGCACACGATGAACAGCCAGCCCTTCTCCGACAGCGCGCTGTAGTTGATGCCCAGCAGGATCGCGCCGAGGAGGATCGCGGGCACGACCCAGACCCATCGGCTGACCGGTCGGTCGTCCTTCATCACCGGCCGCCACCAACCGAGCGCCGCGATGACCGCGTAGGTGAAGATCACCGAGAGCCCAAGCGGGATCAGCATCGTGAAGACCACCCCGCGGGTGGTCAGGGTGTCGTCCTCGTCGGCCCAGCCGGCGATCAACGTTCCACTGATCTTGATGATCGCCAGGTAGGCGACGACGATCACGGCGAAGGCCAGGTAGGAGAGCCGGCGGCCGGTGATTCCCGACGGCGGCGCCTCGTGCTTCGGTGTAGTCACCGCGCAAGAGTATGCAGACAATTGACCCACTCGTGAGATTGACACTCGGTGTCGCGGGCGTTGTTCGACGCCCACTCTTCGGCCCGCATCGAGTGTTCGAGCGTTCCTCGGCTCGACTGCACGCAGGATCCCTCACCAACTCCTAAGAGTTGGCTAACCACCGCCGAGTTTTCCGCTCATAGGTTCGTGGATGTCGCGGCCACCAGGGCCGCGACCCCGAGCGAGGAGATCACCCGTGCGCAAGACCATCGTCAACAACTCCACCCGCAGGCGAGCTGCCGTTGCCGCCGTCGGCTTCAGTGCGGTCGCGGCGCTCGCCGTGCCGGGAGTGGCCTGGGCCAACGACGCCATCCCCAGCACCGCGCCGGTCGTCGTGTCCGTCCCCGCCACGCCGACCGTCCCCGCCACGCAGGCCGAGCCCACCGCTGCCGGGTGCGCCGCCGCCCGCGTCCTCACCCCGGAGGAGGTCGACGCACTGATCGCGAAGGGAGAGCTCGTCATCGACACCACCGAGCCCGCGATGCTCGTCGACGCCGCGGGCGACCCGTCGGCGACCGTCGTCCTGGATGCGATCGACATGGACACCGCGGTTCCCTCGACTGCAGCCGTAGCCGTGGACGACGCGTCGGCAACGGTCATCCGCCTGGCCGAGCTCGTCGGCCAGGGCCAGACCGTCGCGGACCTGATCGCGCGGGGCGTGGACGCGCTGACCGGCCCGGGCGCCGCCGTCACGCTCGCACTGCCCGCCTGCTGACCCGGTGAGATCCGCGGGCGCTCGAACTGCCGACATCCTCACTCCGGGCACTATGGAGCGAGTGAATGACAGCGCCCGCATCCTGATCGTCGACGACGACTCGAAGGTCCTCTCGTCCCTCACCCGGGGGCTCCGTCTGTCCGGTTTCGAGATCGAGACCGCGCACGACGGAGCCTCCGCGTTGCGCGCGGTCGTCGCCACCGGTCCCGACGCGCTCGTCCTGGACGTGAACATGCCGGGTCTCGACGGCGTCGGGGTGGTCACCGCGCTGCGGGCGATGGGCAACGAGGTGCCGATCTGCGTGCTCAGCGCGCGCAGCTCGGTTGGCGACCGGATCGCGGGGCTGGAGGCGGGCGCCGACGACTACCTGACCAAGCCCTTCGAGCTGGGCGAGCTGGTGGCGCGCCTGCGCGCACTGCTGCGCCGGGCACCCCGCACACCGACCCCGGCTGGCGTCGTGAGCGTTGGCGCCCTGGAGGTGGACCTCCCCGGGCGCCGTGCCCACGTCGGCGGACACCGCGTCGACCTGACCAAACGCGAGTTCGACCTGCTCGGTGTGCTCGCCGAGAACGCGGGGATCGTGCTCAGCCGGACACAGCTGATGCGGCTGGTGTGGGGGTACGACTTCGACGCGGACACCAACGTCGTGGACGTCTTCGTCACCTACATTCGCCGGAAACTGGAAGCGACGGGGAAGCCACGGGTGCTGCACACCGTACGGGGCGTCGGGTTCGTGTTGCGGGACGAGCCGTGAGCGGCCGGCGCCGATCGCTGTCCCTGCGTACCCGCGTTGCGCTGGTGTCGGCGCTGGCGGCCGCCATCGTCATCTGTGCCGTGGGCATCGCGTTCGTCGTGTTCCTGCGGGCCAACGGATCCGCCCAGCTGGACCGCACGCTCGACTCCGTGGCACTGAGCGTGCCCGCGGAGTTGACGATCGCTGCGGAACCCATGGTGATCCCGGACCTACCGATCGCCGACCCGGCATTCCCCGTACCGATGTCGGACCCCTATGTACTCGACCCCGGTTCGGTACGCACCGAATCCGTCGCCGGGACGCCGGTCCGCGCCCGCGACGTCCAGGTCAGCGGGGCGGCGGGCACCTACCTCGCCGTCACCGTTCCGGAGGACGCGCTGACCGTGGCGATCCGGCAACAACAGTGGCAGGTCGCGGCCGCGGCTGTGGTGGCGATCGCGGTGGCGGCGGGACTCGGCTGGCTGCTGGCAGGCCGGGCCGTGCGGCCCCTGCAGCGGCTCGCTGCGGCCACGCACACGGTCGGCGACGACCCTGCCGCGATGCTGCCGAACGTACGCGGCGCCCGCGAGGCGGAGGAGCTCTCCGAGGCGATCACCCACATGCTCGGCCGAATACAGCAGGCCCGCAACCGGACCCAGGACGCGCTCGGATCGGCCCGGGACTTCGCGGCGGTGTCCGCGCACGAGTTGCGCACCCCGCTCACCTCGATGCGGACCGACCTCGAGGTGCTCGCCACCATGCCGCTGTCCGAGGAACAGCGCGCCGAGGTGGTGCACGACCTGCTCGTCACCCAGAAGGAGGTCGAGGCGACGCTCGCGGACCTCGAGCGGCTGGCCGTCGGCGAGCTCTCCGACGCCGCCGACCACGAGGACGTCGACCTCATCGAGCTCGCCGACCGCTGTGTCCAGGAATCCGCCCGCCGGCTACCCGACCTCGACATCGAACTGTGCGGGCCGGACGCGGTCGTCGTCCGCGGCATCCCGTCCGGGCTGCGGCTGGTGCTCGACAACGCGATCACCAACGCGGTCCGTCACGGCAACGCGGACCGGGTACGAATCACGCTCGCCGAGAACGGCGCCCACGGCGCCGTCGTCACGGTGGACGACGACGGCACCGGCATACCCGAGCACGAACGGTCCTCGCTCTTCACAAGATTCGCCCGGGGGTCGACCGCGCATGCCGAGGGCTCGGGGCTCGGCCTGGCGCTGATCGCGCAACAGGCCGCGCTGCACGGCGGCACCGCCGAACTGTCCGAAGGTCCGCTCGGCGGCACCCGGCTGACTCTGCGCATTCCGCCCACCGACCGGGTGTGGGATCCGACGTGAACATCGATCCCACACCCGACCGTGAAATCAGCTCCCGCTGCTGGCGGAACCGGAACTCAGCGAGGGCAGAACCTCGAAATCCCAGTTGGTGCAGCCGAAGGTGACATTGTCCGCGAACTGAGTGCTCGCCGAGGCCCCCGAACCCACCTGGAGTCCGTACGAGGTGATCCGGGCGTTGGGGTTCGCGGCCTTGATGGCCTCGAGCGAGACCCGCTGACGCCCGGTCGCCCCCGCGATGTCGCGCGTACTCCACCACTGGCCTTCCTCGAGCGCGGTGAAGGTCTGCCACGTGTCGGCGGGGGGATTTCCACCGTTGTAGTGCGGTTCCCACACCAGTGACGTGAAGCCCACCGCGGCACCGTCTCCGGTGTCCGTGCGCTCCGCGCCGAGCACCTTCAATTGGTACGAGGGCGCCACGTTCCCCTCCTCGAGGTACGCGCTGAAGGCCAGCCCGCCCGCCTGCACCAGCGCGGTGCGGGTCGGGTGGTAGTAGCTGACCGTCTCCGAGGTCGAGGCGACTCCGAAGTCGAGAGCACCCGATCCGGTCCCTCCCGGCGTGTCGGGATTCGGTACGAACTTCGGCGCCCTGCCGTCGAGCGGTAGCCAGCCCCAGGACAGGATGGGGAACACGGGAGTCGTTCCGCAGAACGAGCCGCCCGTCGACCCCCCGTCCCAGCTGCTGCCGTCGTTGCTGCCACCGCTGCCCATGTCTGCCGATTGCGCCGCCGCCGGGGGCGCCGTCGCTACGATCGCGGCCGCCGCGATCGCGGCCACCGCCCCACCGATCCGAGTGTTCCGTTTCGCCATGCGTCCTCCATCGTCTTCGCACAAGCGAGACCACCGGGTCTCCCCTGAGGTTGCGTTCGTCGTTGTGGATTCGTGCGGTAGGCGCCTACGAATGTGAACGTAACACGACAAAACGGTCGGCGACGATCGAGCCGCGGAGCCCCGTGCATCGCTGAGAATGCGAGAGTCATTCGAAACGAACAACTTTCACCAGGCCAGCCGGATTTCCACCATTCGCCCGCGACGACGTGCCGGGGTCAGATACCCGCGCGGCGCACCAGGGTGTCGGTCAGGCTCGGCGAGAGGGTGTCGAGCACGCGCAGCAGCTCCGCGTAGGCGGGCATCACCTCGACCGGACGGGTCGCGATGGCGTCCGCCAGCCAGGACGCCGCCTGCCGCGGGGTGAGCGCAGGCATCGCGTCGTAGTCCTTGGTCGGCGCGATCATCGGGGTGCGGATCAGCGGGAAGTGCACGGTCGAGACCGCGACTCCGCGTCCGGCCACCTCCGCGCCCAGGTCGCGGCCGAAGGAGCTGATCGCGGACTTCGACGCGTGGTAGGCCGCAAACTTCGGCATCACCCGCCCCGGGACGCCCCACGTCGCGACGTTCACCACGTGTCCGCTCCCCCGCTCGAGCATCGACGGCAGCAGTGCCAGCGTCAGCCGCACCGGCCCGAAGTAGTTGAGCGCCATGGTCCGTTCGTAGTCGTGGAAGCGGCCGGTCGTCTCCTCGACGGTGCGGCGGATGGACCGGCCGGCGTTGTTGACCAGCACGTCGACCGGGCCGATGTCTGCCGCCACCGTGGCCGCCAGCTCCGCGACGGCGTCCGGGTCGGTCAGGTCGCAGGGCATCGCCTCCGCCGTCCCACCCGAGCGCCGGACCTCGTCCCGTACCGCCTCGAGGGCCTCCGCCCCGCGCGCGACGAGCAGCAGCCGCGCACCCCGGGCGGCGAGCAGGTGCGCCGCCGCCGCCCCCACGCCGGACGACGCCCCGGTGAGCAGGATCGTGGTCCCCGCGATCGGATGCTCGCGCGTCGGCATCAGCTTGGACGCCCACGCGCGGGCCGAGGGCAGCGGACTCAGGGCCGCGCGGGCCAACATCTCGGTGATCACTCGTGTTCCTTCCGGTGATTGGCTCGGTCAGCTGACCATTGCGGCGATCCCGGCGGCGTCCACCTCGGCGAGCGTCGCCGGCGACCAGGCCGGGTTGCGGTCCTTGTCCACCAGTACCGCGCGCACGCCCTCGGCGAAGTCGCCGCCGCCGGTCACCGGACCGGTCAGGGCCAGCTCGCGGCCCAGGCAGTGCTGCAGCACGTCGGTCGCACCCCGGCGGATGAGTTCCGCGGTGACGAACAGGCTGGTCGGCGAGTGCGACGTCATCGCCGCACGCGTCTCGACGGTCCAGGCGTCGTCCCCGGTCAGGCGCGCGAGCATGTCCACCGGCGAGCCGGAGCCGAATACCTCGTCGATCCGCGCCTGCTGCGCGGCGAGCGGGGCCGCGGGCGCGGGTTCGGCGAACTTCTCCAGCGCCGCGTCGAGCGCGCCGCCGCGGATCGCGTCCGCCAGCGCGGCCAGGTTCGCGCTCGGCACGTAGTGGGTGGCCAGCCCGAACGCGATCGCGTCACCGGCCGACACCCGGGCCCCGGTCAGGCCCAGGTACATGCCCGACGCGCCGGTCAGCCGGGGCAGGAAGTAGCTGGCACCCACGTCCGGGTAGAAGCCGATGGCGGTCTCCGGCATGGCCAGCACCGCCTTCTCGGTGACCACCCGGACGCTGCCGTGCACCGAGATGCCCAGGCCGCCGCCCATCGCGGCGCCGTCGATCAGCGCGACGTAGGGCTTGGGGTACTCGCCGATCAGCTGGTTGAGCCGGTACTCGGTGGCGAAGAAGTCCTGCACGATCCCGACCCGGCCGAGCAGCGCCGCCTCGCGGATCGCCTTGATGTCCCCGCCTGCGCAGAAGGCCCGTTCGGAGCCGCTGGTCACCAGCACCGTCTCGACCGCCGGGTCGTCACGCCACCGCAGCAGCGGCTCGTAGATGTCGCGGATCATGCCGGCGTCCAGCGCATTGAGCGCCTTCGGTCGGTCCAACACGATCTCCCCGACGCCACCCGAGACGCTGGTCCTGATGAAGCTCATTCGCCACTGCCCTTCGCCGCACGTGCACTCGTTCCACCCACCCTGCCAGGTCGGCGCACGGTGCACTGGCGGGACCGCCCTCGACGCGCGCCGATACGCTGGTGGACCGGCGATCGCATTCCGTCCGCTCCTCGAAAGGTCATCATGTCCGACACCGAACTGCTCAAGTGGGCCCAGAACTTCACCGACCTGCAGACCGAACTCGACAACTACGAGGGCACCCTCGCCGACCTCGCCACCGTCGACTCCGAGGCGCCGAGCCGCGCCGGCGGACGACAGCTCTCGGCGTTCCAGCTCGCGCAGATGCTGCCGATGTTCGCCCCGATCCTGCAGGCCAACCCGAACCCCACCGCCGGCGACATCGACACCGCTCCCGGCGAGGTGCTGCTCGCCTCCCGGTACTTCCTCGAGATGACCGCGGTCGGCAGCGAGGACCGCACCCTCGACGAGGCGCGCGGCACCCTCAAGGACCTCGCCGCCCGGCTGCACGACATGGCGCTGCGGTGGAACGCATCCGGGGTCGACCCCGAGGAGCGGGTGGCCATCGTGCAGGAGACGCAGGCCGCGGGCGAGCGCATGACGAGGCTCGCCGGGGGCCTGGGACAGTAGCAGGCACGACGAAGGCCCCACCTCGGTCGAGGTGGGGCCTTCGTCAGGTCTCGCGGCGTTCAGGGCGCAGGCGGGTTGGCAATCAGCGCCCACCTGTTGGAGGTCAGGTGGAAGCTCGGCAGGTCCGCGAGAGAGACCACGGTCTCGAAGGTCCGCTCGTACCCGGTGTGCGAGATGAGCCACTCGCCGGCGGCGTTCCGCACGTAGCTGTCGTGGTAGAAGGCCGTGCCGCGCACCATCATGTCGTCCTCGGGAATGATCACGGTGTCGGACAGCGACCAGATCCCGGTGGCGGTGTCACCGTCCACGTCGATCTCCGGCTGCCCGCACCGGTACTCGGTGAGCATGTGCGGGCCGAGGGTGATCTCCATGAACGAGACCAGCGCGTCCCGGTCCTCGAAGCGCAACTGCTCGCCGTAGGTGGCGGTGGCCTCGGGGATCAGCGTCGTCCGGAACAGAACCCAGTCCTTGGTGTCCAGGGCACGCAGGTACCGGTACTTCAGCCTGCTGATCAGCGCGAGAGCCTCCAGGTCCATCTACCAAGGCTAGGCCACCGGCGAGATCCCTACCGCGCGAATCGGCGTCGCAGTTACTCGAGTTCGGCCGCCAGCTCCATCCACCGCTCCTCCACGGAACCCTTCTCCGCCACCACCTGACGCAACTCGGCGTCGAGGTCGAGCAGCTTCTGCTGGTCGGTGGAGGCCTCGGCCAGCGCCGTGTGCAGTGCCCGTTCGCGGTCGTCGAGCTTGGCCACCTGCCGCTCGAGCTTGCTCAGTTCCTTGCGCGCGGCGCGGTCGTCGGCGCCGCCCTTCGGAGCACCCTTCGGCGCCACCTCCGGCGCGGGGCCGGGGCCGGCGAGCGCGGCCACCGCCGCGCGGCGACGCAGGTACTCCTCGATGCCGCCCGGCAGGTTGGTCAGCTTGCCGTCGCCGAACAGCGCCCAGGTGCTGTCGCACAGCCGCTCGATCAGGTAGCGGTCGTGGCTGATCACCACCATGGTCCCGGCCCAGCCGTCGAGGATGTCCTCGAGCTGCTGCAGGGTGTCGATGTCCAGGTCGTTGGTCGGCTCGTCGAGCAGCAGCACGTTCGGCTCACTCATGAGCACCCGCGTCAGTTGCAGACGACGACGCTCGCCGCCGGAGAGGTCGCCGACCGGGGTCCGCTGGCGGGCCGGTGTGAAGCCGAGCCGCTCGGCCAGCTGGCCGGCAGATACTTCCTTGTCCCCCAAGGTGATCCGCTCGGCGACGTCCTTGACGGCCTCGAGCACCCGCATCTTGACGGGCAGGTCGTCGAGTTCCTGGCGCAGCCAGCCGATCTTGACGGTCTGCCCCTCGATGCGGCGGCCGGTCGCGGGCGCGAGCTCGCCGGCCAGGGTGCGCAGCAGGGTCGTCTTGCCCGACCCGTTGACCCCGACCAGACCGATCCGCTCGCCCGGCGCCAGTCGCCAGGTCAGGTCGTCGACCAGCACCCGGCCGTCGGGGGTCTCGAGACGCGCGTCCTCGAGTTCGATGACGACCTTGCCGAGCCGACGCTGCGCGAACGAGGCCAGCGCCACGTTGTCGCGGGGTGGCGGCACGTCGGCGATCAGCGCCTCGGCGGCCTCGATCCGGTACTTGGGCTTGGAGGTGCGCGCCGGGGCACCACGGCGCAGCCACGCGAGTTCCTTGCGCGCCAGGTTCCGGCGGCGCTCCTCGGAGGCGTCGGCCTGCCTGGTGCGCTCCGCGCGGGCGAAGATCCAGTCGTTGTAGCCGCCCTCGTAGGCCTCGACCCGGCCGCCCTGCACCTCCCAGGTGCGGTTGGCGACGGTGTCGAGGAACCAGCGGTCGTGGGTGACGACGACCAGCGCGCTGCGCCGTGACACCAGGTGCTCGGCCAGCCACTGCACGCCCTCGACGTCGAGGTGGTTGGTGGGCTCGTCGAGGACCAGCAGGTCCAGGTCCTGGACCAGCGCGGCCGCCAACGCCACCCGGCGGCGCTCGCCACCGGAGAGACCCTCCACGCCGCGGTCGAGGCCGACGGCGTCGATCCCGATGCCGGCCAGGATCGCGCGGATCCGGGAGTTGCCTGCCCACTCGTGCTCGGCCATCCCGAGCGGCGCCAGTACCACGTCCGCGACGGTCGAGCCCGCGGGCAGCACGCCACGCTGGGTGACGACGGCCATTCGCAGGCCGCCGACCCGGCTGACCCGGCCGGTGTCCGGCGGCTCGATGCCGGCCAGCACCTCGAGCATGGTGGTCTTGCCGCCGCCGTTCAGACCGACGACGCCGATCCGCTCGCCCTCCTGCACGCCGAGCGAGACGGATTCGAGCAGCGGTGCGATGCCGAACGACTTCGACACCTGCTCCAGGTTGATCAGGTTTGCCATCAGTGCTCCGTCTCGTGGGTAATGACGCGGGCGCCGGGCACCGGTCCGTGCGCGATCCGCACGGTCCGGCACACACCGGCGCCAGCAAGTTCGGCGCCGACCGCGACCGCGGCCTCGGCGTCGGCGCAGAGGAATGCGCAGGTGGGCCCGGACCCGGAAACGATTCCGGCCAGGGCGCCCGCGGTGGTGCCCGCCCGCAGGGTGCGGCGCAGACCCGGCGCGAGCGAGAGCGCCGCCGGCTGCAGGTCGTTGCCGAGCAGCGGCGCCAGGGTGGCGGCGTCACCCGAGGCGAGTGCGTGCATGAGCGCCTCGGCGCCGCCGAGGCGCGGCGGGTTGCCCTCGGCCCGCAGCCGGTCCAGCTCCCGGAACACCGTCGGCGTGCTCAGCCCGCCCTTCGCGAGCGCGAGAACCCAGTGAAAGGTGTTGCGGGACAACACCGGAAGCAGCTGCTCCCCGCGGCCGGTGCCGAGCGCGGTGGCCCCGTGCAGGGAGAACGGCACGTCGCTGCCGAGCACGGCGCCGAGCTCGGCCAGCTCGGCACGGTCGAGGCCGAGCTGCCAGAGGGCATCGAGCGCGACCAGGGTGGCGGCGGCATCCGCGCTGCCGCCCGCCATCCCGCCTGCGACCGGGATCCCCTTGTCGATGCTGATCGCGACGTCGGCGCGCCGTCCGGCCCGCTCGGCCAGCAACTCCGCCGCCTGCCACACCAGGTTGCGACGGTCCGTCGGGACCACCCGGGCGTCCTCGCCGTTGATCTCGACGGACAGCGAGTCGGCGTCGGCGACGCGAACGTCGTCGCTGAGCGAGAGCGCCTGGAAGACGGAGGTCAGTTCGTGGAATCCGTCGTCGCGCAGGTCACCGACGCCGAGGTGGAGGTTCACCTTCGACGGTGCCCGGACGACCACCGGGCGCGGAACAACGGACAGCACGATTACCCAGCTTAGTGGACCGAATCCGGTTCACTTACCGCCTCACCTGCCGCCGATGCCGGAGCCATCAGGCCGACGGACACCTCGAGGGCGCCGAGCTCCTCGTCGAGGTAGTCGAGCAAGGGCGCCAGCGGCGGCACGCTGCGCCGGCAGCCGGTCAGCCCGAACGCGATCTCGTCGTCGGTGCTGGTGCAGGTGATGTTCAGGGCCTGCCCGTCGATCGCGATCGACAGCGGGTACAGCGCGGCGAGCCGGGCGCCGTTCCAGTACAGCGGCTCACGGGGACCGGGCACGTTGGAGATCATCACGTTGGGCGGCCGGATCGGAGCCCGGTCACCGAGCAGCACGCCGAGCACCAGCGGGACGGCGCCGAGCGCACTCATCGCCAGGACCTCACCCTGACTCCTGGCGCTCATCGCCTCCTTGCCCTCGCTCATCGTGGTCCGGACCGAGTCGAGCCGCTCCGCCGGATCCTCGAGGTCGGTCGCGAGGTTGCAGGAGAGCACCCCGAACTCGTTCCCCGTCTTGCCGCCAGGACCGCCACCGCGCAGGGAGACCGGCACCAAAGCCACGAGGGGCTCGACCGGCAACGCGCCGACCTCGTCCATGTAGCTGCGCAGGGCGCCCGAGCACATGGCAAGCACCACGTCGTTGACTGTCGCGTCGGCGGCCTTGGCGACCAGGCGGAGCCGCTCGATCGGCCACGACCGGGCCGCGCACCTCCGGGCCCCGCCGATCGGCGCGTTCAGGATGCTCGGCGGGGCTGCGAGCGAGAGCGCACCACCACGGTTGTTCCAGGCGTTGTCCACGGTGGTGGCGAGCGCGGGCAGCAGCCCCACTGCGCCGCGGACCCCGCGCAGCACCGCGCCGGGCAGTTCGAGCAGGTTCACACCGCCGGCGTCGACGGCCGTCTCGACGGCGGCAGGCGCGCGCTCCCCCAGGACCGGCTCCCACAGCGCCGGCATCCCACGCCGGCCCGCGTCCTCGCTCAGCGCGCTGCGCAGCAGTCGCATCGCGGAGACGCCGTCGGTCAACGAATGGTGGATCTTCATGTAGACGGCGAAGCGCCCGTCGGCCAGACCCTCGATCAGGTGCATCTCCCACAGCGGCCGGTTGCGGTCGAGCAGGTGCGCGTGCAGGCGCGAGACCAGGTCGAGGAGTTCGCCGAGCCCGCCGGGCTGCGGCAGCGCGTTGTGTCGGATGTGATGGCCGAGATCCACCTCGACATCGGACTCCCAGCCCCACTGACCCAGCGAGCTCAGCGTGCGCCTGGCCCGCTTACGCAGCAGCGGCGAGACCTTGCCGCCGGCGAATGCGGAGTCGAGCAGCACTCGCATGTCGCGAGCATCGCCGCCCTCCGGCGGGTCGAACAGGGCGAGCCCGCCGACGTGCATCGGATGCTCGCGCGACTCACCCAGCAGGAACATCGAGTCGGCCGGTGACATCGGAAGAATCAAAGGTGCCCCTATTTGTTGTTTCGTCGACCCGTATCCGGACCTCGTGGTCCGGCCCCCCGGGGTGTTTCACGTAAAGATCCACACTGCGCCGAAAGACGGCGTCCGCAGCGACTCGTCCACCGTTTCAGCCACGGGACGACCCGGCGACCGCACAACGCAAATGTGACACAAATGTGAGCAAGCCCACGGAAATCGCAGGCGAAATCCTGAACAACATTCGCTGTCGCCCAGGGACATTGAGCCGGATCCCGATCGCCCGGAACGGCCCGGCCCGGCCCGGCCCGGAGACCGCACGCCGAGGGTTGTCGCCCTCGCGACGGCACCCCGACGAGAACGTGAGATGGATCACGACTCCGACCCGGTGGCGATTCGCGCCGCGGGACAGGACGGGCCCATCCGGACAAATGTCCAGTCCCGACCGGACCTCGCGAGGCGACTCGTGGGCCCGACGACACGGCGCGCCGTCGACCTGCGGACGGGTCGCCGCGGGGCGCTGAATCGACACTCTCGGTCACAGCAACATTTCGGACCCTCACGGCGCGCGGTCGGCGAAAATGCTACTGACGAGTACGCCCATTGCTACTCGGAAGTAGCTTTTTCGGAGGGTTTTCCGGGGCAATTGACGCGACCAATTCCATTGCGCCACTACTGGTTTCACCAACCCTCACAATGACATGACATCGGCTCGGAAATAATGCATGCTGACATACGGGCAGGGCCGTGCGGAGACGCCGGCCGGGGGCCGAAACGATCCTCAGGATTCGTCGCAATCGCATTCCCATCGCGGATACGACCGAGTTCTCTGTGCGTCCACTCGACGCACCCACACCTCGTCCGCCAGGGCGCGGCCCGACGCAGTACCGCGGCACGGTCGAGACACTTCTTCGGGAAGAGGCACAGGAACGGTGGCAAAAGGGATGTTCACACGGATCGCAGTGGTTAACCGGGGCGAGGCGGCCGTCCGGCTGATTCGCGCCGTCCGGGAGCTCAACGCCGAACACGACTACGGCATCACGACCATCGCCCTGCACACGGAAGCCGAGCGCCGGGCCATGTTCGTCCGGCAGGCCGACGAGGGCGTCACACTCCGCCCGTCGACCACCGCCGCCACCCCCTACCTCGACCACGCCGAGCTCGAGCGCGCCCTGGTCGAGGCCAAGGCCGACGCCGTCTGGGTCGGCTGGGGCTTCGTCGCCGAGGACCCCGCATTCGCGGACCTCTGCGCCCGTCTGGGCATCGCCTTCATCGGCCCGTCCGGCGACGCCATGCGACTGCTCGGCGACAAGGTCGAGGCCAAGCTGCTCGCCGAGAAGGTCGGGGTGCCCGTCGCACCCTGGTCCGGCGGACCCGTCGAGACCCGCGCCGATGCCCGCCGGCACGCCCAGGCGATCGGCTACCCGCTGATCATCAAGGCCCGCTCGGGCGGCGGCGGCCGCGGCATCCGCAAGGTGTTCGCCGAGGAGGAGCTCGAGCTCGCCCTCGAGCGCACCCAGGGCGAGGCCGAGCGTTCGTTCGGCGACCCCGTCGTGTTCATCGAGCGGCTGGTCACCGAGGCCCGCCACGTCGAGGTCCAGGTGATCGCCGACGCCCACGGCAACGTCTGGGCGCCGGGCGTGCGCGACTGCTCCATCCAGCGCAAGAACCAGAAGGTCATCGAGGAGTCCGCCTCCCCGCTGCTGTCGAAGGAACAGGCCGACCACCTGCGCTCGGTCTCGGCCGACCTGGTCCGCGCCGCCGGCTACTGCGGCGCCGGCACCGTCGAGTACCTCTACCAGCCGTCCCAGGGCGTGTTCACCTTCCTCGAGGTCAACACCCGGCTGCAGGTCGAGCACCCGATCACCGAGGCCACCACCGGCATCGACCTGGTCAAGCTGCAGATCCAGGTCGCCACCGGCGAACCGCTGGTCGGCGACTGCCCGCCCGAGTTCGGCCACGCCGTCGAGGCCCGGCTCAACGCCGAGGACGCCGACAACGGCTTCGCCCCGGCCCCCGGCTCGGTGCAGCTGCTCAAGTTCCCGCTCGGCTCCGGCCTGCGGGTGGACACCGGCATCGCGCAGGGCGACGTCATCCCGTCCGACTACGACTCGATGGTCGCGAAGGTGATCGCCTGGGGCCGGGACCGCTCCGAGGCCCTCGCCCGGCTGCGCACCGCGCTGCGCGAGACCACCGTCGTCCTCGCCGGCGGCACCACCACCAAGTCCTTCCTGCTCGACCTGCTCGACCGCGAGGAGGTCATCACCGCCTCCGCCGACACCGGCTGGCTCGACCGCACCGGCGCGGGCACCGTGGCCGGACCGACCCGCCTCGCGTCCGTCGCGCTGCTGGCCACCGCGATCGGCGTCTACGACGCCGAGGAGGCCCACGAGCGCACCAGCTTCCTCACCTCGGCGCGCGGCGGCCGGCCCCGCACCAAGAACACGCTCGGCCGACCCGTCGAACTGAGCTACCAGGGCCAGCCCTACCAGCTCGTCGTCGGCCAGATCGGTCCGCACCGCTACCTGGTGGACGGCGACAGCGGCGAGGTCGAGGTGGACGTCGACCGCCTCGGCGAGTACGAGCGCCGGATCGTGATCGGCGGACGACGCCACCATGTCGTCTCCGTGACCGGACCGGCCCACCACCTCGTCGAGGTCGACGGCATCAGCCACCAGATCAGCCAGGACGAGGCGGGCGTGGTCCGGGCCCCCTCGCCCGCCGTGGTGGTGGCCATCCCCGTCGCCGTCGGCGACCACGTGGAGGCGGGCGCCACCCTGGTGGTGCTCGAGGCCATGAAGATGGAGACCGCCATCCGCGCGCCCTACGCCGGACAGGTCCGCGAGGTGCTGGCCGTGGTCAACGCGCAGGTCGACGCGGGTGCCGCGCTGCTGCGCGTGGACCAGGTCGCCGAGGAGACGGTGACCGAGAAGGCCCCGCGGGTGGAGTTCGTCACCCCCGAGTCCCGCAACCGCGACGACCTGACCGAGGCATTGGCCCGGCTCGACGCGCTGACCGCGATGGTCACCGGCTACGACGTGGACGCCGCCCGTGCCAAGACCCTGCTGACCGAGTTCGCGGAGCTGCGGGCCCGGGTCCCCGAGTCCGACGCCACGCTGGTGCGCGCCGAGCTCGACCTGCTGACCACCTTCGCCGACCTGTGCGAGCTCTCCCGCAACCGGCCGACCGAGGGCGGGGAGGACTCGGTCGAGCGGGTGCACAGCCCGCGCGAGCACTTCCACTCCTTCCTGCAGTCGCTCGACGTGGACGTCCAGGGTGTGCCGGAGTCCTTCCGCGCCAAGCTTTCCCAGGCGCTGCGCCACTACGACGTCGCCGAGCTCGACCGCACCCCGGAGCTCGAGGAAGCGGTGCACCGGATCTTCGTCGCGCAGCAGCGGATGGAGACCCAGATCCCCGTCGTGGCCGCCCTGCTCTCCCGCTGGCTCAGCGACGGCCGGGTCGACACCGAGACCTGCCCGGCCCTGGCCGAGGTGCTGGACCGGCTGATCCTGGCCACCCAGGCCCGCTACCCGCTGATCGGCGACGTGGCGCGCAGCATCGCGTACCGGATCTTCGACGAGCCCGCGGTCCGCAAGACCCGCGAGCAGATCTACGACGGCGTCCGCGGCAGCCTGCAGTTCCTCGCCGAGCACCCCGGATCGGCCGACCGCGCCGCCCGGATCGACGCGATGGTCGACACCCCGGAGCCGCTCGTCGGCCTGCTCGCCGACCCGGGTTCCACCGCCGCCGACCTGCTCGAGGTGGTCACCCGGCAGTACTACAAGATCCGCGGCCTTGCCGACGTCAAGTCCGTCGACGGCCACGGACTGCCCTGTGTCGCAGGCACTTTCGAGCTGTCCGGCGAGCAGCTGCACCTGGTGTCGGTGACCGCCGACCGGACCCGCCTGACCGAGGCCCTCGACGTCGTCGACGCGGTCGCCGGACCGGCCCCGGTCAACCTCGTGGTCGACCTGTACCTGACCTGGCCCGACGCACCGGCGGACGGCGACGCACTCGCGGAGTCGCTGCACTCGGCACTGGCCGCGCACCCCGGTGCCGCAGGCTGGCGCCGCCTCACCGTCACCGTGGCCACCCCCGGCGCCATCACGGTGCAGCGAGTGGTGACCTTCCGTCCCGCGGCCGCACCGGACTCCGGCCTGGTCGAGGACAAGATCATCCGCGACATGCATCCGCTCACCGCGCAGCGCCTGGACATGTGGCGGCTGAAGAACTTCGACGGCACCCGGCTGCCCGCCCCCGCGGACACCTACCTGTACCGCCTGGTCGCCAAGGAGAACCCGACCGACGAGCGGCTGATCGCGATGGCCCAGGTCCGGGACCTGACGCTGCAGTTCGACGCCGACGGCGAGATCGCCGCGGCCCCGGCGATCGAGCGCGCCGTCGCGTCGTGCCTGGACGGCATCCGCCGGTTCCAGGCGAACCGCGGCAACAAGCGCCTCGAGAACAACCGCGTCGTGCTCTACGTCTGGCCCAAGTTCGAGGTCTCCGCCGACCGGATCGCCCGGATCGCCCAGCACGTCGCGCCGCTCACCGTGGGCGCCGGGCTCGAGCAGCTCACCATCATCGGCCGGCTGCAGGAGTCGCCGAACTCGAAGCCCCGCCAGGTCGCGGTGCGGTTCTCCTACCGGTCCGGCGCCGGCCTGCAGGTCGCGGTCACCGAGCCGCCCACCGAGCCGCTCAAGCCCCTCGACGAGTACACCCAGAAGGTGCAGCGTTCGAAGTCGCGCGGCACGGTGTACCCGTACGAGCTGATTCCGGCGCTGTCCGCGGGCGGCAGCTTCGTCGAGTACGACCTCGACGAGACCGGCGCGCTGGTTCCGGTCGAGCGTCCGTACGGCCGCAACACCGCCGGCCTGATCGTCGGACTGGTGACCACCCCCACCGCCCGCTACCCCGAGGGCATGACCCGGGTCGCGCTGTTCGGCGACCCGACCAAGGCCCTCGGCACCGTCGCCGAGGCCGAGTGCGCCCGGCTGGTCGCGGCCGTCGACCTCGCGGAATCGCTTGGCGCGCCAGTGGAGTGGTTCGCGCTGTCCTCAGGCGCGACCATCTCGATGGAGTCCGGCACCGAGAACATGGACTGGGTCTCGCGCGGCCTGCGCCGGATCATCACGTTCACCCAGGACGGCGGCGAGATCAACGTCATCGTCACGGGCATCAACGTCGGCGCCCAGCCGTACTGGAACGCCGAGGCGACGATGCTCATGCACACCAAGGGCATCCTGGTGATGACGCCGGACAGCGCGATGGTGCTCACCGGCAAGCAGTCCCTGGACTACTCCGGCGGCGTCTCGGCCGAGGACAACTTCGGGATCGGCGGCTACGACCGGGTGATGGGTCCGAACGGTCAGGCGCAGTACTGGGCGCCGAACCTGACGGCCGCCATCGACGTGCTGTTCGGGCACTACGAGCACGCCTACCTCGGTGCGGGCGAACGCTTCCCGCGCAAGGCCGAGTCCGCCGACCCGATCGACCGCGACGTGCGCAGCTTCCCGCACGTGCACCCGTCGAGCGAGTTCCGCACGGTCGGCGAGATCTTCTCGGCCGAGACCAACCCGGACCGCAAGAAGCCGTTCGACATCCGCACCGTGATGCACGCGGTGGTCGACCAGGACCACGCGGTACTCGAGCGCTGGGCCGACATGGCCGACGCCGACACCTCGGTGGTGTTCGACGCGCACCTCGGCGGCAACGCCGTCACCGTGATCGGCATCGAGTCCCGTGCCATCGCTCGCAAGGGCTGGTTCCCGACCGACGGTCCGGACCAGTGGACCTCGGGCACGCTGTTCCCGCGGTCGTCGAAGAAGACGGCCCGCGCGATCAACGCCGCCAGCGGCAACCGCCCGGTGGTGGTGCTGGCCAACCTGTCCGGCTTCGACGGCTCCCCCGAGTCGCTGCGGAACCTGCAGCTCGAGTACGGCGCCGAGATCGGCCGGGCCATCGTCAACTTCGACGGTCCGATCGTGTTCTGTGTGGTCTCGCGCTACCACGGCGGTGCCTTCGTGGTGTTCTCCGGAGCGCTGAACGAGAACATGGAGGTGCTCGCGGTCGAGGGCTCGTTCGCCTCGGTGCTCGGCGGCGCACCCGCCGCGGCCGTGGTGTTCACCCGCGAGGTCAACGCCCGCACCGCCGCCGCCGCCGGGGTCCGTGACCTCGAGGCCCGGCTCGCCGCGGCCGACACCGACGCCGAGCGCGCCCGCATCCGGGTCGAACTCGCCGCCGAGCGGTCCGCGGTCCGCTCCGCCAAGCTGGGCGAGGTGGCCGCGGAGTTCGAGGCGATCCACAACATCGACCGGGCCCGTGAGGTCGGTTCGGTGCACTCCATCGTGCCTGCCGCGGACCTGCGTCCGCGCCTGGTCGACGCCGTCGAGCGGGGCATGGGCAAGGCCCTGAACACCGCGTAGGGAGCGATCCGTAACAGCAATGGGCGCCGCCGGAACAATTCCGGCGGCGCCCACTTGTCGCTGCGGCCCGAGGTGGTGTCAGCCCAATTCTCCTCCATCCCAGTCGAGGTTGCAGAAGTCCGCGTTGCCAGGCAGGAAGTACCGAGCTACAAGGCAGAAATTCAAACTCACCGATGCGGCGTTCAACTGCAAGTCCTGGACCGATGTGGTGTCAAGGAACTCCCCGGCTCCGCTTCCTGCCGAGTCAATGCCGTCTGCCGCCGCCGAGCCGGCACCGCCGACCAGGGCTCCCGCCAAGGCAGTAGCCACCACGATCGTAGAGATGATTCGACGCGCGGAATGATGGGACATCTGGATCCCCTTCTGTGAGAGAACGCTAGACCTCCGGTAAGGCCCGCGATGGCGGCCGAGACCCTGGAACACTGCAACCATCAGGCCGCCGGCCAGCGGAAGATCCGATACGCGAACCCACCACGTCGGCACCATACCCTGACTTCACTGTCGCAATTGTCGATATAATCAACTGCACCACAAAATGATTCGTCAAACGCAACGAGGATCGTTCGGCGTCGCAACCGGGCGATCACGACCGACGACCACTCGTAACTCGGCCCCAAAACACCAACGACACCGCCGACGCGGCCTGCGCGCAGCAGCGCCTGTCACGAACCCCACACGCGACGGCGACGGCACGGAAACTCACCACCCGATCGCCCGCTTGCCACAGATACCCATGTGGGTATGTTCGCCGCGGGATACCCCCACCCCACATAGGTATAAAGAGACAGCGATGGACACCGCCACCTACTATTCGGTCGCTACGAGCACGCCTACCTCGTTGCGAACGAACGCTTCCCACGCAAGACCGAGTCCGCCGACCCGATCGACCGGGACGTGCGCACCTTCCTACACATGCACCCGGCGAGCGAGTTCAGCACGGTCGGCGAGATCCTTTCCGCCGAGACCAACCCGACCCCCAGAAGCCGTCGGCATCCGCACCGTGATGCACGCCAGGACCACGCGGAGTTCGAGGCGATCCACAACATCGACCGGGCCCGCGAGGTCGGTTCGGTGCACTCCATCGTGCCTGCCGCGGACCTGCGTCCGCGCCTGGTCGACGCCGTCGAGCGCGGCATGGGACGGACGCTGGCGCAGTCCACGGAGTGAGCTGACCGCGAGTCGGACCGACTGAGGCCACCGAGGCCCGGCACCTGCACAGGTGCCGGGCCTCGGCGCTTTTCGAAGCCCGCGATCGAGGACAGCAGCTGTCCGCGATCGGTGGCAGGGTGGAGCCATGCGCGAGACCTCGGCGAGACTGCTCCGGCTCCTGTCACTGCTGCAGATGCGCCAGGAGTGGGCCGGCGCGGACCTCGCCGAGCGACTGGCCGTCACCACCCGGACCGTCCGCCGCGACGTCGACAAGCTGCGCGACCTCGGCTACCCGATCGACGCCCACGTCGGCGTCGGCGGCGGCTACCGGCTGGGTGCCGGCGCGCAGATGCCGCCGCTGCTGCTCGACGACGAGGAGGCGGTGGCCGTCGCGTTCGCGCTGCAGTCCGGCGCGGTCGGGCCGGTGCAGGGCATCGGTGACGCCGCGCTGCGGGCGCTGACCAAGCTCCGGCAGGTGATGCCGTCGAGGCTGCGGCACCGCCTCGATGCCCTGCGGATCGAGGTGGTGCCGCAGGGCCCGACGCCCTCGGCCGTCGACGCGAAGGTGCTCACGGCCCTGGCCGCCGCCTGCCACGCCCACGAGCGGCTGCGCTTCGACTACCTCGCCCACGACGGCACGCCGACCCGACGGGAAGTCGAACCGCACCGACTGGTGCGCTCGGGTGCCCGCTGGTACCTCGTCGCGTGGGACCTGCGCCGCGCCGACTGGCGCTCGTTCCGGGTCGACCGGATGACCCCGAAGACGCCCACCGGTCCCCGCTTCACGCCCCGCGAACTGCCCGCAGGCGACGCCGCGGAGTTCGTCTCCCGCGGCATCGGCCGGGCGCTGGCCCAGGCCCGGGCCCGGGTGCGGCTGGACGCGCCGATCGAACAGATCGCGCCGATGGTCGACGAGTTCTGGGGCGCGGTCGAGTCGGTCGACGAGCACAGCTGCGTGGTGGAACTTCGCGGCGAGTCACTGGCGGGCATCGCCGGCTGGCTCACCGCGTTCGGCGTCGGCTTCACCGTGCAGGACCCGCCGGAGCTGCGCGCGGAGTGCCGCCGGCTGGCGCAGCGGCACTCCGAGTTCAGCGAGCAGTACCGCCGGGCCGCGGACGCACCCTCGCCTGCAGCGCCGCCAGCGCACACCCCGCGGCGCACCGCAGCACGGCCCTGAGCCGGGGGTCGTCCAGCCGCGCCGCCACCTTCACGCGGGCCATCAGAGCGCCACCGACTCGGGCTCGCGCTCGGGCACCCGCGAGCCGCGCAGCGTGAGCGCCGCCAGGGCGGCCCCGACGAGCGCGATCACCGCGGCGACCACGAAGGCCGCGGAGAACCCGTCGGTCAGCGCGCCCAGGTCCCCCAGCGCACCCGCACCCGCCGTCGCCGCAACGGCCGTCGCCGCCGCCAGCCCGAGCGCCGACCCCAGCTGGTAGCTGGTGTTGACGATGCCCGATGCCAGGCCGCCCTCCTCCGGTCGCGCGCTGGAGATCGCGGTCCCCAGGGAGGGGATGAAGGCCAGCGCCATGCCCAGCGCGGAGACCAGCGACGCGGGCAGCACGTCCACCCAGAAGTTGCCGTCCGGCCGGACCAGCGACAGCCATCCCAGGCCCGCCGCCAACAGCACCAGGCCGGCCACCACCATCGCCCTGGGCCCGAACCGCGCGATCATCCGGGGCGCGAGCACGATCATCACGATCATGACCAGCGCGGTCATCGGGATGAGGGCCGCTCCGCTGGGGAACGCCGAGTAGCCGAGCACCTGCTGCAGGTACAGGTTCAGGAAGAACCACATCGGGATCCAGGCGGCGCCGAGCAGGAACTGCGCGAGGTTGGCGGCGCCCAGATTGGGCGTGCGGAAGATCGCGAGCCGGACCAGCGGTTCGCGCCGCCGGGCCTGGATCACGACAAACCCGGCGAGCAGCACCGCGGCGGCGAGCAGGGTCCCCCACGTCTGCGCCGCACCCCAGCCGACCTCGGGCGCGCGGACGATGCCGAAGACCGCCGCGCCGATTCCGAGCGTGGCGGTGAACGCGCCGAGCAGGTCGACTCCACCCGTTGCGGCGCCGCGGCCGCCGGGCAGCAGGGCGGGCGCCGCGACCAGGGCCAGGATCGCGATCGGGATGTTGACGAAGAACACCCACGGCCACGACGCGTACTCGGTGAGCAGCCCGCCGAGGAACACCCCGGCCGTGCCGCCCGCGGGGGCCGCGGCGCCGTAGACGGCGAGCGCCCTGGTCAGCTCCCGGGGACTCGACCCGAACAGCATCATCAACAGGGTGAGGGCGGCCGGCGCGATCAACGCGGCACCGACACCCTGCACGGCGCGACCGACCAGCTCCACCGGCACGTTTCCGGCGAACCCTGCGATCGCCGAACCGACCAGCAGGATCAGCCAGCCGAGACCGAACATCCGTCGGGCGCCGTAGAGGTCCGACAGCCTCCCGCCGAGCAGCAGCAGTCCGCCGAACACGACGACGTATGCATTGAACACCCAGGTCAGGTTCTCCTGGGTGAAGCCGAGATCAGTGCTCATCGCGGGCAACGCCACCCCGATGATCGAGGTGTCCATGATGACCATGAACTGGGCTAGCGCAATCAGGCTGAGTGCCAACCACTTTCGTGTCGGACCCGGAATCTTCCTCTGGTTCACTTCGATCACTCCTCGATACGTTCGAACGACTGTCACGGTGATCACCGCATTCGATTCATACCCCCCAGGGGTATAAATCCGCAAGCAGGACCCGGGGGTTGCGCCAGGTACCCCCTATGGGTATGTTCGTCTCTCGTAAGCCCTACCCCCCACCGGTATGGGATACTGAATCAGAGGAGATTGACATGGAGACCACGAACTACACCGTCACCGGCATGACCTGCGGACACTGCGCGGGTTCCGTGCGCACAGAGGTCGCCAAGCTCGACGGGGTCACCGACATTTCCATCGACGTCCCCACCGGCCGCCTCACCGTCACCAGTTCCGCCCCTCTCGCCGCCGCGGCCGTACTCGGCGCGGTCGAAGAGGCCGGATACGCAGCCAGCCCCGCCTAGGAGCGGTCATGAAAACCTCCACCACACTCGTCGCCTACACCGGGGGGCTCGCCGTGATCTTCGCGGCGGCCCTCGGGGTGGGCGCCGCCACCGGGAGCCCGATCGACATGTCAAACGACCACAGCAGCCACACCACGACCACCACCGTCGACGCCGGCCACGACAGCCACGACGCGGCTGCCGGTCCGGCCACCCCGGCCGGCCTGCAGACCTCCGAGCAGGGCTACACCCTCTCGGAGATCACCGCCCCCGCCGAGGTGAACCGCCCCGGCACCCTCGACTTCCGCATCCTCGGTCCGACCGGGGAGCCCGTCACCGCCTTCGACGACCAGCACGAGAAGAAGCTGCACCTGATCGTGGTCCGCACCGACACCAGCGGATTCCGGCACGTGCACCCGAGCCTCGCCGCCGACGGCACCTGGTCTCTCGACTGGACCTGGGACCGCGCCGGCAGCTACCGGGTGTTCGCCGACTTCCAGGCGACCGGCGGACCCGCGCTCACCCTCGGCCGGGGCGTCGACGTCGCGGGAGGGTTCGTACCCGTGGCCCTGCCTGCGGAGTCCCGCGTCGCCGAGGTCGACGGCTACCGCGTCACCCTCGACGGCGACCTGAGCACCGCAGGCGGACCGCTGCGCCTGAGCGTCTCACGCGACGGTGCACCGGTGACCGACCTGCAGCCCTACCTCGGCGCCTACGGGCACCTGGTCGCGTTGCGCGCCGGGGACCTCGCCTACCTGCACGTACACCCGCAGGGCGAGCCGGGCGACGGCGTCACCCCCGCGGGCCCGGACGTCAGCTTCCACGCCCAGGCACCGAGCGCCGGAACCTACCGGCTGTACCTCGACTTCCAGCACGAGAACGTGGTCCGTACCGCGGAGTTCACGGTCTCCACCCACGAAGGCCACTGACATGAGCGCCGAGTACCTCACCCCCACCGCACCCGGGTCCACCGACAGCATCGAACTCGCCATCGGCGGCATGACCTGCGCGTCCTGCGCGGCCCGTATCGAAAAGCGACTCAACAAGCTCGACGGCGTCACCGCGTCGGTGAACTACGCCACCGAGAAGGCCAAGGTCGTGTTCGACGACTCGGCCGCCGCGCTGTCCGCCGCCGACCTCGTCGCCGAGGTCGAGAAGGCCGGGTACTCGGCGACCGTGCCCACCCCGCCCGCCCAGCAGCCGGACGCGGCCGCGTCCGACGAACCCGACGACGAGCCGTCCCGGGCGCTGGCCGCGCTGCGGACCCGACTGATCGTCGCGACGGTGCTGTCCGTCCCGGTGATCGCCATGGCGATGGTCCCGGCGCTGCAGTTCACCAACTGGCAGTGGCTCTCGCTGACGCTGGCCGCGCCGGTCATCGTGTGGGCCGGCCTGCCGTTCCACCGCGCCACCTGGGCAAATCTCAAGCACGGCGCCGCCACCATGGACACGCTGATCACGGTCGGCACGTCCGCGGCCTTCCTGTGGTCGCTGTACGCGCTGTTCTTCGGCACCGCAGGCACCCCCGGAATGACCCACCCGTTCGAGCTGACCATCGGGCGTTCCGACGGCGCCGCGAACATCTATCTCGAGGTCGCCGCCGGCGTCATCACCTTCGTGCTGGCCGGTCGCTACTTCGAGCAGAAGTCCAAGCGCCAGGCAGGCGCGGCACTCCGGGCGCTCTTCGAGCTCGGCGCCAAGGAGGTCTCGGTGCTGCGAGACGGCACCGAAATCCGCATCCCGGCAAGTGAACTCGTGGTCGGCGAGGAGTTCGTGGTCCGTCCGGGCGAGAAGATCGCCACCGACGGCGTGGTCACCTCGGGCCGTTCCGCGGTGGACCTGTCCATGCTCACCGGCGAGTCGGTGCCCGTGGAGGTCGAGGCCGGCGACGCCGTCGTCGGCGCCACCGTCAACGCCGGCGGCCGGCTCGTGGTCCGTGCCACCCGCGTCGGCGCCGACACCCAGCTCGCGCAGATGGCGGCGCTGGTCGAGGACGCGCAGAACGGCAAGGCCGACGTGCAGCGCCTGGCGGACAAGATCGCCGGTGTGTTCGTGCCGATCGCCATCGCGATCGCCGTTGCCGCGCTCGGCTACTGGATCGGCACCGGCAACCCCCTGGAGATGGCGTTCACCGCCGCCGTCGCCGTGCTGATCATCGCCTGCCCCTGTGCCCTCGGGCTCGCCACGCCGACCGCGTTGCTGGTCGGCACCGGGCGCGGGGCCCAGATGGGCATCCTGATCAAGGGACCCGAGGTGCTCGAGTCGACCCGCAAGGTCGACACCATCGTGCTCGACAAGACCGGCACGGTCACCACCGGCGTGATGACCCTGCAGGACGTGATCGTCGCCGACGGCGTCGACCGGGCCGAGGCGCTGCGCCTGGCCGGGGCGCTCGAACACGCCTCCGAGCACCCCATCGCCCGAGCCATCTCGGCCGCGGCCGCCGCCGCGGGTGAGCTCCCCGAGGTGGAGGGCTTCGAGAACGTCCCCGGCCGCGGTGTGCAGGGCATCGTCGACGGCCACTCCGTCGTCGCCGGCCGCACCGCGCTGCTCGAGGACTGGTCGCAGCACCTGCCGGAGTCGCTGGAGCGGGCCAAGCTCGAGGCCGAACACGCCGGCGGCACCGCCATCGCCGTCGGCTGGGACGGGCAGGCGCGCGCCGTCCTGGTGGTCGCCGACGCGATCAAGGAGACCAGCGCCGAGGCGATCGAGCAGTTCCGCAAGCTCGGGCTCGAACCGGTGCTGCTCACCGGCGACAACGAGGCCACCGCGCGGACCGTCGCGGCCCAGGTGGGCATCTCGACCGTGCTGGCCGAGGTCATGCCGTCGGACAAGGTGGACGTGATCAAGGACCTGCAGGCCCGCGGCAAGGTGGTCGCGATGGTCGGCGACGGTGTCAACGACGCGGCCGCACTGGCCCAGGCCGACCTGGGACTGGCGATGGGCACCGGCACCGACGTGGCGATCGAGGCCAGTGACATCACCCTGGTGCGCGGCGACCTGCGCTCGGCCGCCGACGCGATCCGGCTCTCCCGCCGGACGCTCGGCACCATCAAGGGCAACCTGTTCTGGGCGTTCGCCTACAACGCGGCGGCGATCCCGCTGGCCGCGGCCGGCCTGCTCAACCCGATGCTGGCCGGCGCCGCGATGGCGTTCTCGAGCGTCTTCGTGGTGAGCAACAGCCTGCGGTTGCGCCGGTTCAAGTAGCAGCAGCTCCGCTGCTCGTGCGCGGTTGACGGGTCCACAGACCCGTCAACCGCGCACCGGGCTTCAGCCCTGTTCGGCCAGGCGGACGAAGGCCGCGGCGTCGAGGGTCTCGCCGCGCGCGGACGGGGCGATGCCCGCCGCGACCAGTCGCCGTTCCGCCTCCGCGGGCGAGCCCGCCCACCCGGCGAGCGCGGCTCGCAACGTCTTGCGCCGCTGTGCGAACGCCGCGTCGACGACGGCGAACACCTTGCGGCGGGTCGCCTCGTCGAGCGACCACGGCGCGACGGCGTAGCGGTCCACCCGGACCAGGCCGGAGTCCACCTTGGGCACCGGCCAGAACACGTGCGGCCCGACGGACCCGGCGCGACGCACCTCGCCGAAGAAGCAGGCCTTGACGCTGGGGATTCCGTAGATCTTGCTGCCCGGGGCCGCGGCGAGGCGGTCCGCGACCTCGGCCTGCACCATCACCAGCGCGGTGCGCAGGCTCGGGAACTCGCAGAACAGGTGCAGGAGCACCGGCACCGCGACGTTGTACGGCAGGTTCGCCACCAGCGCGGTCGGCGCGGCGGGCAGGTCCGCCGGCATCACCCTCATCGCGTCCGCGCCCACCACGGTGAGCCGGTCGGCGAGTTCCGGGGCCCGCTCGGCGGCGGTCGTGGGGAGCCGGGCGGCGAGCACCGGGTCGATCTCCACTGCGATCACCGAGTCGACGGCGTCCATCAGCGCGAGGGTCAACGAGCCCAGGCCGGGCCCCACCTCGAGCACCACGTCGTCGCGGCCGACGCCTGCGGTGTTGACGATGCGGCGCACCGTGTTGGCGTCGTGCACGAAGTTCTGGCCCAGCTGCTTCGTCGGTCGCACGCCGAGCTCCGCGGCCAGCGCGCGCACCTCGACGGGGCCGAGCAGTGCGGCCTGGCCACGCGGGCCTACCTCGGGGTTGGGCTGGTTCAGCTCGGCGTCGGACACACCGGTGAACCTATCGCCTGGTCGAGCCGGGCGGAAATCAGCCACGTGCGGAAATCACCGCATGCCCAGGCGGGAGGTGCACGACGGCCACGCACCCCAGCCCTGGGTCCGCTGCGTCTGCGAGGCGATCGCAATCTGCTCCTCGCGGGTGGCGAGGTCCGCGCGGGCCGCGTACTTCAGGCCGCCCTGGCGCTCCCAGGTGTTCTGGTCGAACTGCACGCCGCCGTAGTAGCCGTTGCCGGTGTTGATCGCCCAGTTGCCGGTGGCCTCGCACTGCGCGAGCGCGTCCCAGGTGGCGCCGTTGGTGACCTCGGGCACCTCGGTGCCGGGCTTGGCGCCGACCCGCACGACCTTGGGCTGGCCGGGGGTGGTGACGACCTTGCCGATCTCGGTGCGTCCGGACTCGACGCCGTTGACCGTGGTGACCGCGAAGGTCACGTCGTGCACGCCGGGCGCACCGGCGTTCTCCACCACGGTCCGGCTCATGTTCATGGTCGGATCCTCGATCCGCTGCGGCTCCGGCTCGAACGGCAACGTCTCGGTGCGGTTCTCGGTGCGGGTACGGGTGACCGTGACCTGCATGCCGTCGACGACCGGGGTCTCGACGGCCGGCTCGACGATGTCGGCCGCCTCGAGCGGCGCACCGTGGGCGGTGAGCAGGTCGCCGACCGTCGGGGCCGCCAGTCGCACCTCTGCGGGCGCCGCGGCGCCGTCGAGCAGGCGCACCAGCTTGGGGCTGACCACGTCGAGAGCGGCGCCCTCGAGGGGCAGCCGCTGCGACCGGGACGCCGAGACGTGCACGTCACCGCCGAGGCGTTCCTGTGAGAGGGCCTCGTCGACGGTGAGGGCGGTGGTCCACAGGGTGCGCGGCTCGCCGTCGACGGTGAGCGTCACCTCACGGGCCCGCCGCAGCACCACGGTCTCGCCGTCGGCGACCTTGGCGTCGGTGGACGGGGCCACCACGTCCTTGTCCCCGACCGTGTACCCGGCGTCACGGAGGACGCCGCTCACGTCGGAGGACATCGTCCTCAGCGCGACCGTCTCGCCGTCCACGTCCAGGGTGATCGTCTTGTGCGAGAGCACCGCCAGACCACCTCCCGCGAGCAGTGTCAGCAGCAGTGCGCCGATGACGAGGCGGAGGAGGGGCGAATTGGACTTGTTGATCCGTTCGAGACGCGACACACGAGTTCCTGAGGCTGTTTGGTAACCGAATGACAACACCCGGTCCTAATCGATCACAATACGGTAACGAGAGAACCGCGACCCGGCAACCAGTCGGCCGCCGCGGATCGCCGGAATGCCGACACACGTGCCTTCGTGACCTGTACGAACGGGCTTCGGGGTTAATCTCGAATCCCTCGTCACACCCCCGCGAACGGCACCTCGGAAAGCTGGTTCGGATGCGCACACGTTCACGCCGGAGGCTCACTCACCTGCCCGCCGTACTGGCGGTCCTCAGCGTCCTGGCCCTGATGTTCGGCACCGGCACCGGCGCCGCCGCCGCGCAGACCGACCCCGACAAGACCTACGTCATCGCGACCGACGTCACGTTCGCACCGTTCGAGTTCCAGAACGAGCAGGGCGACTTCGTCGGCATCGACATGGACCTGCTCAAGGCGATCGCCGCGGACCAGGGCTTCAAGTACACGGTCAAGCCGCTGGGTTTCAACGCCGCCGTGCAGGCCCTGCAGTCACGTCAGGTCGACGGTGTCATCGCAGGCATGTCGATCACCGACGACCGCAAGCTCGTCTTCGACTTCTCCGACCCCTACTTCGACTCCGGCGTGCAGATGGCGGTGGCGAAGTCGAACGACGACATCGAGTCCTACGAGGACCTGCGCGGCAAGCGGGTCGCGGTCAAGACCGGCACCGAGGGCGCGATGTTCGCCGACTCCGTCAAGGACAGGTACGGCTTCACCACCGTCACCTTCGACGACTCCGCCAGCATGTACGACGACGTCAAGACCGGGAACTCCGTCGCGGTCTTCGACGACTACCCGGTGCTGCTGTACGGCATCGCGCAGGGCAACGGGCTCAAGGCGGTCGGCGAGAAGGAGGCAGGCAACTCGTACGGGTTCGCGGTCTCGAAGGGCGAGAACGCCGAACTGCTGACCAAGTTCAACGCCGGCCTGGCGAACCTGCGGGCCAGCGGGCAGTACGACGAGATCCTGCAGACCTACCTCGGTGAGGGTGCGCAGCAGGCGCAGGGCGGCAACACCTTCTTCTCCCTGTTCAAGGACAGCTTCCCGCTGCTGATGAAGGGCCTGTGGCTGACGCTCGTCCTCACGGTCACCTCGTTGGCGATCGCATTGGTGCTCGGCCTGGTCTTCGGCTTCTTCCGGGTCTCGACCAGCCGGATCCTGCGCGGCATCGGCGTCACCTACGTCGACATCTTCCGCGGCACCCCGCTGCTGGTGCAGGCCTTCTTCATCTACTTCGGCATCCCTGCCGCGCTGAACTTCCAGATGCCGGCGATGACCGCGGGCATCATCACGCTGAGCCTCAACGCAGGCGCGTACATCACCGAGATCATCCGCGGCGGCATCCAGTCCGTCGACAAGGGACAGATGGAGGCCGCGCGCAGCCTCGGCATGGGCTACCTGCCCGCGATGCGCAAGGTGGTGCTGCCGCAGGCGGTGCGCACGATGATGCCGTCGTTCGTCAACCAGGCGGTGATCACGCTCAAGGACACCTCGATCCTGTCGGTGATCGGCATCGCCGAGCTCACCCAGACCGGCAAGATCATCATCGCGAGGAACTTCGAGTCCTTCAACATGTGGCTGATCGTCGGCATCTTCTACTTCGTCATCATCATGGCGCTGACCAAACTGTCCGACCGGCTCGAGAAGAGGATCAACGCATGAGCACCTCGCCCGCGTCCCCCGCCGACGCGCAGGCCCCGACCGCGAAGATCCGGGTCACCGAACTGCGCAAGTCCTTCGGCGACAACGAGGTGCTCAAGGGCATCGACGTCGACATCGAGAGCGGCGAGGTGGTCTGCGTGATCGGGCCGTCCGGCTCCGGCAAGAGCACCTTCCTGCGCTGCCTGAACAAGCTCGAGGACATCACCGGCGGCACGGTGGTCGTGGACGGGTTCGACCTGACCGACAAGAAGGTCGACATCGACCAGGTCCGTCAGCACATCGGCATGGTGTTCCAGCACTTCAACCTGTTCCCGCACATGACCGCGCTGGAGAACGTGATGCTCGCGCCCGTGCAGACCAAGCGGACCACCAAGGCGGAGGCCCGCGAGACGGGGCAGCGACTGCTGGCGCAGGTGGGGCTGGCGGAGAAGGCGGACGCCAAGCCGGCCAACCTGTCCGGCGGCCAGAAGCAGCGGGTCGCGATCGCCCGGGCGCTGGCCATGAGTCCGGACATCATGCTCTTCGACGAGGCCACCAGCGCGCTGGACCCGGAGATGGTCGGCGAGGTGCTGCAGGTGCTGCGAGACCTCGCCGCGCAGGGCATGACCATGGTGGTGGTGACCCACGAGATGGGCTTCGCCCGCGAGGTCGCCGACCGGGTGATCTTCATGGCCGACGGCGTCATCGTCGAACAGGGCCCGCCTGCCGACCTGTTCGGCAGCCCGCAGCACCCGCGGACCCAGGACTTCCTCGCGAAGGTGCTCTGAGGGTCACAGGTCGGCCAGGAAGACGTACTCGGCCGAGGATGCGACGTTCGGCACCGCGGTGCCGCGCGGCACCGCCAACTCGATCGCCACCCCGGTCTGCACTCGGCGCTCCTCGCCGTATTGCAGCCGTTCGCTGCCACGAAACCATCTGGGGCTCTTCCAGATCCGTTGCAGAACCGCCGAACTGGGCACCGGCCGCCACACACCGACCGCGTCCTGCCGGTAGTTCTGGGTCAGCAAGTGCACGCTCAGCACCGTGCCGGTGACGGTGCGCGTGATTCGTTTCCCGCCGTGGGCCGTGCCCCACACGTGCCCGTCGGACTCGCCTTCGAGCAACTGCCAGGTGGACTGCCCACCCACCTGCGGTGGGGACGCACAGCATTCGATCTCCCACGCGGCGATGCGGATGCTGACGATCTCGACGGTCGAGTCGACCGGGGTGGGTTCCGTGAACCGATGACGCATGTGTCGCGCCCGCGCACTAGGGAGGTCCGGGGCGCGACGGCCCCGGGCGCGGGCGTACCTGTGCGGCCCAATCTACGCGCCGAGTGCGCAGTTGCCGTCCGTCGCTCTCGGCGATGCCCCGAGAACTGCACACTCGGCGGGCGGCTAGATGCGGTAGACCCGCCGGGCCGTCGCGGTCGTCGCTGCGGCCAGGTCGAACGGGTCCTGGCCGCGGGTCTCGGCGAGCGCACGGACCGTGTACGGCAGGCAGTACGACTCGTTCGGCGCGCCGCGGAACGGATGCGGGGTGAGGAACGGCGCGTCGGTCTCGACCAGGATCTGGTCGTCGGGCACCAGCTTCGCGGCCTCGTGCAGCTCGCGGGCGTTGCGGAAGCTGACGGTGCCGGAGAAGCTCAGCACGTAGCCGGCCTCCACGCAGGCGAGCGCCATCGTCGCGTCGGAGGAGAAGCAGTGGAAGATCACGGTCTCCGGGGCGCCCTCGTCGAGCAGCACGGCCAGCAGGTCGTGGTCGGCCTCGCGGTTGTGGATCATCAGCGGCTTGCGCAGCCGCTTGGCCAGGTCGATGTGCCAGCGGAAGCCCTCCACCTGCTCCTCGACGGTGGCGCAGCCGTCGAGCTTGCCCGGCCAGTAGTAGTCGAGTCCCGTCTCCCCCACCGCCACGGTCCGCGGGTCCGCGGCGAGCCGCTCGATCTCCGCCTTCGTCGCGTCGTCGAGCACGTTGGCCCGGGTGGGGTGGATCGAGACCGCGGCGTACACCCGCGGGTCCCAGTGCGCGGCGGCCACCGCGAACCGGGCCGCCGCCAGGTCGTCGGCCACGGTGACGACCTGGCCGACGCCGACCTTCTCGGCCCGGTCCACGATCGCCGCGACCGACTCCGCATCGGTGGCGCCGCAGGCGTCGAGGTGGGTGTGCGAGTCGATCAGCGGCGCGAGCGGGGTGGGCAGGTCCGGGGCCGGACGGTCTTTGCTCATGCGCCCATTGTCCCCACCGGCGGCGACCGCCGGGCCGCGGCCACCCCGTCCGGTGGACCGCACCGGGCGTTCCCCAGCGCAACCTCGGCTCCAGGCGGCACCATGTCAGCAGGTGACCGACCTACCTGAGAGCGAGACCTACGTGAAGCAGAGAACCCTCGCCGGACGAGTCGTCGCGGTGACCGGCGGCGCCCGGGGCATCGGGCGCGAGATCGCCGCCCAACTCGCGGAGGCAGGCGCGAAGGTGGCCATCGGAGACCGGGACGGCGACGCGGCCCGCGCCACCGCGGCCGAGCTGACCGGCACCGCGCTCGGCCTCGACCTCGACGTCGCGGACCGGGACTCGTTCGCCGCCTTCCTCGCCGCGGTCGAGGAGCAGTGGGGCCCGCTCGACGTGCTCGTGAACAACGCGGGCGTGATGTGGGTCGGCCCGTTCGACGTCGAACCCGAGTCGGCCCGTCGCCGCATGTTCGACGTCAACGTCCACGGCGTCATCAACGGCGTCACCCTCGCCGCGCCCGGCATGCGCGCCCGCGGCCACGGTCACATCGTCACCGTGGCGTCCGCCGCCTCGAAGCTGGCGCCGCCCGGCGAGTCCAGTTACGCCGCAACCAAGCACGCGGTGTTCGGCTACCTCAGCGGGGTCCGCGCCGAACTGCACCGCAGCGGCGTCCAGCTCACGGTGGTGATGCCGACGGTGGTGGACACCGAACTGGCCGTCGGCACCGCCACCGGTGCCGCCGCGATGCTGCAACCGGCCGACGTGGCCCGAGCGGTCGTCGGGGCGATCACCCGACCGCGGTTCGAGGTGACCGTGCCCGGCTACCTCGGCCCGCTGGTCCGCGCGGTGAACGTGCTGCCGCGGCCGATCCGCGACCTGATCACCCGGCAGATGGTGCCGGACCAGGTCCGGGCGGTCCGGGGCACCGCGACCCGCACCGAGTACGAACAACGCGCCCTCGACCGACGGTGACCGGTCTGCCCGTCACGCACGACGGCTGCGCGGATAGAGTGTGGGCACCATGACTTCGCCCGCTCCCTCCTCCCGGCCCTCGTTCTACGTCACCACCGCGATCGCGTACCCGAACGGCGTCCCGCACGTCGGGCACGCCTACGAGTACATCTCGTCGGATGCGATCGCGCGGTTCAAGCGCCTCGACGGGTTCGACGTGTTCTTCATGACCGGCACCGACGAGCACGGTCTGAAGATGCAGCAGACCGCCGTCAAGGAGGGCGTCGACGTCCGCGACCTGGCGGCGCGGAACTCCGACCGGTTCGAGGCGCTGGACAAGGCCCTCGACATCTCGTACGACCGGTTCATCCGGACCACCGACGAGGACCACACGGCCGCCTGCCAGGCGCTCTGGCAGAAGATGGTCGAGGCCGGCGACATCTACCTCGACACCTACTCGGGCTGGTACTCGGTGCGTGACGAGGCGTTCTACACCGAGGCCGAGACCACGGTCGAGGAGGACGGCACCCGACTCGCGACCGAGACCCGTACCCCGGTGGAGTGGACCGAGGAGTCCACCTACTTCTTCAAGCTCTCCGCGTACCAGGACCGGCTGCTCGCGCTCTACGAGTCCGACCCCGGATTCCTCGAGCCCGCGACCCGCCGCAACGAGATCGTCAGCTTCGTCAAGGGTGGCCTCAAGGACCTGTCGATCTCCCGCACCACCTTCGACTGGGGCGTCCCGGTCCCCGGCGACCCCGAGCACGTGATGTACGTGTGGGTGGACGCGCTGACGAACTACCTCACCGGCGTCGGCTACCCCGACACCGAGTCGGCGTCCTTCCAGCAGCGCTGGCCCGCGGACCTGCACATCATCGGCAAGGACATCTCCCGCTTCCACACCGTCTTCTGGCCGGCGTTCCTGATGTCGGCCGGCCTGGAGCTGCCCAAGCGCGTCTTCGTGCACGGGTTCCTCTACAACAAGGGCGAGAAGATGTCGAAGTCGGTCGGCAACGTCGTCGACCCGCTGGAGATGGTCGAGCAGTACGGCCTCGACGCGCTGCGGTTCTTCCTGCTGCGGGAGATCTCCTTCGGCCAGGACGGCAGCTACAGCCACGAGGCCATCGTCACCCGGATGAACGCCGACCTGTCCAACGAGCTGGGCAACCTCGCACAGCGCTCGCTGACCATGGTCGCGAAGAACTGCGACGCCCAGGTGCCCACGCCCGGCGAGCTGTCCGAGGACGACGAGGCACTGCTCGCGAAGGCCGACGCGCTGCTCGAGACCGTGCGCGCGGACTTCGACAAGCAGGCGCTGCACCTCGCGCTCGAGTCGGTCTGGGCGGTCCTCGGCGAGACCAACCGGTACTTCTCCCAGCAGGAGCCGTGGGTGCTGCGCAAGACGGACCCGGCCCGGATGGCCACGGTCCTCTACACCACCCTCGAGGTGGTGCGGATCGTCGGCATCCTAGTTCAGCCGGTCATGCCGGGATCGGGCGCGAGGATCCTGGACCTGCTGGGACAGGGCCCCGACGCGCGTGACTTCGCGGCCATCGGCACCCGGATCGTGGCCGGTCACCCGCTGCCCGCACCGGCGCCGGTGTTCCCGCGGTACGTGGAGCCCGAGACCGCCTGACCTGTCGGAGAAGTGGCTGCGGTGAGCAACGACGGGCAACCTGCCGACGAGGCCCTGGCCCTGCTGGCCGCGATCACGGACGCGTACGAACGTGGCTGGCAGCCGGCGGACCTGCCGCACCTGACCCGACGCGGTGACGAGTCGCCGCCCGAGTTGGCCGCGGCCGCCGTGCTGTACCAGGCCCGGGTGGCCCGCGCGGCGGAGCGGGCGCCTGCGCACTGGAACGGCCAGCTCGACGCCGTCGCCGAGCAGTACCCGGCGCAGGCCCGACTCGCGGCACAGGTGCCGGTTCCCGATCCGCGCGGCGCGGCGTTCGCCGCCGCCCTGGTCGCAGGCCGGGCAGGATTCCTGGGCTACCAGCTGACCGAACTGGCCGCGGAGTGGAACCGACTGCCGCGGTGGACCCTGCTCACCGCACCGCCGTCGCAGTGGCCGGCCGACGCCGCCGAGGCCGGGAACCCGACCGTCGAGACGGACGCGGACCCCAAGATGCTGAACCGGGTGCGGGGCCTGCTCGCCAAGGCCGAGCGCACCGACTTCGACCAGGAGGCCGAGGCGTTCACGGCCAAGGCGCAGGAACTGATGACGCGCTACGCGATCGACGCCGCCCTGCTGCGCTCGCGCGCCCACCAGGGACCGACGAACATCCGCAGTCACCGGGTGCACCTGGACAACCCGTACATCAAGGAGAAGGTGCACCTGCTGACCGCGATCGGCGAGGCGAACCGGGTCCGGGCCGTGTGGTTCGACGATCTCGCCATCGCCACCGTGGTCGGCACGCCCGCCGACCTGGCACAGGTGGACCTGCTGTTCACCTCGCTGCTGGTCCAGGCGAACCGCACCCTGCAGTCGAGCGCCGGGCAGGGCCGGGCAGGCGCCCGGACCACCGCGTTCCGTAAGGCGTTCCTGGCCGGGTTCGCCGGCCGGATCGGGCAGCGTCTGCGCGAGGCCGAGGCACGCGCCACCGAGTCGGCCGCCGCCGCCGAGTCCATGGCGGTCGGCGACCTGCTGCCGATCCTCGCCACCACCGCCGCGGCGGTGGACACCGAGTTCGAGCGCCTGTTCCCGGGTACCCGGCGGGCCCGGGCCCGGTCGGTGGACGCCGCGGGCTGGCATGCGGGCCGAGCCGCCGCGGACGACGCCTCGCTGTCGCCGGGCGCGCGTCGGGTCGGCCGCAAGTAGCTCCTGACCTGCAACGGGGAAACTTGTCGGTGCTCCGGTGCACACTGCCGACATGAAAAGTAATCGAACTGACATTCGAGGTCTGATCGGCTGCCTGTCCACCCTGTCGCAGGCGTACGAGCGCGGCTGGCAGCCCGCGGACGTCCTGCACGTGACGAGGCGGTCGCTCCCGGCGACGCTGCTGACGCCCGCCGCCGTGCTGATCCTGCACGAGTCCCGCCGCAGCGACGCCTGGTCGCGCGCACCCCGGCCCTGGCTCGACCAACTGCGGACGATCGCCGAAACGCATCCCGGTGCGGACGCCGCCACCGAGATCGACGAGTCGCAGGCCCAGGTCGTGGCGCGGTTCTGGTGGGGCCTGCACGCGTGGACCGCCCTGTGCCCACCGCCGTCGGCGTGGCCGCCACACCGCGACACCGCGGAGCACCGGCCGGATTCCGAGGCGACGGCCGCAGACACCAAGGTGCTCAACAAGATCCGCGGCCTGCTGGCGAAGGCCGAGAGCACCCAGTTCGTCGAGGAGGCCGAGACGCTCACCGCCAAGGCCCAGGAACTGATGACGCGCTACGCGATCGACGCCGCAGTCCTCGAGGCCGCGGCGCCCGGCGCCACGGTCACCGTGGACAGCCGACGAGTTCACCTCGACAGCCCGTACGTCAAGCAGAAGGCACTGCTGCTCAGCGCGATCGGCGAGGCCAATCACGTGGCGGCGGTGATCACCGAACGAACTGCCACCGTCACCATGGTCGGGGCGCCGGTGGACGTGCGGCAGAGCGAGATGCTGTTCACCTCGCTGCTGGTCCAGGCCACCCGGGCGATGCAGGTCGAGGGCGACAAGGGCTCCCGCTCCACCGAGTTCCGCAAGGCCTTCCTCTTCGGCTTCGCGGTGCGGATCGGCCAGCGGCTCACCGAGGCAGGTAAGGCAGGCACCGCCCAGGCGGTGGCCGACTCACAGATCGAGTTCGCGGACCTGCTGCCGATCCTGGCCGCGCGGGAGGTGGCGGTGCGTGCCGAGGTGACCCGGATCTTCGGCCGGACCAAGACCATGCGCGGCTCGGCGACAGACGCGTCCGGGCTGCGGGCCGGCCGGTCCGCGGCCGACGCGGCCACCCTGGGTACCGGCAGCGGCGCCATCGCCGGCTGAGTCCACCGTTCGGCCTGCACGATTCGGGCTGGCGGCCACCGCCGTGACAGGCTGGACGAATGCGGATCGACAGGCTCGGCGAGGGCGGCACCCCGGCCGAGGTGCTGCGCGCCCTGGCCGATCTGGCCACCGCCCAGGGGACGCCGCCGCCGGCCGCGCTGATCGGAGACTGGTTCGGTCGTCGGGCACTGCTCGCACCGAGCCTACTCGCGGTCCCGGTGGATCCGCGGGACGCCTTCGCTGCTCCGCCGGGCCGCGCGGCAGCAGGTGACCGGGTCGGCGACGACTCGATCGACGGCGGCCGGATCGGCGGTGGCTGGATCGGCTACCGCGCCTACCCGGACCTGCCGACCTCCGGACTCACCCCGGCGCTGCCCGAGGCCGCGGGCGGATGGACGGACAGCGTCCTGGTCCAGGACGCCGACGGCTGCTGGTGGTACGAGTCGCTCACCGACCGGCCGTGCCCCGAGCAGTGGGCCGGCGCGGCGACCCGGCCGCGGGCACACCGCCGCCCCTGGCACATCGACTGGACCGCGCCGGACCGCGATGCCCACCGGCACGGAGTCGAGCAGTGCCTCGAGGCGATCCGCGCGGGCGAGGTGTACCAGGCCTGCGTGTGCACCCAGTTCCGTGGGCGCACACACGGCGACCCGGTCGACTTCTTCGCCGACGCCGTCGAGGCCACCCGCCCCGCGCGCGCCGCGTTCGTGCAGGGCAGCTGGGGTGCGGTGGCCTCCCTCTCCCCCGAGCTGTACCTCGCGCGCCGCCAGGACCGGGTGTCCTCGAGCCCGATCAAGGGCACGCTGCCCGTCGCTGCGGACCCGGCCCTGCTGCGCGCCTCGGTCAAGGACATCGCCGAGAACGTCATGATCGTCGACCTGGTGCGCAACGACCTCGGCCGCCTCGCGGTCCCGGGATCGGTCACCGTCACCGACCTGCTCGGCGTGTACCCCGCGCCCGGCGTGTGGCACCTGGTCTCCACCGTGGAGGCGACGGTGCCGGGCGGCACCACCACCGGCGACCTGCTCGACGCCTCCTTCCCGCCCGCCTCGGTCACCGGATGCCCGAAACACCGAGCCCGGCAACTGCTCTCGCAGTGGGAGCCGAGTCCGCGTGGCGTCTACTGCGGCACCGTCGGCTTCGCGGCCGCGCACGCGGGCGTCGAGCTGAACGTCGCCATCCGCACCGTCGAGTTCGACTCGCACGGCAACGCCACCCTCGGTGTCGGCGGCGGTATCACCATCGACTCGGATCCGGACGCGGAGTGGCAGGAGTGCCTGGACAAGGCGTCGAGCATCCTGGCCCTGCACCACTGAGGGCCCCGCACCACTGAGGGCCCCGCGCCCGGACGGGCGCACCGCGCGGTGCTCTCAGTCCGTCGTGCAGGCGCCGCCACCCGAGACCGACAGCTCGAACTCCGCGGCCCGCTCGGCCGACAGTTCCGTCGTCGCCGAACAGATCCGGTCGATGATCGCAGGCGCGCCGAGGCCCCAGGCCCGCAGCACCCCGTCGCCGGCACCGGCCACGACGGTCTGGGTGCGCGGCAGGAAGGCCACCTGCCAGCGGCCGGTTCCGCCGATCGCGATCGGTCCGCCCACCTCGCGTTCGTTCCCCGCGTCGGCGACGTCCCACAGTCGAACCGTGCCGTCGTCGCTGCCACTGACCAGGCGACTGCCGTCCGGACTGAACGAGACCGAGTAGACGGTTCCGCTGTGCCCGGGCATCGGCTCGCGAGGCGTCAACGACCCGACGGAGTCACGGTCCCACACCACAACCGTCTGGTCGTCGGTCCCCGTGGCCAGCATGGTGCCGTCGGGGCTGAAGGAGATCGCGTTGATTCCGCCACCGTCGTCGCCGATGTGCGAGACCTGCACCGCCCCCGGTCGCGTGGGATCGCGCACGTCCCACTCGTACACGCCGCCGTCCGCGTCGGCTGCCACCAGGCTCGTGCCGCCCGGGCTGAAGGCCGCGGTCCGGACCAGGTTGCTCGCCCCACCGAGCGCCGTCCCCCACGGCACCGGCCGGGCGGGGTCGGAGACATTCCACAGCCGGACGCTGAAGTCGTCCTCGCCCATCGCGAGCGTCGATCCGTCGGGGCTGAAGGCGAGTTCCCAGGTGAAGCGTGTGTTCGTCGTGATCGGCTCGCCCAGCCGAATCGGGTGGACGGGATCGCTGACGTTCCACAGCTGCACCGTGCCGCCCTTGGTCGGCGTCGTCGCCATCAGGTCGCCGTCGGGCGACAACACGGCCACGTGTGCCCCGCCGAAGGGTCGTGGCAGCGCGACCGAGCTCAACGCGGACAACCGTCCGTCCGCCCCCGTCCGCCACAGCCGAATCACCGAGTCGTAGCCGGAGGTGACCATCAACGCCCCGTCCCGGCTCGTCGACGGCAGCGTCAACGCCGACTCCGAGATGGCGATGTCGGTTCGCGGCAGCGACCACACCCGCACCGTCGAGTCCTGACCGCCGGTGATCACGGTCTCGCCGTCCGGCGCGAGTGCCATTGCGGGTACCCCGCCGCCGTTGCCCGTCAGCGCCGGCCGCAGGGCGCGCAGCGTCTGGCGGACCGGATCGAGCGCCCACCGCTTGACCGTGCCGTCCCACGATGCGCTCGCGAGCGTCCCGCCGTCCGATGCGAACGCGATGGTCCAGATGGCGCCGGTGTGCGCCTGCAGCGGCGCGCCGACCTCCCGCACTGCGCGCACATCCGTGGCGTCGAACACCCGCAGGAACCCGTCGTCGCTGCTCGCGGCGAGGGTCCGGCCGTCGGGCGCGAACGCGACCGAGTGCACCACGTCGCCGAACCCGGTCAGCACCGACGGCAGCGGCGTCGGCCGCTTCGGGTCCGCGACGTCCCACAGCCGGACACTGCGGTCGTCGCTGGCCGTGGCCAGCACCGCCGAGTCCCCGCGGAACGAGACCGTCCGGACCGCGCCGTGGTGTGCCTGCAACACCGTCGTCGGGAACAGGCGCGATCCCGGGTTGGAGGTGTCGAAGAGCATCACGGTGCCGTCGTCGTTCGGTGCCGCCAGGGTGCGCCCGTCCGGGCTGAAACGGACGTTGTGCACCACCCGCGACCCCGTCGGCGCGGCCTCCAGCAGCGGCCGCGGCGCGGCCCGATCGGATACGTCCCAGATGAACACCGTGCCGTCGCCGCTACCCGCGGCCAGAATCCTGCCGTCCGGGCTGAACGAGACCGACGCCATGTACTGCTCGGAGCCGGTCAGCGGCGCGCCGATCGGTTTCGGATCGGCGCGATCGGTCAGGTCCCACAGTCGCACGGTTCGGTCGTCGCTGGCCGACGCCATCGTCACACCGTCGGACGCGACGGCCACCCCGTAGACCGGGCCGCGGTGCCCGCTCAGCGGACGACCGATCGGGGTCGACTCCGTCGCGATCAGGCTCGAATAGGCCGCGTCGTCGCCGGGCTCCATCTGCCAGGCCGCCAGTGAGAGCTGCGCGGAGGTGGTCGGGTCCGACTCCCGCAACGAGTCGGCCAGCGCGACGACCTGGCGGAACTCCGCGGCCGCGCGCTCCGACTCGGCGCGGCTCTTCGCCGTCCAGGCCGTCACGCCTGCCACCACCGCCACCACAGTGGACAGGACCAGGGCCGCCGTCACCGCCCGCTGCACCCAGGTCTGCCGGCGCACCTGCCGGGTCGAGGCCTCCAGGAACTCCGCCGCCACCGGGTCCAGCGCCACCGCCACCGGGTTCGACGGAGAGTACTCGGCTGCGATGTCCAGCCGGCCACGCTGGTAGAGCAGGCTGTGGTTGCGATCGGAATCGGCCCAGTGCACCGCGTCCGCCTCGATCTGCTGACGCAGCGCCGAGTACGAACGGTCCTCCTGGATCCAGCCCCGAAGCCTGGGCCAGGCATCGATCACCGCATCGTGAATCAGCTCGACGCTCTCCGTGTCCGCTACCAGCACCCGGGCGGCGATGAACTGGTCGACGACCCGCTGTGCGTTCTCCGTGTTCTCGCCGCCGAGCGCGAGCAGCTGTGGGAAGGTCCGGCAGATCTTGACGTCGGTGCCGGTGTCGGTGACGTACACCAGGTGCACCATCATCGACCGGGCCAGCACCCGACCCTCCGGGTCGAGCTCCTCCCAGGTGCGCTCGGCCGTCGCCGCGACGGAACCGCGTACGCCACCGGTCGACCGGTAGCTCGCGAGCGTCAACGTGCCGCCGCGACGCCGCTCCCACATCGTGTCGAGCAGGTGCGAGAGCAGCGGCAACACCGTGTTGCTGCCGTCCGCGGAGGTCAGGGCACCGAGGTCGTGCAGGATCACCTCGACCAGCCCGGACTCGAGCTTGAGCCCGATCAGCTTGGCCGGGCGGGTGATGACGTCCTCCATGTCCTCTCGGGTCAGGGGCGAGACCACCTTGCTGTGACGTTCGAGGGCTCGGGCCAGCACCGGGTACGACAGCGCCGTCCCGTAGAAGTCCGACCGCATGGTCGCCACCACCGAGGGCGTCGCGTCCACCGTCTCGTCGTCGGTGAACGCCGAGGCCGCGTGATCGAGGACCGCGAGGAAGCGACTCCGCTCGTCCGGGTCGGCGCACTGGGTGAACAGTTCCTCGATCTGGTCCACGACGATCACCAGCAAGGTGGCCCCGAGCCGCTCCGCTGCCTCGCGTACCGCGCGCCGCACCGCCTCGCGGTCGGGTAGGTCGACGACACCCGTCAGCTCCGGGATGGCCTCGCACAGCGCCTGCGCCGGAGCCCGGCCCGGGGTGATCACGACGGCGGAACACCGGCCCGGGGCCACCCGCGCCAGCTCCGGCACTACGCCCGCCTGCACCAGCGACGACTTGCCGACGCCCGACGCGCCGGTGACGATCACCATCCCGTGCCCCTGCGCGGCGACGACCGCGTCGACCAGGCCGCCGAGGCTGTGGACGCGACCGAAGAACAGTCGCGCGTCCGCCGCGCGGTACGGCTCGAGCCCGCGGTACGGCCGGACCCCGGCGACCGATTCGGGGGCGGGCGGCACGGCCACCTCGCTGCGCCCGCGCGGCGCACTCACGTCCCGGGCACTCTTCCACCAGGCGTGCCACTGCTTCGTCGAGTAGAGGCCGGCGGTGGGCGGCTGCTTGTGCAACGCGGTCGCGGACCGGATCAGGACGACGAGGACCGGACGCACCGAGTCGAAGGTGGCGGGCACCCGCTTGCCGGATCGCCAGTCGCTGATCCGCTGAACCGAGAGCGGCTTGTCGAGACCGATGGCGCGGGCCACCGCCGTGGCCTCCGAGACGACCGTCTTGAGCGCCGGCCCGCCCGCCGTGGCGAACAGCAGGCGCAGCTGGTCGGCAAAGAACCGGCGCGCCTGTTCCGCGCGGTCGTCCGACTGGTCCGGCCCCTGCTCGAGCATCGACGATCCCTTCCCAGCACCACTGAAATTCCGCTGCGGAAAAGTTCCTCACCCGCTGCGAACTGGGACAATACCCGAATTACCTACAGGACGGTTGTTCACCTGGGTCCGCACCGACCACAGTTGTCCTCGACGCCAGGGGGCTTGCGTCAACTACGCGGCACCGGCGGGGACTGACAATTTCGAGGGGTAGTTCCCGCCGGATCCGCGACCGTCGCTCGTCTCACCCAGGCATTGACCTCTCAAGCACGGAGCGCACCATGATGAGAATCGCCAGCCAACTCGCGACCCGCGTCCCGCCGACCCTGCTCGCCCTCATGGTGATGGCCGCCTCGGTCGCACTGATCCTGATGATGTCCCCCGCGGGCTGACTAGTCCTGGCGCGCGGCCAGCACGGCCTCGTAGAGTTCCCGCTTCGACACTCCCGCGGTGGCCACCACGGCGCACGCGTCCTTGAGTCGCTCGCCGCCGGCGACCATCCGCTCGACCGCCTCGACGAGGTCCTCCGGTTCCGCAGCCACCACCGTGGCGCCCTCGAGCACCACCGTGATCTCACCCCGCACCCCGTCGGCCGCCCACTCGGCGAGCTCGGCCAGGGTGCCGCGCTTGACCTCCTCGTAGGTCTTGGTCAGCTCGCGGCACACCGCCGCACGACGATCCCCACCCAGTACCTCGACCGCGTCGGCCAGGCAGTCCGCGATCCGGTGCGGCGCCTCGAAGAACACGCACGCCCGCGGCTCGGTCCGCAGCGCCTCGAACCACGACCGACGCTGGCCCTGCTTGCGCGGCGGAAACCCGTCGAAGCAGAAGCGCTCGACCGGCAGCCCCGACAACGCCAGCGCGGTGGTCACCGCGGACGGCCCCGGCAGGCAGGTGACCGGCAGGTCCTGCGCCACGCACGCCGCCACCAGTCGGTACCCGGGATCACTCACCGACGGCATCCCGGCATCCGTGACCAGCAGCACCGTCCGCCCCTCCTCGACGTCGGCGACCAGCCGCGGCAGCCGGGCGGTCTCGACCTGGTCGTAGAAGCTGACCACCTTGCCGGTGATGGTGACGCCGAGCGCCGACGCGAGCTGCCGGGTGCGCCGGGTGTCCTCGGCCGCCACCACGTCGGCGGTTGCCAGCGCAACCTTCAACCGCTCCGAGGCGTCGCGGACGTCCCCCATCGGCGTCGCGGCAAGGACCAGGGAACCATTCATGTTCGACAGCCTACGATCGTCTGGTGACCCAGTTGACCGACGAGCGCCCCATGCCCTCCGTCGACCCCCGTGGTCACCTCTCCCCCGCGCCCCTGATGCCCGAACCCGAGCACGGCCCGACCGACCGGTTCCGCGGCTGGGTGGTCACCGGCTTCCTCACCCTGATCGCCGCCATCACCCGGTTCACCATGCTCGGCTACCCCACCGACGCCGGCACCCCGGTGTTCGACGAGAAGCACTACGCGCCGCAGGGCTGGCAGGTGCTCACCGGCGGCTGGATCGAGAACAACCCGGGTTACGGGCTCGTGGTCCACCCGCCGGTCGGCAAGCAGTTGATCGCCGTCGGCGAGGCACTGTTCGGCTACAACGGCTGGGGCTGGCGGTTCTCCGCCGCCGTCGCCGGCACGCTGCTGGTGCTGCTGGTGATCCGGATCGTGCGACGGATGGCGCGGTCCACGCTGGTCGGGGCCATCGCGGGGCTACTGCTGATCGCGGACGGGGTCACCTTCGTCTCGTCGCGGCTCGGGATGCTCGACATCTTCATGGCCCTGTTCGTGGTGGCCGCGTTCGGCGCCCTGATCGTGGACCGGGACGAGGTCCGGTCCCGAATGGCCCGGGTCTACGCACAGGGTCGGATCGGCGTCACCGGGTACGGCCCCCGACTCGGGGTCCGGTGGTGGCGGTTCGGCGCCGGCATCATGCTCGGGCTCGCCTGCGGGACCAAGTGGTCGGGGATGTACTTCATCGCGTTCTTCGGCCTGATGAGCGTGGCCTTCGACGTCGCGGCCCGACGCCGCTACGGCGTCCGGCACCCGTGGCGCGGGACCGCACTCCGCGATGTCGGCCCCGCACTGTACGCGCTGGTGGTGGTGCCGGTCCTGGTCTACCTCGCCACCTACTGGGCGTGGTTCGCCTCGGAGACCGGCGTCGACCGGCACGCGGTCGGCGACCAGGTCGGCATCGGCGGCAGCTTCTCGTTCGTCCCCGCGGCACTGCGCTCGCTCTGGTACTACAGCGCCAACGTGCTCGACTTCCACTCCGGCCTGACCAACTCGGCGGGCAACCACCATCCGTGGGAGTCCAAGCCGTGGACGTGGCCGATGGGCCTGCGCCCGATGCTGTACTACTTCGCCGAGGGCGACCAGGTCTCCGGCTGCGGCGCCGCCAGCTGCGTGAAGGCGGTGATGCTGATCGGCACCCCGGCGATGTGGTGGCTGGCACTGCCGATGCTGGGCTGGGCGCTGTGGCGCTCCGTCGTCGGCCGGGACTGGCGGTACGCCGCGGTACTGGTCGGCTACGGCGCAGGCTTCCTGCCCTGGTTCGTCACCATGGACCGGCAGATGTACTACTTCTACGCGGTCGCGCTGGCCCCGTTCCTGGTGATGGGCCTGGCACTGGTGTGCGGCGAGGTGATCGGCAGCGCCCGAGCCAGCCTGGAACGCCGACGCACCGGCATGCTCGCGGTCTCGCTGTACCTGGGCCTGGTGATCGCGAACTTCGTCTGGCTCTGGCCGATCCTGACGGCCGTCCCGATCACTCCGGAGATGTGGCAGCAGCAGCTGTGGCTGCCCAGCTGGCGCTGACATCCAGCCGGCGCTGAACCCACGACGGCCGCCGGAACCCGCTAGTGACCGACCCGCTTCGCGCGGGTGCGGCGCCGCGCCGGCCGCTGGCGCTCCCGTCGGGCCTCGAGAATCATCGGGTCGTGGCACAGGTCCCGGTAGAGCGAGACGCACAGACCGATCATCACCAGCACGAAGGGCGCGGCGACGATGATGGTCATCGTCTGCAGCCCGTTCAACGCGTCCTCGCCGCCGGTCCACAGCAGCAGCGCCGCGACGCCACCGGTCAACATGCCCCAGAACACCACCACCCACCGACTCGGCTGCAGGGTGCCGCGCTGGGAGAGCGAGCCCATCACCATCGACGCCGCATCCGCGCCGGAGACGAAGAAGATCGCGACCAGGATCATCACCAGGACCGTCGTGACACCTGCCAACGGCAGGTTGTCCAGCATCCCGAACAGTTGGGACTCCGAGCTGCCCCGCTCCGCGAGCGGGATGCCGTCGCGCTGTTCGCCGATGGCGGCACCACCGAACACCGAGAACCACAGCAGGCTGACCACGCTGGGCACCAGGATCACACCGACCACGAACTCGCGGATGGTGCGGCCCCGACTGATGCGGGCCAGGAACATCCCGACGAACGGGGTCCAGGAGATCCACCAGGCCCAGTAGAAGATCGTCCACGAGGACAGCCACTCGGCGGTCTCCGGGTTGCTGGACGCCGCGGTGCGCGCGGACATCTCCGCGATCTGGCTGGCGTAGGCACCGAGGGTGTTCGGGATCAGGTTGAGGATCAGGACGGTCGGCCCCAGCACGAACACGAATACCGCCAGCACCAGCGCCAGCACCATGTTGATGTTGGAGAGCCACTGGATGCCCTTGGACACCCCGGAGACGGCCGAGGCGACGAAGGCCAGCGTGAGCACCGCGACGATCGAGACGAGCAGCAGCGTGCCCGCCTCCTCGAGCCAGCCGGTGACCTCGAATCCGGAACCGATCTGCAGGGCTCCCAGTCCGAGGGAGGCCGCGGTGCCGAACATCGTCGCGAAGATGGCGAGGATGTCGATGACCTTGCCGATCGGCCCCTCCGCGCGGCGGCCGAGCAGGGCGATGAACGCCGAGCTGAACAGCTGCTTGCGGCCGCGGCGGTAGGTGCCGTAGGCCAAAGCGAGGCCGACCACCGCGTACGTCGACCACGGGTGCAGGCTCCAGTGGAACATGGTGGTCGCCATCGCGGTGCCGACCCCACCGTCGGTGCCCGGCGGCGGGGTGACGAAGTGCGCCAGCGGTTCCGCGACGCCGAAGAACATCAGGCCGATGCCCATCCCGGCGCTGAACATCATCGCGATCCAGCTGACGGTCTTGAACTCCGGCTTCTCACCGTCCTTGCCGAGCGGGATCCGGCCGAACGGACTGATGGCCAACCAGAGCGCGAACAGGACGAAGCCGGTCGCGGCGAGGACAAACAACCAGCCGAGGTTGGTGACCAGCCAGTCGAGCATGGATCCGGTGACCCGGTCGAGGCTGTCCGGACCGACCAGCCCCCAGATCAGGATCGCGGCGACAATGCTGGCGGTGGCGCCGAAGACCACGAAATCGGTGCGGACGACGACCGGCCCGCCCGCCGTCGGCCTTGGGTCAGAATCCTGTTCGGGTAGATCGGCATTCATCACCATGCAAGGTCACGTTGCTTGCCCTGCGGGGCAATTGCAAGCCGACGCGGCCGAACCGTCGTGAGTCGGCCGCGTCACCTGCCTCGTCAGACGGCGGACTTGGAACCGAATTTGCCGCCGAGGAGCGCGTCGATGCTCAGCCGACCCGCACCGCTCGCGGCGATCAGCAGCGAGCCGACGCCGAGCGCGAGGACCAGTTCGTAGCCACCGTCGGTGACGAAGATGCCGTTGTTGACGTGCACGATGAAGAAGGCGCCGACCATGTTGAGGAACAGCAGGATTCCGGCGATCGGGGTGGCGATGCCTGCGATCAGCGCAAACCCGCCGACGAGTTCGATGGTGGCGGACACGATCGCCGACACGTCGGGCATCGGCGCCCCCATCGCGTCGAATCCGGCCTGGGTCTTCTCGATGCCGTTGGTGAAGAACTTCTGCCAACCGTGGGCGACGAAGATCACGCCGATCCCGACGCGGGCAATGAGCAGAGCGAGGTCTCGGAAGGCACTCGACTTCATGTGCGGATCCTTTGCTGGGTGTGCGGACAGTCTGGAAGCAGGACAACCGTGACACACACAGGTTGAAGCGTCAACCTTGTTCGGCTCCCGGCGCGCCGCCCAACTCACGCCCCTCGGATCGCGGCGGCCACCAGTTCCGCGGCGAGGTCGTCACCGAGGCCGAGCTCGCGGATCGTCGCGACGTACTCGGTCGCCGCCCGCTGCGCGGCCGTCAGCGTCGGGTCGCCGGACGACGACACGAAGGTGCCGGCACGGCCGCGGGCCTCGAGCGCGCCGACCGCCTCGAGTTCCTTGTACGCCCGGGCCACCGTGTGCGGCGCCAGTCCCAGCTCCTCGGCCCAGGCCCGCACCGTCGGCAGCTTGGTGCCTGCGATCAGGTCGCCGTCGCGGATCATGGCCAGCACCCGGAGCTTCAGCTGTTCGTAGAGCGGCGTCGCGGAACCCGGGTCGATGACGATGTGCATGCGGCGAGCCTAGGCGGCTCCGGCCGTTCAGTCCGTGAACGCCTGCTCGAGTCCCTCGAACCAGGCCGAGTCCTCGACCAGGCGGCGGCTGCGCCACCCGTCGGCCGTGCGCACCAGGTCGTGGTTGTACCAACCGCCGCAGAAGAACTGCTTGCCCGGCTTGACGACCATCGGGTTGAAGAACATCGCGCGGACCCGGGCGCTGTCGCCGTCGAACTCGACCGAGATGTTGGACACGAAGTGCTGGGTCCGCGTGAACAGGTCGAGCATGGTCGTCAACTGCGCCGCCACCTCCTCCACCCCGCCGCTGGGGCCGCCGGTGGCCGAGTAGTCGATGGCCGCGTCCGTGGTGAACACGGTCCGGTACAGCGCCCAGTCCTTGGTGTCCACGGCGTGCGCGTAGCGGGTGAGCAGGTCCGAGATCTCGAACCTGTCGGAGAGCATCTGCAAGTCCATGCCGGCAATGAAAGCGCACACCCGCCCCGCGCCGCCGGAGAACACGCGGTGCGGGACGGGTGCGGGTGCGCCCTGCTAGGTGGCTTGCGCCACCGGATCCGCGCCGATCGCCGGCGCTGACTGCTCGTCGGACGACCCCCGCGGCACGGTGAATGTCGCTGCCACAGAGAGAATTGCGACGGCGAAGCAGGCCAGCGTGTACCAGAGGTTGCCGATCGGGTCGCCGTCGTCGGTGACGCCGTCGACGGCGCCGAAGAAGTCGGGCAGCGCCGCGGCCCACAGCACGCCCATCACCGCGAGGTACACGACGGCGTAGGTCCGGACGAAGTCGTTCGAGTACGGCGGGACGTCGGCGGCGGAGCTTCGCAACCGCGACCACTGGCGGGCCAGGAGCGGGATCGCGACGACCGTGACGGCGACCAGTTCGGCCGCGTACAGGAACCCGCGGACGGTGTCGCTGCCCATTCCGAAGACGGTCGCCGGGAGCGGGAGTACGAACACCCCGACCGAGGCGGTGAGACCGATGACCACGGTGCGCCACACCAGTTCGAGCCCGGAGAAGTGTCGGCCCGCGTCGACGTGCCGACCGACGAAGAACTGGACGCACAGCGCCAACGACATCGGCCACAGCGCCGCGAACACCACGACGCTCGGCAGCGGAACCGAGTCGAGGAACGGCATGTTGACCTTGTTGTCGAGCGTCCACTCCCACCAGCGCAACTGCGGCCCGAGCTGATCGAAGATCTCGTAGAACGCATGGTGGACGAAGCCGACGCACACCGCGCCGAGGAACACCCCGTAGCGCCGGAACACCCCGAGCATGCGGACGATCTCGAACGCCAGCGTCGCCATCAGCGGATAGATCGCGACGATGTACAGCGGTAGCCGGCCCCACAGGAAGTCCACGGTGAACACGTTGTGCGCGAACATCGTGCCCAGGTATTCCTCGGTGCCGAAGGTCGCCGGGAAGTAGATCGGCGGCTCGATGACGAACAGGAACGCGGTGGCGCCGAACCACAGCACCAGGTTCGTGGGATCACCGTGCCTGCGCAGCCGCAGGATCGCGTACACGAGCGCGAGCACCGCCCCGAGCACGATCATCCACTCGAGCACCGGCAGCGTCCAGTTCTCCAGCGCGGCCGGATTGCGCACCTCGACGAGCCCACCAGCCTCCTCGCACGAGAAGCCCAGGCGGGTCGCGAGATCCGAGAAGGTGGGCGAACAGTGGTCCGACATCAGTTCGCCCCCGCGGAGACCGGCTCGGCCTCGGGCTTCTGCGAGTCCGCGGTGTACCAGCGGGTGCAGTCATAGCCGGCGTCGTAGCGGGTGAACCACTCGTCGGCGAGGACGGGCAGTTTCTCGTGTTCGGGCTTGTGCCCGGGCATCTGGCTGCGGACGGCGCCGGACAGGGCGGTGAGCTGCTCACTGATCGGCAGGCCGTCGAACGCGCGCGGCATCGGCCCCTTGGTCAGGTACGGCGCGAAGGCGGTGAGCACCTTCTGCTTGGCCCGGTGCCGGGCGAACATCGACATCGCGTCGACCTTCCGCTCGGACAGCGGAACGTGCTGGTTGAAACCGGCACACGCAATCCGGATCGACTTCATCACGTGCGCGAAGATCGACGCGGCCATCCGCATCCGGTAGAGCTCGTTGCCGACGACCGAGTTGTAGATGATCAACGCCGAACTGCGGTGCTCGACCTCCTCGACGAAGTGCCAGAGGAACAGGGACGCGACCCGGTCGTCGCCGGGCCGGAACAGGGTGGCCTCGTTGTCGAGCATCAGTTTGAACACCGGGGTGAACGTGGCCTCCAGGTCGGCGGTGTACGCCAGCCGGTAGTTGATCGAGGTTCGCTCGGTGAGGAGGTCGAACTCGCCGGTCACGGCGTCGAGGGTGTTCTGCAGGCCGGGGTACCGCCGGATCAGCGCGTTCACGTGCTGGCGGTGCGCGGTGGAGTGGTGGCCCTCCTGGCGCATGAACGCGACTGCCTCCGCCGCGACCTCCGGATCGGTGATCAGCGGTTTCGCCTGCAGGATCAGCTTGACGATCATCTTCTCGAAGCCGATCGCGAGGAAGGAGACCGCGTTGGACATGCTCGACCACGCCGGGTTCTCCGGGTTCCACAGGAAGGGGACGTCCTCGGCCTCGAACCCGAAGTCCATCTTCCGGGGTTTCAGTTCCGTCATGCGCGATTCCTCGATTCGTCGATGCGTGCGAGCCCCGTCAGGGCAGGTGAAAGCCACATTCGACGTGATCATACAAATATGTGCGGTTGCGTATGATTGCTTTCGCCGAATCCACGGCGCCACACGCCTGCGTGCGTCGCAGCCCTGGTACCGTCCGCCCGGTGGCACGCAGACGTGGATGGGGTGGGCGACCGCCGGTCGATGACGACGAGGCCTCCCAGCGCATCGTCGACGCCGCCGTCGAGGTGATCGGTCGAACCGGTTCGGCCATCAGCATCGCCGACGTTGCGGAGTCGCTGGGGGTCATCCGTCAGACGGTGTACCGGTACTTCCCCAGCGCGGACGCACTGATGAGGGCCGCGGCGATTGCCTCGGTCGCCGGCTTCCTCGATCGGCTCACGCAGCAGGTGCGCGACCTGGAGGATCCCGTCGGCGCGATGACCGAGGGCGTGGTGTTCACGCTCGCCGAGGTGCGTCGCACGCCGCATCTGGGCATCCTGCTCACCGGCACCGACGTCCACCCCGACGGCATCACGTCCGACGAGGCACGCGCCTTCGGAATGACGATGATCAGACGCTTCGACGTCGACTGGGAGCGCCACGGGTACGACGACGAGTCCCTCGGCGAACTCGTCGAGTACCTGCTGCGAACGATGCAGTCGTTCTTCATCTCTCCGGGCAATCCGCCACGGAGCGACGACGATCTGCGGCGGTATCTGCGCCGCTGGATGGGAACGGCGATCATGGCCCAGTCGGGGCGATCGGAAACCGACTAGGCCGGTGGCGTTTCCGCGCCGGCACAGCGCCGCGCCGCCAGCGCCGCGGTCAACCGGACCAGGTCCCGGGGCGAGCCCACCTCCAGCCCCGTCAGCATCGCCAGTTTGCGCAGCCGGTAGACGACCGTGTTCGGGTGCACGTGTAGTGCCGCCGCGGCGGCGCCGCGGTCGTAGCCCGCGTCGACGTAGGCCTCGAGCGTCCGGAGCACCGACTCGTGGGAGTCCAACGGGGACAACAGCTCCGCCAACACCGAGTGTGCCGCACTCGGCCTACTCAGCTGATACTCGACCGGTACGTCCTGGAGACGGAACAGGCCCGTCCGACGCCCGTGACGGCGCGCTACCTCGAGCACCTCCCTGGCCTCCATGAGCGCACCGGGGATCCGGGTGGGCGCGGCGGCGGAGACCGCGGTGACGACGGCGGCACCGATCGCGCGTTCCAGGTCCAGCAGATTCCGGCGCAAGACGACGTACTGCGGACTGTCGGACCAATTGTCCTCGGTCGGTTCGGAATCGACGATCGGGATGAGCACCGTTCCGCCGCTGCCGGTCACCGCACACAGCGCCTTGTCGCGGCCGACGTTGTCGAGTTCGCGCTGGAGCCGCCGGACCTTGCGCCGCTCGGCGACCGCGGTATCCACCCCCGCGGCCGCCTCGTCCGGGTGCGGGTCCACGTGCAGCGCAACCACCCAGTAGAGCCGAGCGAGGGTGAGACCGACCCGGTCGGCCGCCCCCGCCGGGTCCGCGCCCGAGGACAACGCCATCAGGAGGGCCCGTCGAGCGCCGTCGTCCTCGCTCGGCAGCGCATGGTCCGACCCATACCCCGCCACCACCGCAGACGTCGCGGCGAGCAGGTAGACGTGCAGCAACTGCCCCGCCCGCGCGAGTGCCGGACCGTCACCGCCACCGGCCAGCCCTGCGATCGACGCCCACCACTGCTGGACGCCGAGGTGGTACGCATGCAGGATCTCGGCCATGGGCACCAACTCCTCCGCCCGGTGCCCGGCCGAGACCCGCAGGTCCGCCACCTCCGAGGGCGTCGGCTCCCGCGCCGTCCTGAGCATGGCGATGAACAGCTCGAGGTTGCGCCGGACGATCGCGGTGACGTCGTTGCGGATCGCCTCCTCCGGCAGTGACCGGTAGAAGGGAACGTCGGTCCGGATCGCTCGGACGGTCTCGGCGACCAGCGAGTGAGTCCGCTGCGCCAACTGGTCTGCCAGCGACCGACCGCCGATCGAAATGGAACCCTCTCGGTCCGCTTTGCTCTCAGACACAAAAAACCCCCGATTGTTGGTCGCAATCTACAACGACCACCTGCAGTTTCCCGATCAATATGTAATCCACGCCACTCTCGGATGCACAAACGGTGCACCCGAAACGGAGCGGCTCACGAGAGAAGGAGCCTCGGTGACTCAGATGATCAGCCGTGCCACCAGGTCGGGGGCCTCTGCCGCCGCCGCCCTGTGCCTGCTGGCGGCCGCGGCCGCCGGCAATGCCGGCGCCGCGCCCCTTGATACCGGCCGGATCGACTATGTGGCGATCGGCGACTCCGCCGCTGCCGGCCCACTGCTTCCCGACCAGGACATGAGCGCGCCCGGGTGCCTGCGGTCGCACCTGAACTATCCCGCCGTGGTGGCGGCGGAGTTGGGCGCAACGCTCACCGACGTCAGTTGCTCGTCGGCGAGGACCACCAACATCACGAACACCCCGCAGCGCACCTTCTCCGGCGCGGCGGCTCCTCAGCTCGACGCCTTGAGCCCGGACACCGACCTGGTCACCGTCACCATCGGCGCCAACGACTTCAACCTCTTCGCCACCGCCCTGAGCTGCGTCAACCCGCTGCCACAACCGAACGGGTCGTCCTGCCGCGACAAGTTCAACGCCGGCGGACGCAACCAGCAGCGGGACCAGATCGCGGACTGGGCGCCGACCTGGGGAGCGATGCTCGACCAGGTCCGGGAGCGGGCGCCGCACGCGGAGATCGCGGTGGTGGGTTACGGCACCTACCTGCGACCGGGCGGATGCCCCGCGCAGCAACCGATCTGGTCGCAGGACGCCGACTACCTGCAGAGCGTGATGACCGACGCCAACGCCGCGATGGAAGCCGAGGCCACCCGACGCGGCATCCGGTTCGTCGACATCACACAGACCACGTCGGGTCGCGACATCTGCGCGGCGCACGGGCAGTCCGCCTACACCGGCCTCGTCCCGACCGAGCCTGCCGTACCGCTGCACCCGACGGTGCCCGGAATGCAGGCGATCGGCTCACACGTAGCAGCACAACTGCGCTGATGCACCAGTCCTGAACCAAGACTTGTTCTCGCACGGCAATGCCTGCGACAGAACAGGTTTCCGACCCGCTCTCACCGAATCTGCGAGGCCCCATGTCCGTGCACGAATCCGCCGCGCCACCGTTGACGCTGCCCGCGTCACCACCGTCGGCCACCACGACCAATGTCGTCAGCGGAGCGCTGGTCGCGCTCTTCCTGGCCAACCTGGTGAACTTCTTCGACCGCTCGATCCCCTCCGTGGTCGCCGAACCCATCAAGGCCGAGTTCTCCCTCAGCGACCTGCAACTCGGCCTCGTCATGTCGGCCTTCACCCTGGTCTACGCGATCGCGGGCCTACCGCTCGGCCGGCTCGCCGACACCGGCAACAGGCCGAAGATCATCGGCGTGGGCCTGCTGATGTGGAGCGGGTTGACCGCGGCGACCGGCGCGGCGGGCAGCTACCTGCTCTTCATCCTGGCCCGGCTCGGCGTGGGCATCGGCGAGGCGAGCTTCACCCCGGCCGCGAACTCGATGATCGGCGACATGTACCCGGCGGAGCGGCGATCTCGCGCACTGGGCATCTTCATGCTCGGGCTGCCGCTCGGTCTCATGCTGGCGTTCTTCACCGTCGGCAAGATCACCGAGGCCTTCGACTCCTGGCGGGCGCCCTTCTTCGTCGCGGCCGTGCCCGGCGTGGTGCTCGCCGTCGTCCTGTATCGGATGCGGGACCCCGAGCGCGGGGGCTCCGAACACCTCTCCGTCACCGGCGCAGCTCCCACCGGTGCCGCCCCGGTCACGCGACCGATCCGCCGGCTGCTGTCGATCCCGACGCTACGCTGGCTGATCCTCGCGGGGCTGACCTTCAACTTCGCCGCGTACGCCGTGAACTCGTTCGTGGTGCCGCTGCTCATGCGCCAGTACGAGCTGAAGTTGACACCCGCCGCCGCGGTCACCGGAATCATCGTCGGGTTGACCGGCCTCGTCGGACTGGTGGCGGGCGCCAGACTGGCGGACCGCGCCTCGACCAGGTCGCCGAATGCCCGGCTCATGATCGGGGTCTTCAGTTGCGCCGCGGCGGCTCCGTTGACCGCCCTCGCCCTGATGCAGAACGGGCGGAGCGTCGTCGCCTTCACCGCCTTCTTCGCCGCCGGCTGGTTGTTGGCCTACGCGTTCTACATCAGCGTCTATCCCACCATCCACGACGTGGTGGTACCGCCGCTGCGCGCCACCGCGACCGCCTTGTTCTTTGCCGCGATGTACCTGCTAGGCGGCTTCTCGGGACCGGTCGTGGTGGGCGCCATCTCCGACTGGTTCGCCGAACGCGCGCTCGACTCGGCGGGTACCGGAACCCTGGCCCAGTACGCGGGTGAGGGACTGAACTCGGCGATGTACCTGGTGCCGATCATGCTGGCGCTCACCGCCGTCTTCGTCTTCCTGGCCACCCGAACGGTCGCAGCGGACGCGACCCGCATGCGCCTGACGCTGGAGGGACGCTGAGGTCGCCGTCAGCCGGTCGAGCGGACCGGGGGCACAATGGCTGACATGGCGACAGCTGACACGACACCCCCGCACGCGACGATCTACCACAACCAGCGGTGCAGCACCTCGCGCACGGTGCTCAAGCTGATCGAGGACGCAGGCATCGAGCCGACGATCGTCAAGTACCTCGACACCCCGCCCTCGCGCGACGGCCTGCGCAAGCTCCTCGACGACGCCGGGCTAAAGCCCAGCCAGGCGATCCGCCGGAAGGAGGCCGTCTACACCGAACTCGGCCTCGCCCAGGCCAGCGAGGACGAGCTGCTCGACGCGATGACCGAGAACCCGATCCTGATCGAGCGCCCGATCGTCGTCACCGACAAGGGCACCGTCCTGGCCCGGCCGGCGGCCTCGGTCTCCACCATCCTGTAGGCGCCTTCGGCACTCGTGCGCGGTCGACGGGTCCCCCGACCCGTCAACCGCGCACGAGCAGCGGAGCTGCCTACAGCGGGTCGCGACGGACCGGGCAGGACATACAGCGCGGGCCGCCGCGGCCGGAGCCGAGCTCGGATCCGGCGATCCGGAGCACCTCGATGCCCGACGCCTCCAGCCGGGCGTTGGTCTCGACGTTGCGCTCGTAGGCGACCACCACGCCCGGCGCCAGGGCGAGGGTGTTGTTGCCGTCGTCCCACTGCTCACGCTCGGCCGTGACGTGGTCGAGGCCGGTGTCGATCACCCGTAGCTTCCCGATGCCCATCGCCGCGGCCGCCGCCTCCAGGAACGGCTCCGCACCGCGAATGCTGACACCGTCGTCCTCGCGGCGAATCGTGAAGGCGGTCAGGGTGTGCGCGATCGCCGGGTACATCACCACCGCGTCCACGTCGACCATCGTGCACACGGTGTCCAGGTGCATCGACGCCCGCCGTTGCTCGATCGGGACCACCAGCACTGTGTGCGCGAGTTCGTCCTCGAACACGCTGCGCGCCAACGCCTCCGCCCCCGCCGGCGTGGTCCGCTCCCCCACCCCGACCGCGACCACGCCGGGCGAGAGCAACAGCACGTCGCCGCCCTCGACCGGCGCGGTGTGCGACTCGTAGGCCCGCCGCACGCCCAGGAAACGCGGGTGGTGCGCGTAGATCAGGTCGGTCAGCGAGGCCTCCCGGGCCCGGGCCGGCAGCGCCAGCGCGGTGATCGCGACCCGGTCACCGATCCAGAACGACGAGTCCCTGGTGAAGAGCAGGTTCGGGAGCGGCTCGATCACGAAGTCCCCGCCGTGGTGCATCCGCCGGACCAGGGAGGCGCCCGCCGGACCGATCGGCAGCTCGTCGAACGTCATACCCGCGGTGAGCAGGGTCGCGAGCGCATCCGGCCCGACGGTCCGCAGGTACGAAGCCAGCTCCTGGGCCAGTACGTGCCCGAGCCGGCGCGGGTCGACGGCCGCGGAGATGCCCTGCATGCGCGCCGCCCCACTGATCGTCAGCGCCTCCGCGAGCAGGTCCGAGAGCAGCAGCACCTCCACTCCCCGCGAGCGCAGCAGGGCGGCGAACGCGTCGTGCTCGTCCTGGGCGCGGTCCACCCACGGCAACCCGTCGAAGAGCAGCTGGTCGTTGTTGCGCGGGGTCAGACGCTTGAGCTCCCCGCCGGGACGGTGCAGCAGCACCGTCCGCAGGGTGCCCACCTCGGAGTTGACCCCCAGCGCCGTCCCCTGCTCGCTCGTCATTGCTCCGACGGTAGTGCGCGGCGGCTCCCCGCGCACGGGCAGCGACGGCGGGCGGGACCCGCTACTCGATCAGTCCGCGCTCGCGGGCGGCCGCCACCGCGGCGGTCCGGCTGTCCACCCCGAGCTTCGAGAACGCATGCACCAGGTGCGATTTCACCGTCGCCTCGGTAACGAAGAGCTCCTTGGCGATGGCACGGTTCGACAGCCCCTGGGCGACGAGCCCGACGATCTGCGTCTCGCGGGCGCTCAGGTCCACCCGCGGCGATCGGATCTGCCGGTACAGCCGTTGCGCCACATCGGGATTGAGCACCGTCTCACCGCGCGACGCCGCCCACACCGCGTCCACCAGCACCTGCGGGTCGCTGTCCTTGAGGAGGTAGCCCGCGGCCCCGGCCTCCACCGCGCGCAGGATGTCGGCGTCGGTCTCGTAGGTCGTCAGCACCACCACCCGCGGCGGGTCGGGCCGGGCCGTGATGGCCGCGGTGGCCTGCGCACCGTCGATGCCCGCCCCGAGCCGCAGGTCCATCAGCACCACGTCGGGCCGCAGCGACGCGACCAGCTCCAGCGCCTGCTCCCCGGACGACGCCTCGGCCACCACGTCCAGACCCTCGTGCGAGGACAGCAGGGCACGCAGGCCCGCCCGCACGACGGGATGGTCGTCGACGAGCAGGATTCGCAACACGGCCGCGGCGCTCATGACACCCGTCCTGTGGGAAGTGTTGCCGCCAGGGCGGTTCCGTCACCCGGCGCCGACTCGACCACCAGCGAGCCGCCGAACGAGTCGAGGCGCTCGCGCATCGACCGCAGTCCGAAGGAGGCGGGGGTGAACTCGCCGTCCGGCTCGAACCCGATTCCGTCGTCGACCACATCCAGCCGGACCTCGTCGGGGGCGTAGCTCAGCGTCACCCGCACCTGCCGGGCCTGCGAGTGCAGGCGCACATTCGCCAGCGCGCTCTGCGCCACCCGCAGCAGCGCCACGTCGTAGTCCATCGGCAGCCGCGCGGGTTCGCCGTCCACCACCAGTTCGCCGACGATCCCGGTGTGCTCGCCCAGTTCGGCGAGCAGTCGTCGCAGCGCCGACTCCAGCGAGGCGTCGTCGAGCGCCGACGGGGTGAGTGCGGCGACCACCCGACGCGCCTCGCCGAGGTTCTCCTGGGCCGTCGCCGCGATCTGCGCGAGGATCGGGGCGGGATCCTCGCTGCGCCCTCCGGCCCGGGCCAGCAGCACGATCGAGGAGAAGCCCTGGGCCAGGGTGTCGTGGATGTCGCGGGCCAGTCGGGCCCGTTCGTCGACGGCGCCGGCCTCGCGCTGCAACGCCGCCAGTTCGTCCTGCGCGTCGAGCAGTTCGGCGTGCGAACGGGTCAGTTCGTCGAACAGTCGGCGTCGCTGTGCGGCGTCGCGGAGCAACTGCTGGTAGACCAGTGCCATCCCGGCGGCCGCCGCCGCACCGAAGGTCGGGCCCAGGAACGTGGCCACCACGTTGGTCCCCCCGTGCCAGAGCGAGGCCGCGATCACGACCGCGTTGATCGCCACCGTCGCGGCCACCGCGACCCGTGTGGTGAGCACGTGAAAGCACAGGAAGTACAGGGCGAACGCCACCCAGACGAAGTTGACGCTCACCACGGCAAGGACGAGCCAGCCCAGCACCAGCACCCCCAGCCAGAACTGGCCGTACCAGTCCCGACCGGTGGCGGCCGCGGACATCCGGGCGAACCACACCCCCAGCAGGTACCAACCGAGGACGACGCCTGCGAGCACCACGGCCGCCACCGGCCCGTCCGCCAGGCAGCGCGCGACGCCGACCGCGAGCAACAGCACGAACAGCGTGTGCGCTCCGAGTGTCATGACTCGCAGCACCGGCGCCGGGCTGCCGTCGATGTGCGGCCCCGGCGTCGTGACGCCGTCGGGCCGGGGATCCAAGTGCTGCATTGCATCCACGCTAACACCGCCGCGGCGCGCTGACCGGCCCCGACCGGCGACTCCTACTTTCGATTGAGTGCCGCACCCACCGTGCGCGCGATGCGGCGACGGTGGCCGCGCGACCAACATGGAGACCATGTTCCTCAGCCTTCGTGACCTCCGATTCGCCAAGGGCCGGTTCGCTCTGATGAGCACCGTGCTCTTCCTCATCTCCCTGATGGTGGTCATGCTGTCCGGGCTCACCGCCGGACTGGGCAACCAGTCGATCGCGGCGATCAAGAACCTCGACGCGAACCACTTCGCCTTCGGCGTTCCCGCCGAGGGTCAGTCACTCTCGTTCAGTGACTCCCAGGTCACGGCGCGGCAGCAGCAGTCGCTGGCGACGACGGCCGGCGTCGACGACACCGCGCTGATCGGCATCGCGCCCGCCCGGATCACCGCCGGCGGCCATGACGTCAGCGCCAGCGCCTTCGGCGTGGCGGGTGACTCGTTCGCCGCACCGGTCCCGCTGACGTCGGGCCAGGTCGCGGTGGACCGGTCGTTCGCGCAGGACAACGGCTGGAGCGTCGGCGACTCCGTGGAGATGAGCGGACACCCGTTCACCGTCGTCGCCCTGGTCGACGATTCCTTCTACAGCCACCAGCCGGTGGTCTGGCTCGAGCAGTCCGACTGGCGTGCGCTGCCCACCGCGGGCGGCAACGAGGGCAATGTCATCGCCCTGCGCACCTCCGGCGGTTTCGACGCCGGCTCCGCGGCGAGTGCCACCGACACCTCGATCACCGACGAGTCCGGTGCGATCAACGCGATCGGCGGCTACGCCTCGGAGCACAGTTCGCTGCTGCTCATGCAGGTCATGCTGCTGATCGTCAGCGCCCTGGTGGTCGGCGCGTTCTTCACCATCTGGACCATCCAGCGCGGACAGGACCTGGCGGTGCTCAAGGCCGTCGGGGCATCCACCGGTTACCTGCTGCGGGACGCCCTCGGCCAGTCGCTGGTCGTCCTCACCCTCGGCGCCGGCCTCGGCACGCTCGCCGCGGTGGGCCTCGGCACGGTCGCCTCACAGGCAGTCCCGTTCACGCTCACCGTGTCCGGCACGCTGCTGCCGTTCTTCGCGCTGGTCGGCCTCGGCATGCTCGGTGCCGCCGCCGCGCTGACCCGGATCGTCTCCGTAGACCCCCTGACCGCGCTGAGCTCGGCCCGGTAACGACCACTCCACCAAGCGAATTGAAGGAGTCAAGATGAGCCTCACCCTCACCGACGCCGTCCTCACCTATCCCGACGGCGACACCCGCCTGCGTGCGCTGGACACCGTCAACTTCACCGTCGACCGCAGCAAACTCGTCGCGGTCACCGGGCCGTCCGGGTCCGGCAAGTCGAGCCTGCTCGCCGTCGCCGGCCTGCTCATCACGCCCGAGTCCGGCACCGTGCACATCGACGGCACCGACGTCACCGGCCTGGGCCGCGCCGAGCGGACCACGGTCCGCCGCGAACAGCTCGGCTTCGTCTTCCAGCAGTCCAACCTGCTGGCGTCGTTGACCGCGACCGAGCAGTTGCTGATGATCACCCACCTCGGCGGCGGCCGGGTTCGCGGCCAGCGGCAGCGGGCCCGGGACCTGCTGGCCTCGCTGGGCCTGGAGAAGGAACTGGACCGGCGACCGCACCAGCTCTCCGGCGGCCAGCGTCAGCGGGTGGCGATCGCCCGCAGCCTGATGAACGACCCGTCGGTGCTGCTGGTGGACGAGCCGACGTCCGCGCTGGACGAGGACCGCAGCCGCGAGATCGTTCGGTTGCTGGCGGAGCTGAGCCGGGACCGCGACGTGGCGATCGTGATGGTCACCCACGACCTCGGTCAGCTGGACCTCGTCGACGACGTGTACGAGATGCACAGCGGAAGGCTCACCCTGGCCCGCGTGCCGGCCTGACCGCACCGACGACGGCGCCCCGCCCCGGTCTGATCGACCGGGACGGGGCGCCGTGTGCGTTCCTAGGTGCCTACGAGGAACCGAAGAGGTTGCCGAGCGATCCACTGGTGCTCGGCGGAAGGGGCTCGATCACCTCGATGCCGCCCGTCACGTCCGACCCCAGGAACCCGACCGCGCCGGTGTACACCGCGCGAATCTCCTTGTGTCCGAGCGTGGTGAAGGTGTAGGTCTGGGTGGCACGCCCGCTGGCGAGCCGGGTCGGGTTGCCGAGCGGCTCCTCGCCGCTGTAGAAGCGCACCGTGCCGGCATCCGGCATCGGGGACACGTTCGCAGTCAGGAAGACGACCTTGCCCTGCTCGGCCTGGGCCGGGATGCCGAGCGTGACCGTGGTCGCGACATCCGTCGCGCCGGGCTCGGAGATCCTCACGACCTGGGCCGGCGAGGTGGAGGCGGTGAAGCCGGGAGCGCCGGAGAACACCGCGGTGATCGACTTGTTGCCGGTGACCGTGAAGACCTGGACCAGGCTGGCCTTGCCGTCGGGGCCGACATCGACGGTCCCGAGTTCGGCGGTGCCCGCCTTGAACGTCACCGTGCCGGCACCGGGGAACGGCTCGACCTGCGCCTCGAGGAGCACGTCGGTGTTGACCGTGCCCTGGACCGGAACGGTCACGGTGGTCTTCGTGGTCTGGTTGCCCGGGGCAACCGTCAGGGTCTGCGCAGCCGAGGACGACTCCAGCGCGAGCGGCGACGCGACGAAGGTCGCGGTGATCTGGTGATCTCCGGCCTGCGAGGCGGCCGGGGTCCACGTGTACGAAGCCTTGCCCGCGGCGAGCGGCGCGGACCCGAGCAGGGTGGTACCCGAGAAGAACCTCACGAGTTCGCCGTCGTGGCCACCGAGCACCTGGGCATCCATCTTGATGGCGGTGCCTGCCGCGCCGGGCGCGATCGGGCTCAGCACGGTGGTGGTCGCGTTCTTGGGCACGGTGACCGACGGACCCTGGGTCACGAAGCTGCCCGTCGCACCTCCGGATCCGTACTTCATCCCGGTGGTCTGCACCACGTCGCGGGTGCAGTTCGCCTGTACCAGGTACTCGAACGAGAACACCGGCGAGGTCGCCGCGTCCCAGGCTCCTGCGACCCGGATCAGACCGGCACCGACGCTCGCCACCGGTACCGGTAGCCCGCCGACCCTGGCGGTGTTCGGCTTGTAGGTCAGGCAGGTCGGGCGGTTGTCCTCGAACCAGTCGACGGTGCCGACACCGGTGATCGTGGTCGCGACGGTCACCGTCTCGCCCTCGGCCGGCGTCGTGTTGTTCACGGTTCGGGTGAGGCTGTTGCCGCCGTCCGTGAAGTTGACCGTCTCCGGCGCCGCGCCCGCCAGGCCCGCACCTGAAACCACCACGAAACCGGCGGCGATCGCGAACGCACCTACCGTCGCGACCCCGTTACGCACAAAACTACCCGACATGCATATCCTCCCCAGCTGTGGCGGGCACCCGCATCACGCACCGGGCAGCCCGTGTCCTTGTCATCGATTTCGACTCGCCCATCGGGTGGTCGGCGGGCACCGAGCCTCGACGGGTGCGCCTAATCGAGCAGTAGTAGACCACGCGGACACCGTCGCCGATGCCGGTTTCGAAGAAGAAATTGGACGCTTGTGCGACGTGTCCAGGCGACACGCCGACCGACGCCGGAATCCGCCGAGTGTCAGTCCAGGAACTTGCTGAAGTAGTCGTTGGCCTTCTGCATCGCGAACTCGTACGGCGGCGCAAACTTACGTGCCCACCAGTATCCGAAGCGGATGTCGTTGGAGGTGTACACGAGGTAGCGGCGCTTCTTGATACCGCGGACGATGCAGTCCGCCACCTTCTCGGGCGTGACCGCGCGCTTCTCGAACCGGTGCAACAACTTCTGGGCGCGCGGGTCCTCGCGGTCCACGCCTGCGATCTGCACAGTGCCGACCAACGGTGTCTTCACCCCGCCCGGAACCACCAGGCTGACGCCGATGTCGTGACGCTTGAGGTCGAAGCGAAGCACCTCCGAGACCCCGCGCAGCCCGAACTTGCTGGCGCTGTAGGCGGCATGCCAGGGCAGTGCCAGCAGGCCGGCGGCCGACGAGACGTTCACGAGGTGACCGCCCCGACCGGCGCGCACCATCGGCGGCACGAAGGTCTCGATCACGTGGATCGGCCCCATCAGGTTGACGTCGACCATCGACTTCCAGTGCCGGTGCTCGAGGTTCTCCACCGTGCCCCAGGCCGAGATGCCGGCCACGTTCATCACCACGTCCATGCTGCCGTGGGCATCGTGCAGTTCCGCACCCCAGGCGACGACCGCGTCATAGTCGGACACGTCGAGGTCCCGGAACTCGACAATCCGACCGCCCGCCCTGGCGACCATCTCGACCGTCTCCGCGAGCCCCTCGGCATTGATGTCGGTGAGGAACAGGTCGGCGCCCTCCCGCGCCGAGGCCAGCGCCGTGGCGCGGCCGATGCCACTACCCGCGCCGGTGATCAAGCACCGCTTGCCCCGCAGATCCTTCACCGTGAGTCCCCTGCCCGTCGCCCTGCTCGTCAAGCGGAGTCTACGCACGTAGGCAGGGGCCGACCGGGATTCACCCGGCCGGACACGCAGCACGACAGCCCAACCGGTCGGCTCATCGGATCGGCTCGGGCACACCGACTTACAGTCGGGTCGACATCTCTTCCTGGTACTCGTGGATCGTCTTCTCGATGGTGTCGGCGGTCTTGGCGTCGTCGTGGCTGCGGGCCTCGTCGGCACGTTCGCGCAACGTGCGAATCGCCGTGCGCAATTCGGTGTCACTCATCCTGTGCTCCATATCACACAGTGTGCCCGACTTCCCAGCCCGAGGCCAGGGATCGACGAACACCGCAGCGCCCCGTCCCGGGTCGCGAGACCGGGGCGGGGCGCTGCGGAATCGTGCCGAGCCGACCAGCTAGGAGGAACCGAACAGGCTGCCGAGGGAGCCCGTACCGCCGCCGGTGCCGGGGCCCGGGTCCACGGGGGTCTCGCCCGTCACGGTGACGATCAGGACTGCGGAACTGGAGCCGACGTAACCGTTGGTGCCGCCGTACACGGCCTTGAGGGTGCTGGTGCCCGCCGCGGTGAAGGTGTGCGTGAGCGAGACCTTGCCGTCGGCGCCGACCGCTACCGCGTCGCCGACGGCGGTGTCACCGTCGAAGAACTGCACGGTGCCGCCGGCCGGAGCCGGCGCGACCTTGGCCTCGTACGTCACCGCGACGCCCGTCGACGCCGTGGCCGGACCGGTGAGGGTGGTCGCGGTCTGGGCGTCCGACGGCGCCGGAGCGGTCACCGTCACGGTGTGCGCATCCGAGACCGACGCGATGAATCCGGTCGCGCCGGAGAACACCGCGGTGATCGCGTGCGCGCCTGCGGTCGCGAACGACGCGGTGGTCGCCGCCGTGCCGTCGGTACCGACCGCCACCGGGCTACCGATGTCGGTGCCGCCGTCCTTGAACTGCACCGTGCCACCGGCCGGCGTCGGGGAGACGCTGGCGGACAGCGCAACCGGGGTCTCGGTCTGGGCGGTTGCCGCACCGGAAACGGTCGTGGTGGTGGCGACGTCGGCCGGGACCGCCGGGGAGACCGTCACGGAGTGCGCAGCCGAAGTGGAGGTCAGGAACTCACCCGCACCCGAGAACACCGCGGTGATCGCGTAGTCCCCCACCGGCAGGGCCCACGTGATCGACGCCTTGCCCGCAGGGTCCACCGCCACCGGAGCGCCGAGATCGGCGGCGCCGTCCTTGAACTGCACCGTGCCACCCGAGGGGGTCGGCGCAACCTGCACGTCCAAGGTCACGTCCGTGCCCTCGACCGCCGTAGCCGGACCCGTCACCGAGGTGGTCGTCACGACATCAGCCACGGTCGCCGACACGTTCTGCGCCGCCGAGACCGACTCGTTGGCCTTCGTCGTCCCCAGGAACTTCGCCGTCAGCGAGTGCCCACCAGCGGCCGCAGGCGTCCACGCCAGCGTCGCCTTGCCCCCGGCCAGCGCACCCTGCCCGACCTTGGTCGTCCCGTCGAAGAACTCGACGACATTGCCGTCCACACCACCGGTGACCGTCGCGGTCAACGGAACCGACTGACCCACCTTCACACCCGCCGGCACCGCGGCCAACACCGACGTGGTGACGTTCTTGCTCACCGTGACGGTCGCGCCATGGTTCGGGTAGCTACCCGAACCCAGCCCCCCGGAGTAGTCCGTCCAGGTGTTCATCGCGACGTCACGGTCGCAGTTCGCGCCGACCTTGTACGAGAACTCGAACGTGTGCGACTTCGGGTTGATGTTCGGGTACACCGCCCAGCTGCCGGTGACCCGGGCGAAGTCCGCACCCTGGCTCTCGAGGCCCTGGGGACTGCCGTCGACCTTCGCCGAACCGTCCACGTACGTCAGGCACGCGGGATGGAAGTCCTTGACCGCCTGGACGTACTCAACAGTGGTGAGAGCCTTCCGCATGAACTTCATCGAGGTCGTGACGATCTCACCCTCGACCGGCGTCGTGTTGCTGACGGTCCGGGTGAAGTTGCTGTTGCCGTCGGCCCAGGACACCGAACTCGGTGCCGCAGCAGCGATCCCGACGCCGGCGGTGACCGCAAACCCGGCCGCCACCGCAAACGCACTCACACCACCGACAACCCGGCGGGCGTTACCTACAGACATGTCTTCCTCTCAATCGACGAACCGAGACGGCCACGGGAACCGCAGGGGCCGAGAACAATCGGGCCTCGGGTCAACCGCCACGCTGTGGCTGCGATCGACCCGAGGCCCTGATCAGGTGTGGTACTGGTACTAGCTGCCGAAGATCGAGCCGAGGCTGCCGTTGCCGGTCTCGCCGCCGCCGGGGCTGCTGCCCTCGGCCACGGCCACCGAGACACTGTCCGCGGACGCGTTGACGGTGCCGGCACCGGAGAACTCGGCCGTGATGCTGCGCTGGCCGGCGACGGCAGGCGTCCACGCGCTGCTCGCCTCGCCGTTGGCGTCGACGGTGGCGGTGCCGATCACGACGCCGTTGTCCTTGAAGGTGACCGACCCGCCGGCGTTACCGGGGGTGACCTTCGCGGACACGGTCGACGCCTGGCCGACCTTCAGGTTCTCGCCGACGGTGAGCACGGTGGTCGAGCTGGTGTTCTCGGTCGGCTGCGCCGCCACGGTCACATTGGCGGAGGTGTTCGAGCCGGCAACCCCGCTGCGCCCGGAGAACGTCGCGGTGATCGCGTGCGCACCCGGGGTTGCCGGCACCCAGGAGTACACGGCTTCGCCGTTGGCGCCGACGGGAACCTCTGCCAGCGTCGCGGCGCCGTCCTTGAACACCACGTTGCCCCCGGCGCCCGCCGGGGAAACGGTCGCCTTCAGGGTGCTCGACCGACCGACCTGCGCACCGACGATGGGTGCCAGCGCGGTCGTAGAGACCGCGTCGGACTGCGCAATCTGGACGTTCACCGCGGCCGACGCCGAGGCGTTCGCCTTGCCGGTTGCCGCGAACGTCGCGGTCAGCGCGTGTGCACCGCGAACCGCGGGGGTCCACGTCGCGGTCGCGACGCCGCCGGCGAGTGCACCCTGGCCGATCTTGGCCCCACCGTCGAAGAACTCGACGATGTTGCCGTCGGCGCCGCCGGTCACGGTCGCCTTCAGCGGCACGGCCTGACCCACCTGGATGCCTGCCGGAACCGCGTCCAACACCGTCGTGGTGACGTTCTTGCTCACAGTGACGTTCGTGCCCTTGTTCGGGTAGCTGCCCGAACCCAGCGAACCGGAGTAGTCCGTCCAGGTGTTCATTGCGACGTCACGGTCGCAGTCCGCGCCAACCTTGTACGAGAACTCGAACGTGCGCGACTTCGGCTCGATGTTCGGGTACACCGACCAGTCACCCGTGACCCGGACGAAGTCCGGGCCCGAACTCTGGAGCCCACGAGGACTGCCGTCGACCTTCGCCGAGCCGTCCACGTACGTCATGCACGCGGGGTGGAAGTCCTTGACTGCCTGGACGTACTCGACGACAGTGAGAGCCTTCCGCATGAACTTCATCGAGGTCGTGACGATCTCACCCTCGACCGGCGTGGTGTTGCTGACGGTCCGGGTGAAGTTGCTGTTGCCGTCGGCCCAGGACACCGAAGCCGGCGCGGCACCTGCCACACCGGCACCGAGAACTGTCGCGAATCCAGCCGCGACGGCCAACGCGCTGACACAACCGACCGCACGACGGGCACTGCTCTGAGTCATTGATTCCCTCTCGCCGACAGTCTGAGACGACCGTCCAACTGGTTTCGATTCGGCCCAGGGTAACGCAATTCGCGGTCAATCACGGTTGGATCACCCGATAAAGAAGTGGTGCATGAACGACCCGCGCCATCCACCCCAACCGGAAGCGGGACGTATCGGACAAACCAGTTCTGACCACTATATTTCCCCCTCCTCGGCCGCAGAGCAGCCGACAAGGGGAGGTCACCGAGCCGTTACCGGAGGCCACCTGTTTCGCATTGCTGACGATATTTCGAACCGTGAATCGATTCGTGCGCCTCGCGAAATTCCGCGCTTTGAATGAAATCGTCCACCAAAGGGGTGTGGCCCCCGCCGGAGATTCGACGGGGGCCACACTCACATCACCAGTTCAGTCGTCAGGACGAACCGAACAGGCTGCCGAGGGAACCGCTGGCACTGCCGGAACCGGGCTCGGGAGCCTCGCCGACCGAGACGGTGCCCGCATCGGAGTCCGAGCCGAGGAAGCCGGCCGTCCCGGTGTAGACCGCGGTGATCTGGTGGTCACCGACGGTCGGGAAGACATACGAGCGGGTCGCCTTGCCGTTGGTGAGCCCGACCGGGCTGCCGATGTTGACGCCGCCGTTCTTGAACTGGACGGTGCCACCGGTCGGAGTCGGGGAAACCGTCGCGACCAGGTTCACCGCGACACCGGCCTTCGCGTCGACGGGAAGGGTCAGCACCGTGGTGGTGGCCTCGTCGGTCGCCGCCGCCGGGGTCACGGTCACGTTGTGTGCGGCCGAGGTCGAACCCTGGTGGTCACCGAAGCCGGAGAACACCGCAGTGATCACGTGGCTGCCCTCGGCCATCGGCACCGCAATTGTGCCGTTGCCCTGATCGTCCAGCGTCACCGGAGCACCGATGTCGTCCGCACCGTTCTTGAACTGCACCGTGCCACCCGCCGGAGTCGGCGAAACATTCACCGTCAGAGCGACATCGGAACCAACGACACCGGCCGAGTCACCGGAAACCGTCGTCGTGGTGTCGACATTCGCCGGCGTCACCGCCACATTGTGCGCACCCGACGTCGAACCCTGGAACTCACCCGCACCGGAGTACACCGCGGTGATCGCATGGTTGCCCGCAGCCAACGGCACCGAGAGCGAGCCGTTCCCCGAAGCATCCAACGTCACCGGAGCGCCGAGATCGTCCGCACCGTTCTTGAACTGCACCGTGCCACCCGCCGGAGTCGGCGAAACATTCACCGTCAGAGCGACATCGGACCCGACCACACCGGCCGAGTCACCGGAAACCGTCGTCGTGGTCGCGACATTCGCCGGAGTCACCGTCACGTTGAACGCACCCGACGTCGAACCCTGGTGCTCGTTGAAACCGGAGAACACCGCAGTGATCGCATGGTTGCCCGCAGCCAACGGCGCCGCGATGGAGGCATTGCCCTGCGCATCGAGGTCGACCAGACCACCGATGTTGTCGTCGCCGTTCTTGAACTGCACCTTGCCGCCGAGAGCCGGAGCCGGCGAGACATGCGCGGACAGAGCGACATCGGTGCCGACGACACCGGTGGCGTCACCGGTGACCGTCGTCGTGGTCGCGACATTCGCCGGAGTCACCGTCACGTTGAACGCAGCCGACGTCGACGCCTGGTGCTCGTTGAAACCGGAGAACACCGCAGTGATCGCATGGTTGCCCGCAGCCAACGGCGCCGCGATGGAGGCATTGCCCTGCGCATCGAGGTCGACCAGACCACCGATGTTGTCGTCGCCGTTCTTGAACTGCACCTTGCCGCCGAGGGCCGGAGCCGGCGAGACATGCGCGGACAGAGCGACATCGGACCCGACGACACCGGTGGCGTCACCGGTGACCGTCGTCGTGGTCGCGACATTCGCCGGGGAGACCGCCACGTTGAACGCAGCCGACGTCGAACCCTGGAACTCACCCGCACCAGCGAACACCGCGGTGATCGCATGGTTGCCCGCAGCCAGCGGCACCGAGAGCGAGCCGTTGCCTGCCGCATCCAACGCCACCGGAGCACCGATGTCGTCCGCACCGTTCTTGAACTGCACCAAAGCACCTGCTGCCGGAGCCGGCGAAACATTCACCGTCAGAGCGACATCGGAACCGACGACGCCAGTCGTGTCACCGGAAACCGTGGTGGTGGTGTCGACATTCGCCGGCGTCACCGTCACGTTGTGCGCACCCGACGTCGAACCCTGGTGCTCGTTGAAGCCGGAATACACCGCGGTGATCGCATGGTTGCCCGCAGCGAGCGGCGCGGCGATCGACGCGTTGCCTGCCCCATCCAACGTCACCGGAGTACCAAGATCGTCCGCACCGTTCTTGAACTGCACCGTGCCACCCGCCGGAGCCGGCGAAACATTCACCGTCAGGGCGACATCGGAACCGACGACGCCGGTCGTGTCACCGGAAACCGTGGTGGTGGTGTCGACATTCGCCGGCGTCACCGTCACATTGTGCGCACCCGACGTGGAGGCCTGGAACTCGCCCGCACCCGCGTACACCGCGGTGATGCTGCGAGCACCCGTCGCGAACTGCTGAGTGATGCTGCCCTTGCCGTCCGGACCGAGGGTGACCGGGCCGCCGATGTTGGTGGCGCCGTCCTTGAACTGCACCGTGCCACCCGACGGAACGGGCGAGACCTGCACGTCCAGGGTGACGTCTGCTCCCGCGACAGCGGTAGCCGGACCGGTCACCGTGGTCGTCGTGGTGACATCCGCCGGGGTGACGGTGACATTCTGCACCGCCGAGACCACCTGGTTCGCGGTCGCCGTGCCCAGGAACTTCGCGGTCAGGCTGTGCCCGCCCGCGGTTGCCGGGGTCCACGCGAGGGTGACATTGCCGGCGGCGTCGAGATTTCCCTGGCCGATCTTGGTGGCACCGTCGTAGAACTCGACGGGGTTGCCCGTTGCGCTGCCGCCGCCGGTGACGGTGGCGGCCAGCGTGGTCGACTGGCCGACCTTGACCGCACCCGCGACGGGGGCGAGCGTGGTGGCGGGGTTGCCCTTGCCTGCCGTGATGTTGGGGCCGCCGAACCCGTAGTAGCCGGCGCCGCGGTCGCCGCTGTAGTCCATGCCGGTCTGCAGGGTGCTGCCGAGGGCACAGTTGGCGCCGACCTTGTAGTCGACGCTGTATGAGGGATTGTTGGTGCCCGGCGCGTTGACCAGGGTGAGCCCACTGACGGTGACGGTGCCGGACGGCGGCGTGCCACCACGGTTGGGGTTGACCGCGGGCGTGACCGGGTTGCCGTTCACCTTGGCGGAGCCTGGGACGTAGGTCAGGCAGGGCGGGTTCACGTCGGTGATCCAGTTGATCGTTTCGGTGATGTTGTCGGTTCGCCGAAACTTGGTGGTGACCGTGATGGTCTCGCCCACTCCGGGGGTGCCGTTACTGATGGTGCGGTTGAAACTGGTCTTTCCGTCGGCCCAGTCACGCACAACGGGGGCAGCGTTGGCGACACTGGTCCCGAAGATGGTCAGCGTGCCGATCGCCAGTGCGGTGGCCGCTCCGGCGGCGACGCCGCGCCGTGTTGCTCGATACATCATGGACGTTCCTCTGATTCTGTGAACTTGCGACTGGCACTGCTCCGAGTCATGGTTCGTTCTCACCGAAAGTCCAGGACGAGCGTCCAGGACGCTCGTCCAGTTGATTCGATTCGACACAAGGTAGCGCAGGATTTGTTATTCGCGGGCTAATTGCCACCCAATGGCTCAACCATTCGTCCAATTGAACGACACGCCATCAGGCCGCAACTCACCGCCAAAAACATGCCCCGAACAGCGTCTTTACGGTTCACCGAAGGAACAGGCCCCGACCCGCAGAATTCACTGAATAGTCACCAGGGGAAATTTAATTCGTATCGCTGACGAATTGCCCAAAATCGGCAGGAAACCGTTCTTGCGGCTCAAATTCCTTGTCATGAATGGGAGGTGAGCAGAGATGAGTGTGGCCCCCGCCGGAGATCCGACGGGGGCCACACTCACTCGATCAGCTCAGAAGCCAGAAACCCCTACGAGGAACCGAACATGTTCCCGAGAGATCCACCCGCACCGCCGCCGACGGGCGCGTCGGTGACGGTCACCGTGCCGACCTCGGCGCTCGAGCCCAGGTGGCCCGGGGCCCCGCTGTAGACCGCGGTGATCTGGTGATCACCGGCGGCCGGGAAGGCGTACGAACGGGTCGCCTTGCCGTTGGTGAGCCCAACCGGGCCGCCGATGTTGGTCGCGCCGTCCATGAACTGGACGGTGCCGCCGGCAGGAGTCGGGGAAACCGTCGCGACGAGGTTCACCGCATCGCCGGTCGTCGCCGATGCGGGCAACGTCAGCACCGTGGCCGTGACCACGTCGTTGGCGTCGGGCGCCGACACCTCGACGGTGCCCACCGTGGAGGCCGATGCCAGGAACCCCGCCGCGCCGGAGAACTCCGCGGTGACGGAGTGGGGTCCCACGGTCGCGAAGGTGTGGTTGACCTTCGCCTGACCGTTGACGAGGTTCACGGCGGTACCGATGGTGGTGCCGTCGACCTTGAAGGTGACCGTTCCGCCGGACTGGATCGGATCGCCGTTCGGAGCCTTCACGGTTGCCCAGATGTCAACGCCGACACCGGTCTTCACGTTCGCGGGAAGCGCCAGCACCGTGGTGGTGGCCTCGTCGACGGCAGCCGCAGGCGTCACCGACACGCTGTGCGCGGCTGAGGTCGAGGTCAGGAACTCGCCGGAACCGGAGTACACCGCCGTGATCGCATGGTCACCGGCAGCCAACGCCACCGAGATCGAACCCTTGCCCGCCGCATCCAACGTCACCGGAGCCCCGAGGTCGTCGGCACCGTTCTTGAACTGCACCGTGCCACCGGCCGGAGCCGGCGAAACCTGCACGCTCAGAGCGACATCGGTACCGACCACACCGGTCGTGTCACCGGCGACCGTGGTGGTGGTCGTCACGTCGGCCGGCGCAGCCGGGGTGACGGACACGTTGTGCGCAGACGAGGTCGAGCCCTGGAACTCGTTGGAACCCGAGTACACCGCGGTGATCGCATGGTCACCGGCAGCCAACGGCACCGAGATCGAGCCCTTGCCCACCGCATCCAAGGTCACCGGAGCCCCGAGGGCGTCGGCACCGTTCTTGAACTGCACCGTGCCACCGGCCGGAGCCGGCGAGACCTGGACGTCCAGGCTCACATTCTCACCGGCGACACCGGTCGTCGCGCCAGTCACCACGGTGGTCGTCGTGACCTCCGCCGGCGACACCGCAACCGAATGCGCAGCCGAGGTAGAGGTCAGGAACTCACCCGCACCGGAGAACACCGCGGTGATCGCGTGGTTGCCCACCGGCAGGGCCTGCGTGATCGACGCCTTGCCGTCCACGCCCACCGCCACCGGAGCGCCGAGATCGGTGGCGCCGTCCTTGAACTGCACCGTGCCACCCGAGGGAGTCGGCGAAACCTGTACAGCGAGAGTGACATCCGCACCGGCGACAGCCGTCGCCGGACCCGAAACCGTGGTCGTCGTCGCAACGTCAACCGGAGCCGGCGGCGAAACCGCGACAGTGTGCGCAGCCGACGTCGAGGCCTGGAACTCACCGGCACCCGAGAACACCGCGGTGATGCTGCGGTCGCCCACCGGCAGGGCCTGCGTGATCGAGGCCTTGCCGTCCACGCCCACGGCCACCGGGCCGCCGAGGTCCGCGGCGCCGTCCTTGAACTGCACTGTGCCACCCGACGGAGTCGGCGAAACCTGCACGTCCAAGGTCACGTCCGTACCCTCGACCGCCGTCGCAGGACCCGTCACCGAGGTGGTCGTCGCGACATCAGCCGCGGTGACCGACACGTTCTGCGCCGCCGAGACCGACTCGTTGGCCTTCGTCGTCCCCAGGAACTTCGCCGTCAGAGAGTGACCACCCGCGGCCGCAGGCGTCCACGCCAACGTCGCCTTGCCCCCGGCCAGCGCACCCTGCCCGACCTTCGTCGTCCCGTCGAAGAACTCGACGACATTGCCGTCCACACCACCGGCGACGGTCGCGGACAGCGGAACCGACTGGCCCACCTTCACACCGGCCGCAACCGCGTCGAGCACCGTGGTGGTGACGTTCTTGCTCACCGTGATCGTCGGGCCCTTGGTGGAGTAGCCACCGCTACCGAGAGTGCCGGAGTAGTCCATACCCGTGTTCAGCGCGACCGCGCGGTCGCAGTTCGCGCCGACCTTGTACGAGAACTCGAACGTGTGCGACTTCGGGTTGATGTTCGGATACACCGCCCAGCTGCCCGTGACCCGGGCGAAGTCCGCACCCTGACTCTCGAGTCCCTTCGCCGAACCGTCGACCTTCGCCGAACCGTCCACGTACGTCATGCACGCCGGATGGAAGTCCTTGACCGCCTGGACGTACTCGACGACGCCACCCGTCCGCTCGAACTTGATCGCCGACGTGACGGTCTCGCCCTCGACCGGAGTCGTGTTGCTGACAGTGCGAGTGAACTTGCTGCTGCCGTCGGTCCAGGTAATCGAGCCCGGCGCCGCACCAGCGATCCCGACGCCGGCGGTGACCGCGAACCCGGCCGCAACCGCGAACGCGCTCACACCACCGATCACCCGGCGGGTGTTTTCTACAGACATGTTTTCCTCTCAATCGACGATCGGAGTGGTCGCCCACCGAAGCTGGACGCATGATTTTCAGACACGGATCCCCCGCCGCGGTGCCACGGCAAGGGGATCCGAGCCCGGGACCCCGAAGGGGGAAACTAGCTACCGAAGAGCGAGCCGAGGCTGCCGCCGCCGACGTTGCCGCCGCCCGGGTTGCCCGTCGCCACGTCCACCGACACCGCATCACTGGAGGCGTTCACCGTGCCCGCACCGGAGAACTCGGCGACGACGTTGCGCAGACCGGCCTCGGACGGAGTCCAGAGGGTGCTGGCCGCGCCACTCGCGTCGACATTCGCGGTACCGACCACCACACCGTTCTCCTTGAACGTCACCGAACCACCGGCGTTAGCCGGGGTGACCTTCGCCGAGACCGACGACTCCTGACCGACCTGCGGGTTCGCGCCCACAGTGAGGACCGTGCTCGACGCGGTGTTCTCGGTCGAAGAAGCCGCCACCGTCACGGTCTGGGATCCGGTCGAACCGGTGACACCGCTACGACCGGAGAAGGTCGCGGTGATCGCGTGGTCACCCGCGGTGGCCGGCACCCAGGCGTAGGTGGCCTCGCCGTTCGCCGCCACGTTGACCTCGGCCAGCGTCGCGCCGCCGTCCTTGAACACCACGGTGCCGCCGGCACCGGCCGGGGACACGGTTGCCTTCAGCGTGCTGGAGCGAGCGACCTGAGCTCCGGAAACCGCGGCCAAGGCAGTCGTGGAGACCGCGTCGGACTGCGCGACCTGGATGTTCTGCTGGGCCGACGCCGAGGCATTCGCCTTGCTGGTTGCCGCGAACTTCGCGGTCAGCGCGTGGGCGCCGCGAACGGCGGGGGTCCACGACACGGTCGCCACGCCGGCGGCGTCGAGGGTGCCGGAGCCGATCTGGGCGGTGCCGTCGAAGAAGTCGACGTTGCCGCCGGCCGCACCGCCGGTGACCGTCGCCGTCAGCGGCACGGCCTGACCCACCTGGACGCCGGCCGGAACCGCGGCCAACACCGTCGTGGTGACGTTCTTGCTCACCGTGACGTTCGTGCCCTTGTTCGGGTAGCTGCCCGAACCCAGCGAACCGGAGTAGTCCGTCCAGGTGTTCATCGCGACGTCACGGTCGCAGTTCGCGCCGACCTTGTACGAGAACTCGAACGTGTGCGACTTCGGGTTGATGTTCGGGTACACCGCCCAGCTGCCGGTGACCCGGGCGAAGTCCGCACCCTGGCTCTCGAGGCCCTGGGGACTGCCGTCGACCTTCGCCGAACCGTCCACGTACGTCAGGCACGCGGGATGGAAGTCCTTGACCGCCTGGACGTACTCCACGACGCCGGGAGCGCTCCGCGTGAACTTCATCGAGGTCGTGACGACCTCACCCTCGACCGGCGTCGTGTTGCTGACGGTCCGGACGAAGTTGCTGTCACCGTCGGACCAGGACACCGAACCCGGGGCGGCACCTGCCACACCGGCACCGAGAACTGTCGCGAATCCAGCCGCGACGGCCAACGCACTGACGCCACCGACCACGCGACGGATACTGCTCTGAGTCATTGATTCCCTCTCGCCGACAGTCTGAGACGACCGTCCAACTGCTTCCGATTCGGCCCAGGGTAACGCACCTCACCGCCAATCACGGGCGGATCACCAATTGAAAACTAATTGGCCGTTTCGGCGCCTCTCGCAATGGCATCGAGGCGATTCGACAACCATCTGACCTGCCATTTTCCCGCCCCAACGAAGCCAACCCGGCCCGACGGCCAAAATGTTACTAGGTGGTAACCGCGAAATCCGGGCAATTCCGTCACCAAGCCAACGGAGGAGATTCTCGGCACGCGTGAGTGTGGCCCCCGCCGGACTTCCGACGGGGGCCACACTCACGAACTCAGCTCAGTTCAGCGGCCGAAGCCTCAGGAGGAACCGAACAGGGTGCCGAGCGATCCACCCGCGCCATCTTCCTCGACGGGAGCGTCGACCACCGGAACCGTGGTGACCTCGGTGCTCGACGTGAGGTAGCCCGCCGCACCGCTGTAGACCGCGGAGATCTGGTGGTCGCCGGCGGTCGGGAAGGCGTACGAACGGGTCGCCTTGCCGTTGACCAGCGCAAGCGGGGTGCCGATGTTGTTCTCGCCATCCTTGAACTGGACGGTGCCGCCAACCGGAGACGGTGAAACCGTCGCGATCAGGTTCACCGCGACGCCGGTCGTTGCCGCCGCAGGCACCTTCAGGACGGTGGTGGTGACAACGTCCTCGACGGGCGTAACCGCCACCTCGACGGCGAGGGGCTGCGAGACCGATGCCAGGAACGTCCCGGTGATGCCGGAGAACTCCGCGGTGACGGAGTGCGCGCCCCCGGTCTTGAACGTGTGGCTCAGCTGCGCTTGCCCACCGATCGCATTGGTGGTCTTGCCGATGACGGTGCCGCCGTCCTTGAAGGTGATCGTTCCGCCGGACGCGATGGGTGCACCGTTCGAGCCGACCGTCACCTTCGCCCGCAGGTCAACGGGCCCACCGGTGGTGGCGGTCGCGGGTCCGGTGACACTCGTGGTGGTGACCTCACCGACCGGCGCCGGCGGCGTCACCGACAGCGCGTGCGCAGCCGAGGTGGAGGTCAGGAACTCACCCGCACCCGAGAACACCGCGGTGATCTGACGATTGCCCGCGACGAACTTCTGCGTGATCGAGGCCTTGCCCGCAGCGTCCACGGCCACCGGACCACCGAGGTTGGTGGTGCCGTCCTTGAACTGCACCGTGCCACCCGACGGAGTCGGCGAAACCTGTGCGGCGAGAGTGACATCCGCACCGGCAACAGCCGTCGCCGGACCCGTCACCACCGTCGTCGTCACAACATCCACCGGAGCCGGCGGAGCAACCGCAACAGTGTGCGCAGCCGAAGTGGACGTCAGGAACTCACCCGCACCCGAGAACACCGCGGTGATCTGACGGTCGCCAGCGGCGAACTGCTGCGTGATGCTGCCCTTACCGGCCGCATCCAACGTCACGGCCTGACCCAGATCGGCCGCACCGTCCTTGAACTGCACCGTGCCACCAGCCGGAACCGGCGAAACCTGCACGTTCAACGTGACATCCGCACCCGCAACCGCGGAGGCCGGACCCGTCACCACCGTGGTCGTCGCGACA
>NZ_JBHSFO010000011.1:0-590 GCF_042654025.1 Rhodococcus kronopolitis | reverse complement strand
GGTTGCCTTCCTTGTCGACGAAGACCGCGGTGACTTGGGCGTCGCAGGACAGGCGTGCGGCGATGGTGGCGGAGACGGGTCCGGCCCAGGGCATGCTGGCGTGCCGGACTCTGCGGTAGTGCCGCGGGGGTCGGATGTCTGAGCAGCTATCGCCGGGTGTGGATCTGGTTGCGCCGACGGGTCCGGTTGGGTTGTTGGAGTGGTAGTCCCACCCGTTCTTCGTCCATGCCCCGGTTGCCGGGGTGGGCGCGGTCCTGGCGACGGCGTCCTTGAGGGCGTCGAGGTCGATGGTGACGGTGACGTGTGGTTGTTCGCCGCCCTCGACCGGTCCGCGGGCGTTGTCGAGGTGCCCGCGGATGATCTGCTCCAACGCATCGGCGCGGCGCTTGGCGGCGGACCGCGGGTCGCGGATGGGGTTTCCGTCGTCGTCGGTGCTCGGGTGCGGCTTGGACAGGCCCGACAGCGCGGTGTGCAGGGCCTCGCCGACCTCGGCGTCGAACGATCCCTTCACGTGCACCCGTCCGCCCAGGGTGGCGGAAGCGTGGAACTCGTTGAGTTCAGAGTTCTCTCCGTCGGGTGGGACGGTCCCG
>NZ_JBHSFO010000010.1:0-154973 GCF_042654025.1 Rhodococcus kronopolitis | reverse complement strand
TCGATGACAGTTCCGGGACGGTGCTCGCGAGTTCGGTTTCGTCGAGTCGCCATGCCTCGACCCGGGTGGGGTCGGTGAGCATGGCGTCGATTTCCATACACCACACGATACTCGCACATACATTCGATAACAATGATGTTTCGCCAGGTGAACGGCCCGGACGTAGTGGTGCAATGTTCGCGCGAGGGGTCGACCCTAAGGTCTGGACAATCCCTGGGCGGGCGAATCAGGAGGCTTCCCGGGGTTGGCGCTCGGCCGCCCTGGTCAGGTGGGCGCGGAGGGCGTCGGCAACGATCTCGGGGTTCTCGAGCATCGGGATGTGGCCGACGCCCGGCAGGGTGACCTCCTCGACGTGGTCGGGCAGTTCGTCGACCAGGCGCTGGATGCACTCGTTCCGTGTGACGAAGTTGTCGTACTCGGAGAGCATCAATGTTGTCGGAACTGCGACCCGACGGATGTCCTGGTCCTTGAGCGGTCCATCGCGCAGCCCGGCCAACAGCATCGGCAGGTAGATGGGGCAGTGGGAGACCGCGCGGATCGTGTTTGCCGCGTCATCGGGGGTGACCGCCGTCATGTCGCGGGCGCAGTTTCGGATGATCGGGCGTTGAAAGATCTCGCGGGTTGTCACTCGATCACCGAACGCGCGGGCAGCAGCCGCGAGCGGAAACTGTGCAGTGAATCCCACTCCGACGCGGAACTCGGTGTAGGAGAAACGTTTCCATCCTCCGCTGGGGTTGATCGCGGCGAGGGATCTCGCACGGCCGCGGCGCTCGAGTTCGAATCCAACCTGTCCGCCCAATGAGTTGCCCGCGATATGGCAGGTTTCCCAGCCGAGCTTGTCGAGTTCACGTTCGACGCCATCGGCGATCCCGCGGACCCCTACATCGCGCAGTCGCAGTCGAGGTCCGCCCCAGTGTCCCGGCATCGTCATCGCGAGAACGTCGTAGTCGCGCGAGAGATTGTCGACAACCCCGTGCCATACATGGTGCGACAAGGTGAATCCGTGCAACAGCAGCACTGGCTCACCCGATCCGGCCCGATTCACAGATGTCACAAGTCCCCCTCGTGCCTTGGATTCTCAGTAGTAGCAGGACAATCGAGTGGTGTCCATGGCTGGGTGCGGTTTGCTCGGGACGGAGTCGCGCGTGCCCTGACTACTCCGTTGTCGAGGACGGAACTACTACGGCGGAACCCGCCTGTCTGTCCCGCCTCCGTCGTCGAGCGGACAGTCGCGGATCCATCGTCACGACCAGGCGCGCCCACATTGGGAAGCGGCCGGCGATCGGCCCGTCCCTGTAGGCGATCAGTTGACGCCGCCACGCCCGGCGGCATCACTCCTGGATCATGCGCGCGCACAGGGGAGGCCGGCTCTGTGCCGGATCAGGGCGCGAGCGTGGCGAAGGACTGACGGAGAAGATCGACTACGTCCATGGTCTCGTCGGGCTCGGCCCAGGTGGTCATCGCGACGTCGAAGCAGGCCAGCGACGCCTGCACGAGTGTCTGTGCACGCAGCGCCGCGAGATCACCAGCGAGTCGCTCCTGCAGGAGCGGGGTGAGCAGGCTTGCCCACAGTAGGTGCTTCTCGAGATTGCGAGCACGTAGGGACGCCGCGCTCGTCAGGACGCGCATGGTCCGCTTGCTTCGTTGTTCGTCCCGGTTCGGTTGGGCCAGCAGGGCTTCGAACGACGCACGCAGGGAATCCCAGGCCGGTTCATCGGCCGGCCGCGCGGCGAAGGCGTCGCGGACGAACTCTCCCCAGGGAAGGAGGTCGCCGATGACGGCGTCTTCCTTGGCCGGGAAGTAGCGGTGGAAGCTGCGGGCAGAGATGCCCACCTCGGCGGCAATCTGTTCGACGGTGACGGCATCGAAACCCTGTTGAGCGAACAGGTCGATCGAGACCTCGGCGATCCGGGCGCGCACGGCCTTGCGCGTGATGTCGCGTAGTCCCGGATTCGATGAACTTTCCACGAGGGAAGCGTACAGTGCCCAAAGTGTCAGAGGCTGACACATGTGGCATCTGCTGACATTCAACGAAGGGCTTCATCGTGGACACTCGCACTCTCGGCCGGCAGGGCCTGACCGCTGCCGCCATCGGCTACGGAGCAATGGGCACCGCCACGGGCTACGGCCCCACTGACGACACCGAGTCGATCGCCGCGATCCGCAAGGCTCACGAGCTCGGCGTGACGATGCTCGACACCGCCGAGATGTACGGCTGGGGCGAAGGCGAGAGGCTGCTCGGACGGGCACTGGCGCCGATCCGTGACGACGTGGTCATCGCGACAAAGTTCGGTTTCACCCGCTCCTTCGGCCGCGACTCGCGCCCGGAGCACATCCGCGAGGTGGTCGAGGCCAGCCTGCGCAACCTCGGCGTCGACACGATCGACGTGCTCTACCAGCATCGCCCCGACCCGAACGTCCCGATCGAGGACGTGATCGGCACCATGAAGGAGTTCGTCGAGGCAGGCAAGGTCAAGTATCTGGGGCTGTCCGAAGCCGACGAGTCCACCATCCGATCCGCGCACGCGGTCCACCCGATCTCGGTGCTGCAGACCGAGTACTCGATCTTCGCGCGCGACGTCGAGCCACTCTTCCCCGTGCTCGAGGAGCTCGGCATCGGATTCGTCGCCTACTCGCCGCTGGCCCGTGGCTTCCTCAGCGGCGCGGTGGTCTCCCGGGAGAGCTACGCCGCCAACGATTTCCGCCAGCACGTCCCCTGGTGGGCGCCGGAGAACTTTCCTGCCAACATCGCCGTCGTCGACGAGTTGACCGCACTCGCCGCAGGCAAGGGCGTCACGCTCGCGCAGCTGTCACTGGCGTGGCTGCTGACCCGCAAGGACTACATCGTCCCGATCCCGGGATCCCGCAACCCGCAGCGCGTTGCCCAGAACGTCACCGCGGCAGAGCTGGTCCTGACTCCCGGCGATCTCGCCGTCATCGAGCAGATCGCCCCGACCGGTGGCGTCGGCGGCCGCATGTAGGTAGCCGCGGCACTCGGTTGCGACGAGACGCCAGGCCACGCAACTGTTCCCGGCGCCCCTGTTGAGTGGGGTGATGCCGGTGCGCCTACACGTGCAACCGGCTGCGCACCCCGTCGACGAACAGGGTCAGCCCGTAGTCAAACCGCGCAGTGCCGGTGGGGCTCTCGTCCAGGAACGCGTCGGCGAGCGGCGACGCGTCGGCGGTGAGCGCGCCGTGCGAGTCCATCTGCATGCGCGACTGCTCGTCCATGGTCTGACCGAGGATGTAGTAGAGAAGCGCGTCGGCGGCCAGCGGCGCCTCGTCGGCGGGCAGGCCGGCGTCGGCGCACGACGCCGTCAGGGTGGCGTGGGCATCGTTGGTCGCCAGCCGCGCCGCGTAGGACGCGGCCGCCAGCTCGGCGCCGTCGCGGTGGGCGAGCAGGCCGTCGCGCATCCGGTGGGCGAGGACGCGCAGCCGCTCGTCCCACGGGAGGGCCTCGAGGGGTGCGGCCACGAGGGCGAGCATCTCGTCGGTGATGGCCGCGAGCAGGGTCTGCTTGTTGGGGAAGTGCCAGTACAGCGCGCCGGGCTGGACGCCGAGCGAGCTGGCGAGGCGGCGCATGGTCAGGTCGCCGAGGCCGTACTCGTCGAGAATCGCGATCGCGCCGTCGAGCACGTCCTGCCTGCGTAGCTGCACAGTTCACATCTCCTGGGTTCGCGGGTCCGGGGTTCTCACGGTTGACACCATTCCACCATGTCCCTAACCTGAACGCCGTTCAACTTGTACGGTGTTCAAGTTACCGCACCAGCCCCGCGCAGCACAGCTTCCGAGGAGTTCTCCAGTGACCCAGGCCGCCGTCCGAACCGACATCCTTGCCGTCGCCCGCGACCAGGTCCTCGACCGTGGCGAGGGGCTCACCCAGGAGCAGACCCTCGCCGTCCTGCAGCTGCCGGACGAGAACCTCGAGGAACTGCTGAGCCTGGCCCACGACGTGCGGATGAAGTGGTGCGGCCCCGAGGTCGAGGTCGAGGGCATCATCTCCCTCAAGACCGGCGGCTGCCCCGAGGACTGCCACTTCTGCTCGCAGTCCGGACTCTTCGCCTCCCCGGTGCGCGCAGCGTGGCTGGACATCCCCAGCCTGGTCGAGGCAGCCAAGCAGACCGCGAAGTCCGGCGCCACCGAGTTCTGCATCGTCGCCGCCGTCCGCGGTCCCGACGAGAAGCTGCTCGCCCAGGTGGCGGCCGGCATCGAGGCGATCCGCAACGAGGTCGACATCCAGATCGCCTGCTCGCTGGGCATGCTCACGCAGGAGCAGGTCGACCAGCTCGCGGCCATGGGTGTGCACCGCTACAACCACAACCTCGAGACCTCCAAGTCGCACTTCCCGAACGTGGTCACCACGCACACCTGGGAGGAGCGGTGGGGCACGCTGGAGATGGTGCGCGCGGCCGGCATGGAGGTCTGCTGCGGCGGCATCCTGGGCATGGGCGAGTCCCTCGAGCAGCGCGCGGAGTTCGCCGCGAACCTGGCTGAGCTCAACCCCGACGAGGTGCCGCTGAACTTCCTCAACCCGCGTCCGGGCACCCCGTTCGGTGACCTCGAGGTGCTGCCCGCGTCCGACGCCTTGCGCGCGATCGCCGCGTTCCGGCTCGCGTTGCCGCGCACCATCCTCCGGTTCGCCGGCGGTCGCGAGATCACCCTCGGCGACCTCGGCGCCAAGCAGGGCATCCTCGGCGGCATCAACGCCGTCATCGTCGGCAACTACCTGACCACCCTGGGCCGTCCGGCCGAGGCGGACCTGGATCTGCTCGGCGAGCTCTCCATGCCGATCAAGGCGCTCAATGACACCCTCTAGGCCGCTGTCCTGGCTCGGGCCCGAGCCGGCCGCTCGGCAACTCGCCGAGCAGCAGTCGGACCCGGACGAGCGGTACAACCCCTACACCGGCCTGCGCCTGGTGCCCGGTGTCGAGGACTCGACGCCCGCCGCCGCGCAGCTCGGCCTGGAGCCGCCGCGGTTCTGCGAGGACTGCGGACGGCGGATGATCGTCCAGATCAGCCCCGACGGCTGGTGGGCCAAGTGCTCCCGGCACGGGGTGCGCGACTCGACGGCGCTCGGTCAGCGCTGACGGCGCGGTCCGCTCGGACACGGTGACCCACCAACTAGGGTGATCGACGTGACGACAGCAGCGCCCAGCCGCACCACCCGGCCAGAGGTCCGCGCCGCAGCCCGCATCGTGGTGGCGGTCACCGCCGTCAGCGCGCTCGGCGGCGTGGTGTGGGGACTGCTGGTCCCGGCGGAACGCTTCCTGGTGACCTCCCGCGGTGCGGCGTCGCTCACCGGGGAGAGCATGCACCGGTTCGACGCGGTCGCGCTCATGCTGTGCGTCGGCCTGGTCATCGGGGTGCTCTCGGCCGTCGCGGCCTGGATGTGGCGTTCGGTGCGCGGTCCGGTGGTGTTCGGCGGCCTGCTGATCGGCTCCGTCGTCGGCGCCGCGACGACGGCGCTGGTCGGACTCGGGATCGCGAACCTGCGCTTTCCCGCCCTCGACACCGTCGAGGTGGGGCAGATCGTGTCCGCGACGCCGGGGATCGACACCCCGCTGGCCCTGATCATGCAGCCCCTGGTCGCGGCCATGGCCTACCTGGCGATGGCCTCGCTCAATCCCAGCGACGACCTCGGCGTCGGGCAGGCCGCCGCGCCGGTCGTCGAACCGGCCGACCCGCACGACCGGCCCCTGCCGCGGTAGCGGTACTCACGGCGGCGGCGCCTGGGTGTGCTCGGGGACCAGCACGACCGGTCGTCGGCCGTGCTGGACCAGGTGCGCCGACACCGACTCACCCAGCAGCCGTTCCATCCGGGACATCAGGCCGTGGCGCGGTGCGCCGATCAGGATCATCGACGCGTCGTACTCGTCGGCCACCGAGGAGAGCAGGTCCGCGGGGTTGCCATGCTGCAGGTGGTACGTCCACCGCCCGGATATCGCCGCCAGCGCGGCTCCGGCCTCGGTGTGCTCGCGGGCGACGACGTCGGCGACGCGCTGTTCCCAGTCGGGGGAGTCGGGATCGACCGGCATGTCCTCGACGTCGACGACGTGGACGACGTGCAGGTGCGCGTCCAGGCGTTCGGTGAGCGCGGCCGCGTACGTCAACGCGCTGTGACTGGCCGGGTGACGGTCGTATCCGACCACCAGTCGCGTCGATGCGGGGCGTCCGTCCATGTCGACTCCTCTCCTCACAACCCGGCCAGTGCGAGACCGGCGCCGCCGCCGGCGACGGTCAGCAGCAGGGTGCCGAGCGCGTTGGCCAGCCCGGCCCGGTAACGCTGACGTTGGATCAGCCGCACCGTCTCGAAGCTCGCGGTGCTGAAGGTGGTGTACCCGCCGCAGAACCCCACCCCGACGATCGCCTGGACCTCGTGGGGGGCGCCGTGAAACAGCGTCAGGCCGACGACGAACCCGAGTAGCAGCGAACCCGTGACGTTGATGACGACGGTGGCCCACGGGAACTCGGTCGCGCGCCGCGACCGGATCGCGCCGTCGAGGACGAACCGGGCCACCGCCCCCACGGCACCCGCGCCCGCGATCACGAGCGTCAACATCACGCGGTCGCCGCCCGCCGGGAGGCGACCCGCGCGCCGACCGCGATGCCGACCGCGGACGCGACAAGGCCTGCGAGCACGCTCGCGCCCGCGTAGCTCACCGCCGCCCACCAGTGGTGGCCACGCACCAGCAGGTCCGTGTCGAGCGCGAGGGTGCTGTAGGTGGTGAACGAGCCGAGCGCGCCGGTGCCCACCGCGAGGCGGACCCGTTGCCGCCAGCCGGAATCCGGGCCGAGCCGGATCAGTGCCTCGAGCAGCAGACCCAGCAGGAACGCGCCGGAGACGTTGATCGCGAACGTCGTCGCCGGCCACCCTCCGGCGGTCTCCGGGAACGCCACCCCCAGCCGGTAGCGAGCGAGGGCGCCGAGGAAGCCGCCGGCCGCCACCGCCGCGATCGACGACGGCCGCACGTGCAGCGGAGCTGGGGTGGGGGTGGCGGTGCCGGCCCCGAGCGGCAGATCCCGGTGCGGTCCGAGGTGATCTGACATGCACAGACTCCTTCCGTCGGGGGAAGGAGCCATCAGCCTCGGACGAGGCGGTTCGGGTAATCGTGAGACCGCCCAGGCGGAGATCCATCGCCGAGTCGAATCATAGCGGTGGCGCAGCCCGGACGGCGGTCGTGGAGACCGACTCAGGTCGGTGGTCGCAGGGCGGCGAACTCGTCGGTGACGCGCAGGCCCGCGTCGGTGAAGCGGTAGAGCGCCGGTGGTCGACCCCCGGCCCGGCCGGACGGTGCGGTGTTGCCGGTCGGGGTGAGCACGTTGCGCCGCTTGAGCACTCGCTGCAGGTTGGTCGCGTCGACCTGGTAGCCGAGTGCGGCGCAGTAGATGTCGCGCAGTTCGGACATCGCGAATTCGGGGGGCGCCAGGGCGAACGCGATGTTGGTGTACGAGAGCTTGGCCGCCAGCCGGGTGCGCGCGTGCTCGACGACGACGCCGTGGTCGAAGGACATCTCGGGCAGCGCCGAGACCGGGTGCCAGGCGGTGTCCGGCGGCAGGCCGGGGTCGGCGTGCAGGGGGACCAGCCCCAGGAAGGTCGACGCGATCCGGCGCGGACCCGGCACCCGGTGCGGGTCGCTGAACACCGACAACTGCTCGAGGTGGGCGACCTCGCGGACGTCCACCTTCTCGGCGAGCTGACGGCGCGCCGAGGTGGTCATGTCCTCGTCCTCGCGCAGCACCCCGCCGGGCAGGGACCAGGTGCCCTTCTGCGGATCGAGGGCGCGCTGCCAGAGCAGCACCGAAAGCTCGTCGTCGCCGGCCGGACCGCGGTGACCTCCGCCACTGTGCCGCCCGTCACCTGCGGCGATGGCGTCGCGGACCGGGCGAACCTGGAACACCGCGGTGAGGACTTCGTGGATGGTGTTACTATTGGGCACGTTTTCGATCCTAAGACGAAAACCTCGATTACGGAAATCCGGACAACTCGCCCGGGTTCGCGGTGAAGGAGAACGCCATGACGACCACGACGTTGTGGGAGGGACTTGCCTCGCAGATCCACGACGGCCCCGGCGGGTACGCCGGAGTCGAGGCGACTCCGGAGTGGGCGGCCGAGGTCAAGCGACTCGCGCGTGAGCGCGGCGCGACGCTGCTGGCGCACAACTACCAGCTGCCCGCCATCCAGGACGTCGCCGACCATGTCGGTGACTCGCTGGCGCTCTCGCGGATCGCCGCGGAGGCCCCGGAGGACACCATCGTGTTCCTCGGCGTGCACTTCATGGCCGAGACCGCGAAGATTCTCAGCCCCGGCAAGACGGTGCTGATCCCGGACGAGCGGGCCGGCTGCTCGCTCGCCGACTCGATCACCGCCGACCAGCTGCGTGAGTGGAAGGCCGAGTTCCCGGACGCGGTGGTGGTCTCGTACGTCAACACCACCGCAGAGGTGAAGGGCCTGACCGACATCTGCTGCACGTCCTCGAACGCCGTCGACGTGGTCAACTCGATCGACCCGGACCGTCAGGTGCTCTTCCTGCCGGACCAGTTCCTCGGCGCGCACGTCAAGCGGGTCACCGGCCGCACCAACATGCAGATCTGGGCCGGCGAGTGCCACGTGCACGCCGGCATCAACGGCGACGAGCTGACCGCGCAGTCCAAGGCGCACCCCGACGCGGAGCTGTACGTGCACCCCGAATGCGGTTGCGCCACTTCGGCGCTGTACCTCGCGGGCGAGGGCATCGTGCCCGAGGACAAGGTCAAGATCCTCTCCACCGGCGGCATGCTCGACGCGGCCCGCGCGAGCAAGGCCAAGCAGGTGCTGGTGGCCACCGAGGTCGGCATGCTGCACCAGTTGCGCAAGGCCGCACCGGAGATCGACTTCCAGGCCGTCAACGACCGCGCGTCGTGCCCGTACATGAAGATGATCACCCCGGCCGCGCTGCTGCGCTGCCTGGTCGAGGGCAAGGACGAGGTGCACGTCGACGCGGCGGTCGCCGAGCGGGCCCGCAAGTCCGTGCAGCGGATGATCGAGATCGGCAACCCGGGCGGCGGCGAGTAGTGATGCGCGGCCGCGAGGTGCCGGGCGGCACCGCGGTCCAGGGTGCGTCCTGGGAGGCGCACGCGGACCTGGTGGTCGTCGGCGGCGGGGTTGCCGGACTGACCGCGGCCCGCACCGCGTCGCTGCGCGGGTTGCGGGTGCTCACCGTCAGCAAGGGCGGGCCCACCGACACCGCCACCCAGTATGCGCAGGGTGGCATCGCGGTGGTGGCCCCCGAGGGTGACTCGGTGGCCGGCCACGTCCGGGACACGGTCGAGGCCGGTGCCGGACTGTGCGACGAGGCCGCGGTCCACTCGATCGTCGAGGGTGGGCCCCGCGCCGTCGCCGCGCTGACCGACCTGGGTGCGGTGTTCGACCTCGGCCGCGACGGTGCGGTCTCCCGCACCCGAGAGGGTGGACACAGCGTCCGCCGGATCATCCACGCCGGCGGCGACGCCACCGGCGCGGAGGTCCAGCGGGCCCTGAACGCGGCGGGGTTGCCGGTGCTGTTCGGTGCCGCCGCGGCCCGGGTGGTCACCGACGCCGCCGGGGTCACCGGCCTGATCGTGCTCTCCGACAAGGGTGTCGGCGTCATCCACGCGCCCGCCGTGCTGCTCGCCACCGGCGGTCTCGGCCAGCTGTACTCGTGCAGCACCAACCCGTCCGGGGCCACCGCGGACGGCATCGCGCTGGCACTCGGCGCGGGTGCCGCCGTCGCGGACCTCGAGTTCGTGCAGTTCCACCCCACCGTGCTGTTCGCCGCCGGTGGCGTCGGCCGCCGCCCGCTGGTCAGCGAGGCGGTGCGCGGCGAGGGGGCGAGACTCGTTGACGCAGAGGGTAACTCGGTGACCGATGGGGTGCACCCGCGCGGCGACCTGGCCCCGCGCGACGTGGTCTCGCGGGCCATCGCGGACCGGATCAACCGGCTCGGCACCGACCACGTGTACCTCGACGCTCGCCACCTGATCGGGTTCGCCGAGCGCTTCCCGACCGTGACGGCGTCGTGTCTCGAGGTGGGCATCGACCCGGCGCACCAGCTGATCCCGGTGGCCCCGGCCGCGCACTACTCGTGCGGCGGCGTCGTCACCGATGTGCACGGCCGCACCGCGGTGCCCGGCCTGTACGCGGCAGGCGAGGTGGCCCGCACCGGACTGCACGGCGCCAACCGGCTGGCCTCCAACAGCCTGCTCGAGGGCCTGGTGGTGGGCGAACGGGTCGGCGCGGCGGCGACCGAACGAGCCGGCCTGCGCACCGAGGTCACCGCCGCCGAGTTCCCCGCCGCGAGCCGGACCGGCCGTGCGCGGGTGCAGGCGCTGATGACCGCGCACGGCTCGGTCGTCCGCACCGGCGGCGGCCTGGCCGCCGTCGCGGCGGAGCTCGCACAGGCCCCGACGCTGACCTCCGCGACCGTGGCGGACCTCGAGGACGCCGCGCTGACCGAGACCGCGACCGCGCTGGTGCTCGCGGCGTCCGCCCGGACCGAGAGCCGCGGCTGCCACACCCGCAGCGACCACCCCGAGCGCACCGAAGCCTGGCGTCGCAGCATCGAGGTGCGCCGCGGTGCGTCCGGTGCGCTCGAGATCCCCGACCTGACCCCGATAGGAGCACGATGACCACGCTGGCCGCCGGCCTGGACCACGACGAGATCACCGCACTGGTGCGCGTCGCGCTCGAGGAGGACCTGCGCTACGGGCCCGACATCACCTCGACGGCCACCGTGCCCGCGGACGCGGTCGCGAAGGCCGCGATGGTCTCCCGCTCCGCCGGCACCATGGCCGGCATCGACGTGGGGCTGCTGGTACTCGACGAGGTGCTCGGCGCAGGCAACTACGAGGTGCTCGACCGGGTCGCCGACGGTGCCCGGATCGGGCCGGGGGAGTCGGCGCTGACGGTGCTGGCACCCACCCGCGGACTGCTCACCGCCGAACGCACCATGCTCAACCTGGTCTGCCACCTCTCGGGGATCGCGTCCGCGACCGCCGCCTGGGTCGACGAGGTCGCCGGCACCGACTGCAAGATCCGGGACAGCCGCAAGACGCTGCCGGGCCTGCGGTCGCTGCAGAAGTACGCGGTCCGGATGGGCGGCGGGGTGAACCACCGGATGGGCCTCGGCGACGCCGCGCTGATCAAGGACAACCACGTCGCGGCCGCCGGTTCGGTGGTCGCCGCGTTGCGGGCCGTTCGCGCGGTCGCACCGGACATCGAGTGCGAGGTCGAGGTCGACAGCCTCGCGCAGCTCGACGAGGTGCTCGCCGAGGGCGCGGAACTGGTGCTGCTGGACAACTTCGCGCTGTGGGAGACCCAGGCGGCCGTGCAGCGCCGGGACTCGCGGTCGCCGCGCACCAGGCTCGAGTCGTCCGGGGGGCTGACGCTCGACGTCGCCGCGGACTACGCAGGCACCGGCGTGGACTTCCTCGCGGTCGGCGCGCTGACCCACTCGGTGGCGGTGTTGGACCTCGGCCTGGACATGTAGTCGGCGTTAGTCTGGGGCCCGGACCGCGTCTTTGCGCGCATGAGCCAAGGAGATCGTGATGGCCTCTCGACTCAACCCGTACCTCAGCTTCACCGACAACGCCCGGCAGGCGATGGAGTTCTACCACGGCGTCTTCGGCGGCGACCTGGTGCTGAACACGTTCGGCGAGTTCGGCGACCCGGGCGGCCCCTTCGCCGAGCTGATCATGCATGCCATGCTCACCACGCCCCAGGGTTTCACCCTGATGGCGGCGGACACCCCGCCGGAGATGCCCTACGCCTCCGGGACGAGCATCACCGTCAGCCTGAGCGGTGACGACGACGCGGAGCTCCGGGGTTTCTGGTCGAAACTGTCGGAGGAAGGCTCGATCTCGTTCCCGCTGGAGAAGCAGATGTGGGGCGACGTGTTCGGCCAGTGCGTCGACCGGTTCGGCGTCGGCTGGATGGTCAACATCACCACGAAGCCCGGCCTGAGCGAATAGGTTCCGCGGTCAGGCTGCGGCCCGCGGCACCAGCGACAGGAAGGCCGCGGCGGCGAAGAACAGGCCGGAGAACACCCGGCCGGTGACGCGCTGCTGGCGCGGTGAACGCATGACGGCCAGCACCCGCGCGGCCAGGCCCGTGTAGCCGGTCATCACGAGGGTGTCGACGACGACCATGGTGGCGGCGATGATCGCGTACTGCGGTACCAGCGGCGCGGCCGGGTCCAGGAACTGCGGCAGCACCGCGAGCATGAAGACGACGGCCTTCGGGTTGCTGGCATTGACCAGGAACCCGCGGGTCACCAGCGAGGCCGCGGATCGGCCGCGCATCCCGGTGTCGGGTGAGACCTCGGTGGGCGTGGCCCGCCACTGCCGGATCCCCAGGTAGGCCAGGTAGGCGACGCCGAACCACTTGATCAGGGTGAAGGCGAGCGCCGAGCTGGCCAGCAGCGCGCCGATACCGGCGGCCACGATCAGGATCTGCAGCAGCAGACCGAGCTGGAGCCCGACGATGTTCCAGTACCCGTGGCGCAGACCGTGGTTGAGGCCCGACGACATCGAGGCGATGGCGCCTGCGCCCGGCGACAGGCTGATCACCCACGCCGCGCCGAGGAACGCCAGCCACACCTGCCAGGTCATGAGCCGAGATAACCAGTCATGAGCGAAGAGAATATGTCACAGCCCGGGCGTATCTTGAGTCGCATGGCCTCAGACGACGTCGAGACGGTTGACCGCGGTGCCCGGAGGGTTGCGCGCAGCGTGCTGGTCGCCGCCCCCGCCTCCGAACTGTTCGACCAGCTTGCGGACCCGCGCCGGCACGGCGACGTCGACGGTTCGGGCACCGTGGTCGGTTCGGTGTCGGGCCCGGACCGGCTGGCGCTCGGCGACAAGTTCTCGGTGTCGATGCGGATGTACGGGTTCCCGTACCGGATCACCTCCACCGTCACCGCGTTCGAGGACGGCCGGCTGATCGAGTGGCGGCACCCGTTCGGGCACCGCTGGCGGTGGGAGTTCGACGAGCAGGCGCCGGGGCAGACCCGGGTGACCGAGGTGTTCGACTACTCGACCGCGAGGATCGCGAAGTCGTTGGAGCTGACCGGCTTTCCCGCGAAGAACGCCGAGGGCATCACCGAGACCCTGTCGACGATGCAGAGCCGGTACCGCTGACGCCCGGCACCGACGGCGGCGTCAGGCAGCTCCGCGGCAGGTCGGCCAGCGAGCACACCGACTGCCGCGCCACCGGCCGGTAGTCGGCGGGCAGCCCGTTCGCCGCGACGATCTCGCGGTACGTGTCGACGGCGGCGGTGGGTCGCCGGGCCAGCGTCGGGTCGGTGAGCACGTCCACGGTGTAGAGACCGAATCGCGGCCGGTAGCTGCCCCACTCGTAGTTGTCGGTGATCGACCAGTAGTTGTAGCCGATCACCTTCGCCCCGTCGGACTGGGCGCGGCCCAGCCAGTAGACGTGGTCGCGCAGGTGGTCCGACCGGGTGTAGCCATCCGGCCGGGGTGCGCCGTCGTCGGTGGGCATCCCGTTCTCCACGATGTAGATCGGGAGCTCGGGGTACTTGCGGGCGTAGTACATCGCGGCGTGGTAGATGCCGTCCGGTTGCGGGCGGATGTCGAAGAACGCATCGGTGATCGCGTTCGCGGCGGTGACGTTGTCCAGCGAGACGCCGTAGTAGTAGTCGATGCCGACGAAGTCCAGCTTGTCCCGGACGCGGTCCGCGAACATGCCGTCCAGGGCGCCCATCGCGGCCGGGATGTAGGCGACGTTGCTCGACACCCGCGCCGCCGGGTCCACCCGGTGGATCAGGTCGTAGGCCGCGCGGTGCGCGCGGACCAGCCGGTCCAGCATCTGCGGCGCGTCGGCCAGCGTCAGGCCGCCGAAGGTCAGCTCCTTCTGCAGGAACACGGTGGCCTCGTTGAAGGTGATCCAGTCGACGCCGTCGCCTGCGTACCGGCCGACCACCCGCTCGGCGTTGGCCAGCCAGGCATCGACGGTGCGCTCGTCCGACCAGCCGCCGCGGTCCGCCACCCAGCCCGGGTAGACGAAGTGGTCGAGGGTGATCATCGGCCGCATGCCGTGGGCGCGGATCTGCCGCACCACGTCGTCGTAGTAGGCGAACTCGGTCTCGTCCCAGACGCCGGGCGCGGGTTCGACCCGCGCCCACTCGACGGAGAAGCGGAACACCTCGACCCCCAACGCGGCGGCGTTGGCGATGTCCTCGGCGTACCGGTGCCGGAAGTCCGGGCCGGCGCCGTACGGGTCCTTGGTCTTGCCGGACGCGGCGTAGCGCGCCCAGTTGCTGTCCGGCGGCGGGCCCTCGGCCTGGAACCCGGACGTCGCCACGCCCCACTCGAAGTCGGCGCCCAGGTCGGTCGGCGACGCCTGAGCGGGCGCTGCCGCGATCAGCGGCGCGGCCGCCACGGCGAGGACGATGGCGAGGGTTCGGACCACTGCGGGGCTTCGGAGAAACCGGAGTCGGGGCACGGACAGCAGGCTAGGTGGGTTTCGACGGGTTGTCCCCCGATTCGAGGAACGGTCAGCGCCGCCCGACCGTCGTCATGAGGATGCCGCCGAAGTCGATTCCGGACGGCTGGGCGAGCCACTCGATCCCCTTCGCCATGTCGTCCGCGGCCGACACGTCGCCGGCTGCGCGCAGCAGCGGTTGGAATCGGTTCAGCATTGCGCCGAAGAACTGGTCGCCCAGGCCTCCGTCGCCCAGCACGAACGGCGTACCGGTGAGCGTGACGTCGCGTAGCCCGAGTTCACGCATCGATTCCGTCGCGCGCCGCCCGTATCCGATGTCCGCGCCGAGGTGGGCGCGCATTGCTGCGTCGAGGCTCGTCATCGCGGCACGAACGGGTGGAAACGGAGAGGACAGCCCCGCGCTGATGTCCAGGCTGCCCAGGCACAGCCAGCCCCCGGGAACGAGCCACCCGGCCATGCGGCGCAGGATGTCGTCGCGGGCCGAGAGGTACTCGAGGACGAGCCGTGAATGAACCAGCTCGAACCCGGCGGCCGGGAAGTCCTCGACGGTGATGTCGTGCGCTGTCGGCGTCAGGTTGTGGATGTCGGTCGGCAGGAAGCGGACGTCCACGTCGGTGGCGACGACGCTGCCGTCGGTGGCACTGGCGGCGAGGCCGCGCGCGACCGATCCGGCTCCGGCGCCGACGTCGAGGCATCGCCAGGTTGATCCGACCTCGAGTGACTCCAGGACCGGCACGGTCACCGGATCGCTGAACGACTCGAGCAGTTGCAGTCGCGCAAGTTCGTCGGGCATGTCGTGCCCCAGCACGCTCTGAGCGTAGTTCTGCATCTTCGCCTCGTTCGCCCTGTGGGTGCAACCCCTTTGACGGTCGACACCGCGACCGGATCAGTCTCACAGAGGATCCAGGGCTCGCAGTGGAGGCGCGCGTGGATTTCAGGCGTTCGTGTCCGGTGGTGGTTTCGGCGGGTTGCCTCCGGACTCGAGGAACGGTCGGATCAGGTCGACCGGCAGTGGGAAGACCACCGTCGAGTTGTGCTCGGCGCCAACCTCGCTGAGGGTCTGGAGGTAGCGCAGCTGCAGTGCCGTCGGGTTGCGGCTGATCACGTCGGCGGCCTCGGCGAGCTTCGCGGACGCCTGGAACTCGCCCTCGGCGTTGATGATCTTGGCGCGGCGCTCGCGCTCGGCCTCGGCCTGCCGGGCGATCGCCCGCTGCATCGACTCGGGAATCTCCACGTCCTTGATCTCGACGGTGGTGACCTTGACGCCCCACGGTTCGGTCTGCAGGTCGATGACCTTCTGCAGGTCCTCGTTGAGGCGTTCCCGATCCGACAGCAGGGTGTCCAGTTCCGCCCTGCCGAGCACGGACCGCAGCGTGGTCTGGGCGATCTGCATCGTCGCGGCGAGGAAGTCCTCCACCTCGACGATCGCGCGGTCGGCGTCGAGCACCCGGAAGTAGGCCACCGCGGTGACCCGCGCCGGCACGTTGTCCCGGGTGATCACCTCCTGCGCCGGGACCTTCAGCGTCACCGTGCGCAGGCCCACCCGGACCATCCGGTCCACCACGGGGATCAGCAGCACCACCCCGGGGCCCTTCACCTCGAGCACCCGGCCGAGGCGGAACACCACGGCGCGCTCGTACTCGCGCAGCACCCGCACCGCGGTGCCGGGCACCACCAGTGCCAGCAGCACCAGGACCACCACGATGGCCAGAACGACAGTCACAACGGCTCCTCCCACGGCTCCGGTCGGCGGACGGCCAGGGTGAGCCCGCGCACCGCGGAAACCACCACGGTCTCGCCGGCGGCCGGGGCGGGATCGGTGTCGTAGCCGAACTCGATCCGCGCCCGCCACAGGCCGCCGTCCGCATGGACCTGGCCCTGCGATCCGGACCAACTGGTCACCGTGGCACCGCGCCCGACCAGCGACTGCGCGCCGCCGCGAACCGGGGCGCGGCGGGCGGCCAGCGCCTTGCGGCCGGCGACGGCGGTCAGGCCAAGGCCGACCGCGCCGGTACCGATCGCCACCGGCAGGGCGACGGTCTCCGCGCCGCCGGCGACGAACAGCAACCAGACTCCGGCGGCGATCAGCAGGGCCGAGACCCCGCTGAGCACGCCTGCGGTCGGGGCGTGTGCCTCCACCAGGATCAGCAGCACGCCGAGCAACAGGGCCAGCACAGCCAGGGCGATCATCGCCCCTCCCGTGAACTCGACTGCCCGCCACGGGCAGTGTCTTCGCGGGTCCGTGGCGCCTTCGCGGGCAGCTTCACGCCGCGGGCCCTCACCCATCAACGGTAAGCGCGTGCGGACGGGTCCGCCACCGTCGAGGATTCGGCGTTTATCGGGCTGTGACCTGCGTGTTCATCCCGTTACCTGCTCGCAAATGTGATCTGGAACACGTACGATCGTGCTGCTGCCCTTCCGTCTCGGCAGCGCCTGGTTTGTCCCGCTTTTTCGTACATTGTCGGTGCCACTCCTGCCGGGAGCTGAAGATGTCCGTGAACCCGAGGCCGCCCGCGGCCACTGCCAAGCCCCGTCGTCGGCGGGGTTCCCCGCCGCTCGCGGCGGCCGTCGAGCCCACGTTCTTCGCCGGGGCCAGCCTGCAATCCCAGCTGCTCGCCGTCGCCGTCCGGAGCACGGTCAAGCCATTCGTCGCGTTGTGGTCGCGGTGCCCGGGCCTGCCGTGGCCGGCCGGGCTCGTCGACATCGCCGCGCGGTTCCTGTCGCCGGTCCGCGACGTCCGGCGCCGTCGGGTCTGCCTGCCGCACTGCGACGCGGAATGGCTCGAGGCCGGCGTCGTCGACGACGGCGTGGCGATTCTCTACCTGCACGGCGGCGGATTCGTCACCTGCGGGCTCAACACCCACCGTCGGCTCGAGTCCTGGATCTCGGCCGCATCGGGCTCCGGCCTGCTCAGCGTCGACTACCGGATGCTGCCGAACCATCCGATCTCCGTCTCCGTCGTGGACGCGGTCTCGGGGTACCGGTGGCTGCTCGCACAGGGCTTCACCCCGGACCGCATCGTCATCGCCGGGGACTCCGCGGGCGGATACCTCGTCTTCGCGACGGCGGTCGCGCTCGGCGAGCGGGGACTGCCGCAGCCCGCCGCGCTGGTGGCGTTGTCGCCGCTGACCGATCTCGACCCGACTGCCAAGCTGGCCGCGCCGGGGGCAGGCGACTGCCCGATGTTCCCGCGCTCGGTGCTCCCGGCGCTGACCGTGCTTGCCGACCGGACGGACCGGCGGGCCGACCCGCCGCCGCTGCCGAGGGTGTCGCCGGTCGACGCGGAACTCGGGGCGCTGCCGCCGGTACTGATCCAGGTCGGGTCGACCGAGATCCTCTACCCGGATGCCGAGCTGATGGCGCAGCGGCTGACCGCGGCCGGGGTCCCGGTGACCCTCGAGGTCTGGGACCGTCAGGTGCACGTCTTCCACGCGGCGGCCAACCTGGTCCCCGAGGCCGGGCGGGCCCTCGTGCGGGTCGGCGATTTCGTCCGGGCACACACGAGCGCCGCCGCGCTCGCGGTCGACGCCGCCGAGATCTCGTGACCGGGTGCCTGGCGGGGTCGGCGGCACCGTGCCGGGCCGCCGGAATGCCGGAGTCGAGGCCCTCGTAGCGTCGCGCTGGTGGCCGCGCGTCGCGGTCCTGGTCGCCGGGGCCCTGCCGGCGCTCGCATTCCCGGAGCCGAGCCTCGACCTGCTCGCCTGGGTCGCGCTGGTGCCGGTCCTGCTTCTCGTCCACGCGGCGCGATCGGCGTCCGAGGCGGCGTTGCGCGGCTGGCTGGCCGGCGTCGGGTTCCTGGCCGCCACACAGAACTGGGTGGCCCCGAACCTGGTGTTCTTCTTCCCCCTCGCGGTGGGGGTGCTCGCCCTGCTCTGGGCTGCGTGGGCGGTGCTGGCGCACGAACTGCTCCGCGCCCCGATCAGCGCGCCGCGGGCGGCCGGTGCGGTCGTCGTGCTGCCCGCCGGTTGGGTGCTGGTCGAGGTGGCGCGCTCCTGGCAGTGGCTCGGCGGTCCGTGGTCGCTGCTCGGCGCGACGCAGTGGCAGCACCCGCGGGTGCTGGCGCTGGCCTCGATCGGGGGCGTCTGGCTGGTCGGATTCGCGGTGGTCGCGGCCAACGTCGGTCTCACGCTGCTGCTGGTCGGCGGCGCGGGCGCCCGCTGGTGCGGCGGCGTCGCGGTGTTGGTCGCGGTGGGTGCCGGTCCGGTCGCGTTCGCGACGCTGCCCGGCCCGTCGGCGGGGCCGACCGTCGCCGTCGCGCTGGTGCAGCCGGGCCTGCCGACCGGCGACCTGCTGACCGAGGAGGAACGGTTGACCCGCGCGATCGGCCGACCGGTGGACCTGGTGGTGTGGGGGGAGAGCAGCGTCGATGCGGACCTCGACGCCCGGCCGGACGTTCTCGGCCGGCTCACCGCGCTGTCACGGGAGGTCGGGGCGCCGCTGCTGGTCAACGTCGACGCCCTGGACGCCACCGGCGCGGTCGCGAAGACGGCGGTGCTGCTCGACGGCGACGGCGTCCGCGCGACCTACCGCAAGAACCGACTGGTGCCGTTCGGCGAGTACATCCCGTTCCGCGATCAGCTCGGCTGGCTCAGCCGGATCACCGCCGCCGCGGGCCAGAACCGGCGGCCCGGGCACGAGCTGACGACCATGGACGCGGCGGGCCTGACCCTCGGCCCGTTGATCTCCTTCGAGGAGACGTTCCCGGACCTGGCGCGGAGCCAGGCGCGCGGCGGTGCGGATCTGCTGGTCTACCAGAGTTCGACCGCGACCTTCCAGGGCAGTTGGGCGCCGGCGCAGCTGGCGAGCGTCGGTGCCGTCCGGGCCGCGGAGACCGGCCGCCCGGTGGTGGCGGCCGCGCTGACCGGCGAGTCGGCGGGCTTCGACGCGAGCGGGAACCGGCTCGGATCGATGCCCGCCGACGAGCGGGGTGTGTTGGTGCTCGAGGTGCCGACCGGCGCCTGGGACACGCCCTTCGACGGCTTCGGGAACCACCTGCCTGTGGTGGCTACGGTGGTGGTCCTGCTCGGGGTCGGCGGGGCGGGGATGCGCCGAATTCGGGCGTTTCCCGACCGATGCGGCCCCGGGCAACGATCATCTAGTTGAGAGAACCAACTATCTGCAGGAGTGCCCGCTGTGACCGACCCGCTCGCGTTCTTCACCCCTACCGAGGACGGCTACGTGCCGCTGCCCTTTGCCACCAGCCGCTGGTCCCCGGAGATGGTGCACGGCGCCGCACTGTCCGGACTGCTCGCCCGGGCGGTCGAGAACGGCCACGGCGCAGCGGGATTCGTGCCCGCTCGGCTCACCGTCGACCTGTTCCGGCCGGCCCTGACCCGCGCCTTCACCACCGTCACGTCCTCGGTCCGGGAGGGCCGCCGGATTCGGGTGGCGGACGCGGAGCTGCACCAGGACGGGGAGGTGGTGGCCCGCGCGTCGGCGGTGTTCCTGCGCCGCTCGGAGCAGCCGCCGGGTGAGTTGTGGACCCGTGAGCACCGGCCGTCGCCGCCGCCCGTGCCGGCGCCGGAGGGCGAGCTGGTGCCGCCGTGGTTCGGCAGCGACGACCACCCGGACGGCTGGTCCTCGTCGATGTTCGAGCACCAGGGTGCGAGCCGGAAGCGGATGTGGGCCCAGCACCTCCCGGTGGTTGCGGGGGAGGAGCCGTCGCCGTTCGTCCGTGCGGCGATGGCCGCGGAGCCGACCAGTCTGATGACCAACTGGGGCACCGAGGGCGTCGGCTTCATCAACGTCGACATGACGCTGGTGCTGGCGCGGCTGCCCGAGGGCCCCGAGGTGGGACTGGAGGCGGACGACCACATCAGCGCGGACGGCGTCGCGGTCGGGACGGCGACGCTGTTCGACCGGGGCGGCCCGATCGGCACCTGCGTGGTCAGTGCGCTCGCCAACGCGCAGCGGCAGGTGGACTTCTCCGGGCAGGGCGACTTCGAGTTGCCCGTCGACGCGTAGGCGGTCGGGTGGCCGGCCGGCCGCGTCGGGACTCGACGTGGCCGGCAATTCCGTCAGGACCTCCAGCCGCCACGCGGCCAGGGCACAAGGTGTTGCGGCCCAGCGCTTCCGCGCGTCGCGGCGTGGGGTGACTACGCCGGTGGCCGCGCTGGGGTGGCGCTGTCTCGCCGTCCCGCAGGTACCGCGTCGGCCAGCTGCCCGGATCGTCGACATCTCCTCCCCACGTCGGCAACGCCCGACCAGAGGCTCGTAGTCTAGGTAACGACAACGCCTGTGGGGGGTATCTGAACCATGCTCGAAATCGCCGAAGACGCTGCGAGACCGGGCGACGGTCGAGCCAGGGGGCAACGTCTCGTGACGACGCCGCCGACTTGCGACAACCGCCGGCAGGCATTGCAGTTCCCTCGGGGGAGAACGCCGCTGCTCGCCCTCGCCGCCGGTGCAGTGATTTCCGTGGTCCTCGTCCTGACCTTGGTGGACCCGTGGCTGAACGGGGCGGGCATCTTCGCAGGCGGCGCGGACCTGCACGTGTACCGAGACGGTGCGCGCCGAATTCTCGACGGTGCCCCGCTCTACACCCAGCCCATGCTCTTCGGCCTGCTCTACACGTACACGCCGTTTTCCACACTCGTGTTCGTCCCCATCGAGCAGGTTCCCTGGGGCTACGTCAACAACGTGTGGATGGTCGTCAACCTCGGCGTGCTCCTGGCCTGCATCCTCCTGTGCTGGAAGATCCTCGGCTACCGGTGGACTCCGCGACTGGGAGCGGCCAGTGCGCTGCTCACCGCAGTCTGCGTCTTCCTCGAACCCGTGCGTACGACGCTGTTCTACGGGCAGATCAATTTGGTGCTGATGTTGCTGGTGCTGTGGGACTTCTCGCGGAAGGACCAGAGCCGTCTGCGTGGGCTCGGCGTAGGGCTGGCCGCAGGCATCAAGCTCACACCCGTCTACTTCGTCGCCGTGTTCGTGGTGCTCCGGCAGTGGCGTTCGGCGGTCACCGCACTGGCGGTGATCGGCGCGACTGTCGCGCTGACCTGGCTGGTCCTGCCCGCCGACTCCCGGCAGTACTGGACTTCGACGTTCTTCCAGTCGACGCGGATCGCGGACGACACGCATCCGGCCAACCAGTCGATCCGCGGGGCCATCGCACATGTGACCGGTCAGGCGGCTCCGCTGTGGCTGTGGGTGGCGGTCGCGGGAGTCGTCGCGGTGGTGAGTCTGACGGTGTCGGTGCGACTGTTTCGTGTCGGCGAGGGTCTGCTGGCGGTCACGCTCTCCGGGCTGACCGCGTCCGCCGTCTCGCCCTTCTCGTGGAGTCACCACTGGGTGTGGTTCGTCCCGCTGGTGGTCTACCTCGTGCACCGGGCGTTGGCTCGGCCGTGGTGGTGGGCCGGTGCCGCGTCGGTCTGCGTCGCGGCGGGATCGTGGCCGTACCGATGGGACGAGGCCAACGTCGTCGTCGGCCTGTTCCTCTTCCCACCCTGGTGGGCCGTCACCCAGATCGTCCTCGTGAACGTCTATGTCATCGTCTACGGGTGCGTTCTCGTAGGCGCGTGCGCCGTGCTGGCTCGTGCCCGGAAAGTGGCTCCGAATGATGCCGCGGCACGGGCGACGAACGAAAGATGAGTTGCTGCACGGCACCTGGCGTGGCTGCCCGTACTGGATCCGTCCGATCCTGTGCATCGCCGGGCTGTCGCCCGCGTGACGGCGGGCCTGCGCTTTGTCCGAATCCAGGCCACACCCGCATCCCCCCGGAATAGAATCCACGCGATGGGCTGAGGCAGTCCGCCAGGGCCCGCTCTGGAGTCGCCATGACGAATCCATCGCACATCGGACGCCGGCCCCGCTGCCGCACAGGCATGTTCGCCGTCTCGGTCACCGTGCTGATGGTCCTGTCCGGGTGTACCTCCGCCCCGAGCGGTGCGGACGGTGCCGCGCCGTTGCCAGTGGGGCAATACAGCTACGCCGCGAACCCCTGCCCCGAGCCGGTCCTGCCGGGCGCCTCGCTGCCGCCGCTCGGCGCCGACTTCGTCTGCGGCACACTGACCGTCCCGCAGGACCGGACTCGGCCCGACGGTGGCACCGTCACCGTGCCCGTCGCGCGGCAACGCGCGCGAAACCCGCAGCCGTCGCAGCCGCCGCTGCTGACGCTGGCGGGTGGGCCCGGGGGCAGCGGACTGCTCGACGCGGTGACGGTCTACCAGGGCCTGGGCCTGGGCGCCGACCGTGACGTGATCTATCTCGACCAGCGCGGCACGCTGCACGCCACCCCCTTCCTGCCCTGCCCCCAGGTGGACGACTACCTGCGCGGCGCGCTGGCCCGGCCGTTCACCGACCCCCCGACGGCGGTCGGCGGAAGCGCCGCAGTCGGGGCCTGCGGCACGCAATTGCGGGGCCAGGGCGTCGACCTCGCGGCCTTCAACACCCTCGAGAACGCGGCCGACCTCGCCGCCCTGCGCTTGGCGTTGAACATTCCGGAGTGGGACGTGTACGGCGTGTCCTACGGCTCCGACCTCGCGCTGCAGTACCTGCGCGACTATCCGGACGGCGTCCGAGCCGTGGTCGCCGACTCCGTCGTGCCACCGCAGATGAACCTCGTGGACTCGCTGTGGCCGAACGCGGCCGCCGGATTCGACGCGCTCTCCGCCGCCTGCGCCGCGCAACCGGCCTGCCACGCCATGGTTCCCGACCTGAGCGCGACGCTGACCGCGGTCGTCGCCGACCTCGACGCGCAGCCGCGGACCCTCCCGGTGGAGACGGACGACGGTCCGCCCGTCGAGGTGCTGGTCGACGGCTACAAGCTCACGTTGCTGGTGAACTCGGCGGCGCTGTACAGCGGGGGACTGGTCGAGGTGCCTGCGATCATCGCGGCCGCGGCCCGCGGGGACGTGGCCCCCGCCGCCCAGCGGCTCGCCCGGCTGGTTCAGCCCACCCACACACCGGTCGTCGGGTCCGGGCTGACGTACGGGGTGTTCTGCGGTGAGGGTGCCGCGCACACCAGTCCCGAGACTGCGTTCGACGCGGCGCAGAAGGTGCTGCCGCAGTACCCGGTGGCGGTACTGCGCCTCACTCCGCAGGTGCCCTGGCTGTTCGGCGACTGCGCGGCATGGGACGTCGGGACGGTCCCGGACCGGGCTCTCCGGCCCGCACACAGCACGATCCCGGTGTTGCTGCTCAGCGGCGGTCTCGACGGCATCACCCCGCCCGGCAACGCGGCCCTCGCCCAGAGCACGCTCCCGAACGCGGTCGCCCTGACCTTCCCAGAGTCCGGGCACAGCGTGCTCACCCAGTCCGAGTGCGGCCCCGCCGCCGTCACCGGGTTCCTGGACGACCCATCGCCGTCGTACCGGCCGCCGTGCCTCGACTCGGTGGTGGCGCCGCCCTTCGCGACGGAGGTGGCGCCCGAGTGAGGCAGGCGGGACCGCGCACCCGATCGAACAGCCCGTCAGCCGGAATGCCGCCTACCCAAGGACATCCCATGCGCAGAGTTCCGCTGCTCCTCGTGACGTGTGCCGCGCTGGTGGCGGCGTGCTCGTCGTCGGTCGATTCCACCGGGTCGTCCCAGCCGTCGACGTCGGTCGCGGACGCCCGGGGCGGCGTCCCGCCCGGCTACCCCCTCGACGTCGACGTGGTGGCGCCGTTGGTGATCACCACACTCGGTCCCGACCCGACTCCGGTCACCGGCACCGACGGCAAGGTCCACGTGGCCTACGAGATCGAGGTGCTCAACACGTCGCCGCGCCCGGCGACCGTCACTCGACTGGACACGCTGGCCGGCGGACCGGACGGTCCGGTGGTGGCGAGCCTGTCGACGGACGAGGTGCGGGCCCGCACCTATCCGTTGGCGAGCTTCGAGGCCACGCCGGTCATCGACATTCCGGTCGGGCGCACCGTCGTGCTGGTGCTCGACGACGTCTACGACACCCGCGCCGACGTGCCGGCCGAGGTGACCCATCGGCTGATCGCGACGTACGGCCCCTCCGTCACGCAGGATCCCGGCCTCAACGCGCGGTATCCGGACACCGTGACCCAGATCGGCGGAGCCGTCACGACCGGGACGGGCTCGCCCGTGGTCATCGGCCCGCCGCTCGCCGGTGACGGTTGGGTAGCGGCCAACGGATGCTGCGTGATCACCTCGCACCGTGGCGCGATGATGGCGGTCGGCGGACGGATCAACGGGACCGAGCGCTACGCCGTCGACTGGATGCGCATCGATCCGAACAAACCGGTGTTGAGTTCCGCCGGTGGTGACGGCTCGAAGAACGAGGACTACCTCGCCTACGACGCCCCGCTGCTGGCCGTGGCCGACGGCACGGTCGTGGCAGTGGTGTCCGACAAGCGGGACGAGCCGCCGCATCACGTCAATCAGACCCTCACCCTCGATCAGCTCGGTGGCAACTACGTGATCATCGACATCGGTGACGGCAACTTCGCGTTCTACGCGCACCTGATCCCGGCGTCGGCATCGGTGGAGGTGGGCGACCGGGTCACCCGGGGGCAGGCGATCGGCCGGCTGGGGAACTCGGGCAACACGTCCGAGCCGCACCTGCACTTCCACGTGACCCGGGCGCCGCTGCCGCTGTCGAGCGACAACGTGCCCTACGAGATCGACCGCTTCACGTTCGTCGGCTCGACCGACACCGGCAGCCTCGTGCGGGGACCGGCCGCCGGCGAACGGTCGGACCAGTTGCCCCTGGACGGCGACGTCGTCGACTTCCCCCCGGTGGGACCGTGAGGCGCTTCTAGGTCAGGTGGGCCTGCGCGAATCGTCGCATCGAGTCCTGCTTGGCCTCGACCGGGCAGTCGAAGCCCAGCCGCTCGAACGCCCACGGCGCGACGGTCACGTCGGTGACGCCGGCCGCCGCCAGCTCGGCGTACCCGTCGGCGCCGGACCGGTCGACGCCCGAGGCCTGGATCTCGAAGGGCCGGGAGTCGGTGCCGTACTCGGCGCGCAGCTCGCGCAGCCGGGCGATGACGCCGACGAGTTCGTCGAACTTCATCAGCGCGGACGTCCAGCCGTCGCCGACCCGCGCGGCGCGGCGCAGCGCGGGCGCGGTGTGGCCGCCGACGATGATCGGCACGGGCCGGGTCGGCGCGGGACTGATCTGCATCCGGTCGAAGTCGAAGAACTCGCCGTGGTGCTCGACCATGCCGCCGGCCAGCAGTGCCCGGATCACCTCGATCATCTCGTCGACGCGGGCACCGCGGCGCGCGAACGGGGTGCCGCACCACTCGAACTCCTCCGGCGCCCACCCGATTCCGACGCCGAGGTCGAAACGGTTGCCGGTGAGGTTGGCCACCGAACCCAGCTGCCGGGCCAGCAGCACCGGGTTCCGGGAGCCGAGCTTGAGCACGTTCGTCCGGAACCGGATCCGCTCGGTGACCGCGCCCATCGCGGCTGCGGCGATCAGGGGGTCGGCCCACGGGGTGTGCTCGTCCCACATCCGGGAGCCGTCGGCGGTGTAGGGGTACTCGGCGGCCGAGGTCGCCGAGTAGAACAGTGAGTCGGGCAAGGAGAGCGAGGCGAATCCGCACTCCTCCGCGGTCCTGGCCAGGGGCACGAGCTGGTCGAGCGGAACCATCGCCACGGCGACACTGAACTTCACTGGTGACCTCGGATCGGTAGTGCGGACGACGCGTCGGTCCGGCCACGGTAGCGGTGGGCCGGGGCGCGGCGATCCGGCCTTCTCGGTCACCGGAACGCCTCGGCCGGGCCCGTCGGCGCCGACCCGGACCGGTCGCGGACGCGCCGCGCGGGCGGTCGGCGAAAACTCGTTGCAACTATCCTGGATAATCGATGCAAACCCATCCTTTCGAAGGGACCCTCATGCCTGCCCGCACCGAGCTCGCCCGCGTCGATCTCCGCGGTCGAACCCCCACCAAGTCCGAGCTCCGGGCTGCCCTGCCCCGCGGTGGAGTGGACGTGGACGCGGTGCTGCATCAGGTCCGCCCGATGGTCGAGGCCGTGCGCGACCGCGGCGCCGAGGCCGCGCTCGAGTTCGGCGAGAAGTTCGACGGCGTCCGCCCCGCCCAGGTCCGGGTGCCGCGCGCCGAGCTGACCCGGGCGCTGGCCGAGCTGGACCCGGCCGTGCGCGCCGCCCTCGAGGTGGCCATCGAACGCACCCGACTGGTGCACGCCGACCAGCGCCGCACCGACACCACCACCCAGGTGGTGCCCGGCGGCACCGTCACCGAGCGCTGGGTGCCGGTCGACCGGGTCGGGCTGTACGTGCCCGGCGGCAACGCCGTCTACCCGTCGTCCGTGGTGATGAACGTGGTGCCTGCGCAGACCGCGGGAGTGGAGTCGCTGGTGGTGGCGTCGCCGCCGCAGGCCGCGTTCGGCGGGCTCCCGCACCCGACCATCCTGGCCGCGGCCGAGCTGCTCGGCGTCGACGAGGTGTGGGCGGTCGGCGGCGGCCAGGCCGTCGCGCTGCTCGCGTACGGCGGCACCGACACCGACGGCGCCGAGCTCGGACCCGTCGACCTGATCACCGGACCCGGCAACATCTACGTCACCGCCGCCAAGCGGCTGTGCCGTGGCCTGGTCGGCATCGACGCCGAGGCCGGCCCCACCGAGATCGCCATCCTTGCCGACCACACCGCCGACCCGGTGCACGTCGCGGCGGACCTGATCAGCCAGGCCGAGCACGACGTGATGGCCGCGTCGGTGCTGGTCACCACCTCGACCGAGCTCGCCGACGCCGTCGACGACGCGCTGACCGCGCAGCTGGAGCTGACCAAGCACCGCGAGCGGGTCGCCACCGCGCTGGCAGGCACCCAGTCCGGCACCGTGCTGGTGTCCTCGATCGAGGACGGCCTGCGGGTGGTCAACGCGTACGCCGCCGAGCACCTCGAGATCCAGACGGAGAACTCCGCCGAGGTGGCCGCCCGGGTCACCAGCGCCGGCGCGATCTTCGTCGGCGCGTGGTCCCCGGTCAGCCTGGGCGACTACTGCGCCGGCTCGAACCACGTGCTGCCCACCGCCGGCTGCGCGCGGCACTCGTCCGGGCTGAGCGTGCAGACGTTCCTGCGCGGCATCCACGTGGTCGACTACTCGGAGGCGGCCCTCAAGGACGTCGCCGGCCACGTCATCACCCTGGCCAACGCCGAGGACCTGCCCGCGCACGGCGAAGCCGTCCGGCTGCGCTTCGAGGCACTGAAGTGATCCCGGGGGACAAGGCCACCGTCGACGACCTGCCACTGCGGGAGAACCTGCGCGGCAAGTCGGCGTACGGCGCACCGCAGCTGTCCGTGCCCGTGCAGCTGAACACCAACGAGAACCCGCACCCGCCGACGCAGGCGCTGGTCGACGACGTCGCCGAGTCGGTCCGTGAGGCCGCCCGCGAGCTGCACCGCTACCCGGACCGCGACGCCGTGGCCCTGCGCACCGACCTGGCGGCGTACCTCTCCCGCCAGACCGGGGTGCCGGTCACGGTCGGGAACGTCTGGGCCGCCAACGGTTCCAACGAGATCCTGCAGCAGCTGCTGCAGGCGTTCGCCGGACCCGGCCGCAGCGCCATGGGCTTCGTGCCGTCGTACTCGATGCACCCGATCATCGCCGACGGCACCGACACGACCTGGCTGCCGGTGCTGCGCGGCACCGACTTCGCCCTCGACGTCGACGCCGCCGTCGCCGCGATCGCCGACCGGCGGCCCGACGTCGTGTTCGTCACCAGCCCCAACAACCCGACCGGGCACAGCATCCCGATCGCGTCGCTGCGGCTGCTGCTCGACGCCGCCCCCGGCGTGGTGATCGTCGACGAGGCGTACGCGGAGTTCTCGGACGCGCCGAGCGCGCTGACGTTGATCGACGAGTACCCGGCCAAGCTCGTGGTCACCCGGACGATGAGCAAGGCGTTCGCCTTCGCCGGCGGCCGCCTCGGGTACCTCGCCGCCGCACCGGCGTTCATCGAGGCGCTCCTGCTGGTGCGCCTGCCGTACCACCTGTCGGTGGTGACCCAGGCCGCCGCGCGGGCGGCGCTGCGGCACGCCGACGAGACCCTCGGCAGCGTGCACGCCCTGGCGGCCGAGCGGGTGCGGGTGTCGAAGGCCCTCGCGGACAGCGGATTCCACGTCATCCCGAGTGACGCCAACTTCGTCCTGTTCGGCGAGTTCGCCGACGCCCCGCGGGCCTGGCAGGCCTACCTGGACCGTGGGGTGCTGATTCGCGACGTCGGGATCCCCGGATACCTGCGCGCCACCATCGGACTCGCCGCGGAGAACGACGCCTTCATCAGGGCCAGCGACGAACTCGCGGCCACCGAACTGGCAGCCACCTCATCCAGCACAGGAGACAATCGATGACCGACCGCATCGCGAAGGTCGAACGCACCACCCGGGAGTCGTCCATCTCCGTCGAGTTGAACCTCGACGGGACCGGCATCGTCGACGTCTCCACCGGCGTGCCGTTCTTCGACCACATGCTCACCGCGCTCGGCAGCCACGCCAGCTTCGACCTGACGGTCAAGGCGGAGGGTGACATCGAGATCGACGCGCACCACACCGTCGAGGACACCTCCATCGTGCTCGGTCAGGCGCTGGGGCAGGCGCTCGGTGACAAGAAGGGCATCCGCCGCTTCGGCGACGCGTTCATCCCGATGGACGAGACCCTCGCGCACGCCTCCGTCGACGTCTCCGGGCGTCCGTACTGCGTGCACACCGGCGAGCCGGACCACATGCTGCACAGCGTGATCGGGGGCTACCCGGGCGTGCCGTACGCGACGGTGATCAACCGGCACGTGTTCGAGTCGATCGCGTCCAACGCGCGGATCGCGCTGCACGTGCGGGTGCTCTACGGGCGCGACCAGCACCACATCACCGAGGCCGAGTTCAAGGCGGTCGCGCGGGCGCTGCGCGAGGCCGTCGAGCCGGACCCGCGGGTCACCGGCGTGCCGTCGACCAAGGGCTCGCTGTGAGCGGCGACGCCCTGATCTACATCCTGTTCCTGGCGGCCGGCTTCCTCGGCGGCGGCGCGTACTCCCTGTGGAAGGTCAACAAGTTCGCCTCGGGCGTGCTGGCGGCCATGGCGATCATCGCGGCGGTCGGCGGAATCCTGCGGTTGGTCTAGTGACCGCCCCGGCCGCGGGCCCGCCGCACCCCGGGATCGGGGAGCTGCTCCGGTCGCCGGGTATGGCCGTCGCCCTGCTGATGGGCGCGACCACCTTCGGCGGCTGGTCGTTGCTGCTGCCGGTGGTGCCGCTGGCCGTCTCCCGCTCCGGCGGGTCGGCCGCGCTGGCCGGGGCCAGCACCGCGATCTTCATGGCCACCACGGTGCTCACCCAGCTGACGGTGCCCGCGTTGCTGCGACGGTACGGGCACCGGCTGGTGCTCGCCGTCGGCTGTCTGCTGCTCGGCGCACCGGCGCTGGCCTTCCTGCTCTCCACCGAAGCCGGTCCGGCGCTGGTCATCTCCGCAGTGCGCGGGGTCGGGTTCGGTCTGGTGACCGTCGCGGGCAGCGCGCTGATCGCGGAACTTGCACCGAAGCGACTGCTCGGCCGGGCAACCGGCGCGCAGGGCATCGCCGTGTCCGCGTCCCAGATGGTAGCGCTGCCACTGGGTCTGGCGCTGTTCGACAGCGGCAACCAGTGGCTGGTCTTCGTCCTCGGCGCGGTGGTCCCGTTGTTCTCGATCGCCGCGATCGCGGCGCTGCCGTCGATTCCCCGGATCGTGTCCGGTCCCGGCGGGGTGCGCCGGCTGCCGGCACGGGTGCTGCTGGCGCCGTGCCTGGCGATGCTGCTGGTGGCGTCGGCCTACGGCGGGGTGTCGAGCCTGCTGCCGATCGCGGTCGGCGACCGGGCGACGTTCGCGGGCGTCGCGCTCGCGGTGGTCAGCGCCGCGATCCTGGTCGGCCGCTACGGCGCCGGCGTGCTCTCCGACCGGATCGGGGCGGGCGCGATGATGGTGCCCGCGTTGGGTCTCGGTGGGCTCGGCACCGCGCTGCTGGCGGTCGGGCTGGTCTCCGACGGCCGGCCGGCGCTGCTGCTGGCCGGTGCCGTCGCCTTCGGGATCGGCTTCGGCGCGGTGCAGAACGAGGCCCTGGTGACGCTGTTCGCCGCGGCCGGTCCGGCCCGCTTCGGGGCGGCCAGCGCGGCCTGGAACATCAGCTACGACGCGGGCACCGGGGTGGGCGCGCTGGCGCTCGGCGTGGTCGCCGGGCTCACCGGCTTCCCGTGGGTGTTCGCCATCGCCGCGGCCGGCATCGTGGCGGTCATCCCCGTGGTGCTGGGCAGCAGGATTCAGGCCGCACCGCCACGGGCCGATAGAGTCGCACCATGACCTCCGTCGCCCTCCTCGACTACGGCTCCGGCAACCTCCACTCCGCGCAGCGGGCCCTGGCCCGCGTCGGCGCGGACGTCGAGGTGACCTCCGACATGAAGGTGGCCCTGGCCGCCGACGGCCTGCTGGTGCCCGGCGTCGGCGCGTTCGCCGCCTGCATGGAGGGGCTGCGCGCCGTCCAGGGCGAGCGGATCATCGGCAGGCGGCTCGCCGGCGGCCGCCCGGTGCTCGGCATCTGCGTCGGCATGCAGGTGCTCTTCGACCGGGGCGTCGAGCACGGCCTCGAGGTCGACGGCTGCGGCGAGTGGCCCGGCACCGTCGAGAAGCTGCAGGCCGAGGTGCTCCCGCACATGGGCTGGAACACCCTCGAGGCGCCGTCCGACAGCGTGCTGTTCGCCGGCCTCGACGCGGACACCCGCTTCTACTTCGTGCACTCGTACGCCGTCCAGAAGTGGGAGATGCAGACCCCCGAGGTGCTGGCCCCGCCGAAGGTGACCTGGGCCGACCACGGCGGCCGGTTCGTGGCCGCGGTGGAGAACGGCGCGCTCTCGGCCACCCAGTTCCACCCCGAGAAGTCCGGCGACGCCGGAGCCACGCTGCTGGAGAACTGGGTCCGCAGCCTGTGACCGGCCGGCGCGGCGGCGGAACCTCGTTCGGGCTGTTCGCGCTGCTCTCCCTCGGCGCGGCCGCGGCCGTCCTGGTGGTCACCACGGCCGTGGTGGCGGTGCTGCGGCCGGGCCCGGTGGTCGCGCTGGTCATCGTGCTCGCCGGGGTGGCAGGCGCGATCGCGGCGATGGGCCTGGTGTCCACCCGGCTGACCCGGCGCGCGCTCGGGGAACCCGACGACGACCCGGAGACCGGCTCGCCGAGCTGACGCACTAGGGTTGGCGCAGTGAGCCTGGTCCTTTTGCCTGCTGTTGATGTCGTCGACGGACAAGCCGTCCGCCTTGTTCAGGGGGAGGCAGGCAGCGAGACCAATTACGGCTCGCCCCGCGACGCCGCCCTCGCCTGGCAGAACGCCGGTGCCGAGTGGGTGCACCTGGTCGATCTCGACGCCGCATTCGGTCGCGGATCCAACCGTGAGCTGCTGGTCGACGTGATCGGCGAACTCGACGTCAAGGTCGAGCTGTCCGGCGGCATCCGCGACGACGAGACCCTCGAGGCCGCCCTGGCCACCGGCTGCGGCCGCGTCAACCTCGGCACCGCCGCCATCGAGAACCCCGAGTGGTGCGCCAGCGCCATCGCCCGGTTCGGCGACAAGATCGCCGTCGGGCTCGACGTGCGGCACGGCGACGACGGATACAAGCTCCGGGGCCGCGGCTGGGTCACCGAGGGCGGCGACCTGTTCGAGACCCTCGCCCGCCTCGACCGCGAGGGCTGCGCCCGCTACGTCGTCACCGACGTCTCCAAGGACGGCACCCTCACCGGCCCGAACCTGGACCTGCTCGCGCAGGTCTGCGCCGTCACCGACGCACCGGTCGTCGCCTCCGGCGGCATCTCCGTGCTCGACGACGTCATCGCGATCGCCGGCCTGACCGGGCAGGGCGTGGAGGGCGCGATCATCGGCAAGGCGCTGTACGCGGGCCGTTTCACGTTGCCCGAGGCCCTGGCCGCGGTCGCCGGATAAGTCTCCAGAATCGATGAGCCTGCCCCGGGACCCGCACGAACTGCTCGCCGTTGCGAGCGGTCTGCTGGACGGGGTGAGCGAGCGGTTCGTCGGTGGGGTCGGCGCGCCGAGTGCGGTCGCCAAGGGCGCGCGTGACTTCGCCACCGAGGTGGACCTCGAGCTCGAGCGTCGGCTCACCACCGAACTGACCGAACGGACCGGGATCGAGGTCCACGGTGAGGAGTTCGGTGGACCGTCGCTGACCGAGGGCACCGTCTGGGTGCTCGACCCGCTCGACGGCACCCTGAACTACTCGTCCGGTCTGCCGACGGCAGGCATCCTGCTGGCGCTGCTGCACGACGGCGAGCCCCTGCTCGGGCTGACCTGGCTGCCGATGTCCGGTCGGCGCTACGCCGCGGTGGTCGGCGGGCCGCTGACCTGCAACGGCGAGGAGCTGCCGCCGCTGCGGCCGACCACCCTGGCCGACTCGCTGGTCGGGTTCGGGGCGTTCAACCTCGGCAGTCGCGGGCGGTTCCCCGGCGCCTACCGGATGGCGGCACTGGGCCAGGTGAGCCGCCGCTGCCGACGGCTGCGGATGCACGGCTGCACGGGCGCGGACCTCGCGTTCACCGCGGCAGGCGGGCTCGGGGCGTCGGTGCTGTTCGGACACCACCCGTGGGACAACGCGCCGGGGGTCGCGCTGGTCCGCGCGGCGGGTGGCGTGGCCACCGACCTGGCGGGGCGGCCCTGGCACATCGGGTCGGACTCGGTGCTCGCCGCGGCCCCCGGCGTGCACGACGAACTGTTGGAAATTCTTGTCTCTCTTGGTGATCCGGGTGACTATCCGGAACACCACTCGGTGCCGGTAGGAAGGTCGACGAAATGACGGTGGCGGTACGGGTCATCCCGTGTCTGGACGTGGATGCGGGCCGGGTGGTCAAGGGCGTCAACTTCGAGAACCTGCGTGACGCAGGCGATCCGGTGGAGCTGGCGGCGGCGTACGACGCCCAGGGCGCCGACGAGCTGACCTTCCTGGACGTCACCGCGTCCACCTCCGAGCGCGGCACCATGCTCGACGTGGTCACCCGCACCGCCGAGCAGGTCTTCATCCCGCTCACCGTGGGCGGCGGAGTGCGCACCGAGCAGGACGTGGACCGGCTGTTGCGGGCAGGCGCCGACAAGGTCAGCGTCAACACCGCCGCGCTGGCGCGGCCGGAGCTGCTGCGCGAGCTCAGCGAGCGGTTCGGCGCGCAGTGCATCGTGCTCTCGGTCGACGCCCGCACCGTGCCCGAGGGCGAGGCGCCGACGCCGTCGGGCTGGGAGGTGACCACCCACGGTGGCCGCCGCGGCACCGGTATCGACGCCGTCGAGTGGGCGCAGCGCGGCGCCGAGCTCGGGGTGGGGGAGATCCTGCTGAACTCGATGGACGCCGACGGCACCAAGGTCGGCTTCGACCTGCGGATGATCCGCTCGGTGCGCGCGGCCGTGCACGTGCCGGTGATCGCCAGCGGCGGAGCAGGTTCCGTCGAGCACTTCGCGCCCGCCGTGCAGGCCGGGGCCGACGCGGTGCTCGCGGCCAGCGTGTTCCACTTCGGCGACCTGACCATCGGTCAGGTCAAGGACGCCATGCGCACGGAAGGAATCGTGGTCCGATGAGCCTCGACCCCGCAATCGCCGCCCGACTCAAGCGGAACGACGCCGGCCTGTTCAGCGCCGTCGCCCAGGAACGGTCCACCGGCGACGTGCTGATGGTCGCCTGGATGGACGACGAGGCGCTGGCCCGGACGCTGGAGACCCGGAAGGGCACGTACTACTCGCGTTCCCGGCAGCAGTACTGGGTCAAGGGGGAGACCTCCGGGCACACCCAGTACGTGCACGAGGTGCGCCTCGACTGCGACGGCGACTCGGTGCTGCTTCTCGTCGACCAGGAGGGCGCGGCCTGCCACACCGGCACGCACACCTGCTTCGACACCGACATCCTGCTCGCCCGCCCCTGACGGACGAGGCGGCGGCACTCGCACCCGCGACTGTGGAGAACGTCGGTCCCGTCGAACCGATCTGCCGTCTGGCTGACGGGTCCATGCGCGCCACAGGGCATTTCGACGGCGTGGACCTCGCGGGCTTCGGGGACGACGGCGAATACTCGCGGGAGAACTACGTCGAAGCTGCGCCGACCGACGAGCTGATCGCGTCGATCGAGGAGGAGCTCGGGGGGTACCGGCTCCCGGACTCCTACGTGGAGTTGGCCCGGATTCACAACGGGGGACTGGTCGAGCGACCCTGCTTTCCGACGGACAGGTCGACGAGCTGGGCCGAGGACCACATCCAGATCAGCGGCCTGTACGCGATCGGCCGCACCGCGACCTGGTCGCTGTGCGGGGAGCTCGGCTCGACGTTCCTGCGGGACGAGTGGGGATACCCGGACATCGGTGTCGGCATCGCCGACACCCCGAGTGCCGGGCACGAGCAGATCATGCTCGACTACCGGGCCTGCGGTCCGCTCGGCGAACCCCGGGTAGTGCACGTCGACCAGGAGGCCGACTTCCGCATCACCGTGGTCGCGCCCGACTTCGCGTCCTTCGTCTGCGGCCTGGTGGGTGAGGACGAGTTCGACGACGCCGAGGAGACGTTGCGGGCCGATCTCGCGACGGTGCGGAACGGCACTTTCTCGCCGATCCTCCACCGCGCCCTGGGGGCAGCGGGTCTGCCGGACGGCGAGGGGCTGATCCGTGCTCTGGCCGAGCGGATTGTCGTGGCCAAGGGATTCTTCGCGCTCCACGCGGACGGGGACTCGTGGCTGATGTACGACGTCCTGTTCTTGTTGTACTCACACCTGGCGACCGCCACGTCGTTCGAGGACTTCGCGAACCGGGCCGAGGGCCAGGACGATTACGCGCGGCCCTGCTTCGCTCTCATGATCACCACCTCGTTCGTCGCCGACCCGTACGGATTCCGCACCGGAGGGTTCGCGGACGGGTTCCTGCGGGACTGGTGGGACGCGAAGCTGGACCGCGGGAACATCGTCGCCGCCGACGGCGGGCACCGGGTCGACCCGGAGTACGCGACGCAGCTGCTCAGGGTCCTGCGGGCGACCGCGGGGAAGCCGTGAGGATGTTGCCCGCACGGCGGCAGGCGCGCGCGGATGGGTTGACCGTCGCCGTCGGCCCGGGTGCGTCGCGCCACGCTGTGGTCGCTAGCATGGCGCCCATGCCTGCTGCGCCTCGTTTGTCTGTTTCGCCGATCTCGACGTCACAGGTGGGCCGATGACCCGCGGTGTGAGGATCTCGCTGGCGTTGGTCGTGGTCTTCGTCCTGGGCGTCGCGTCGCTGCTGTTCTTCGGCCGCTCGGGCGCCGAAGGCGAGGACAGTGCCGGCGGTGGTGTCGACGCAACGGTGCTGGTGCGTCCGGACAGCCACCGGCTCTCCTCCGCGCCGGACGGCAGCGTGACGTTCGTGGAGTTCCTCGACTTCGAGTGCGAGGCCTGCGGGGCGGCGCACTCCTCGATCGAGGAGCTGCGCGCCGAGTACGGCGACCGGGTGAGCTTCGTGGTGCGCTACTTCCCGATGCCCGGTCACTTCAACGGCGAGCGCGCGGCGCGGGCCGTGGAGGCAGCCGCCCAGCAGGGACGGTTCGAGCAGATGTACCGGCGGATGTTCGAGACGCAGGCGCAGTGGGGCGAGCAGCGGATCCCGAAGGACGACGTCTTCCGGGGCTTCGCCGCCGACCTCGGGCTCGACCTGGCGGCCTTCGACGCCGCCTACGCCGACCCGGCGACGGCGGCACGGGTCGCCGCCGACGTCGCCGACGGCGAGGCGCTCGGGGTGCGGGGCACCCCGACCTTCTTCGTCGACGGCCAGCGGGTCGACGCCTCGTACCACCAGGATCTCGTCGATGCGCTCGACGCCGCGCTCGGCTGAGGCGCCCACCGTCGCCGATCCGGGTGACGGTGCACCGTTCGAGCGGTCGTTGCCCTGGCTGCTGCTGATCGGCGGCCTCGTCGGGGCGCTCGCCTCGTTCGTTCTCACCGTCGAGAAGCTCGCGCTCGTCGCGGACCCGGGCTACATCCCGACCTGCAGCCTGAACCCGGTCCTGAACTGCGGCTCCGTGATGGAGACCGCGCAGGCGTCGGTGTTCGGGTTCCCCAACTCGCTGCTCGGCATCGCCGGGTTCTCGGTGGTCGCGGCCACGGGCGCCGGGCTGCTCGCCGGTGCCCGCTTCGCCCGCTGGTACTGGATGGGCCTGCAGGTCGGGGTGAGCGCGGCGGTCGTGTTCGTGCACTGGCTGATCGTGCAGAGCCTCTACGTCATCGGCGCCCTGTGTCCGTACTGCATGGTGGTGTGGGCGGTGACCGTGCCGGTCTTCTGGTACGTCACCCTCCGCAACCTGCGCAACGGCGAGTTCGGGCGCCCCGTGCGGGCGGAGGCGCTGACCGCCAGTGGAAACCACGTGCTGCCGGTGACGGTGTGGGCGCTCGTCCTGGCCGGACTGGTGATCCAGCGCTTCTACTCGTACTGGTCCTCGTTGGTGTGATCTGAGCGCCAAGGACCACGGCCAGTTCGTGGCTGGTCAGTCGAGTCGAAGTCGGGTTGGTAGGAGCGGTCGGCTTCAGCCCATTGTTCGGGCCCGCTCGCGGAGTTCAGACTGCCGGCCACGTGGGCGACGGAGCCGACCAGACTGATCCCGAACCGGCCGTGCCGATCCCACATCGTCGCCGCTCCGGCAGCGATGCCACTGTGGGCGACGTGGTTGTCGGCCTCGATCCCGACGACCGGGCTGATCGGCAGGCGCGACAGGAGAATCGTCACGTCGTGGTTGATGAAGCCGATTCCGCGATCACTCCAGCTGGTCAGGGTGTTGGTCAGCTCGCCGACCATGGCGGCACGAACGAACGGGGTGTTGTCCATCCCGGAGATGACCTGCGGTTGGTCGAACCACAAGCGCTTCCTGCCGGCGTTCTGGTGTTCTGGCATCGCGAAGCTCCACCGGTCGGGGTGCTCGTCGCTGCCCCACAGAATGCCTGGGTTGGGTAGTGCCTCGATGAGTTGATCGGGCGGGGTCATCGACCCACCTTCTGGGTGCCACCGCGAACCCGGCGGATCCTGTGTAGGTCGGATCGACACCATGGATGCTCGGGCAACGGTGCGGTCGCCCTGTCGTACGACGACGTCGGCGATGCGGATGCTGCGTCCCTCTCGGACCACCGTCGTCTCGGTCTGTAATGGGGCAAACGTCGGCTGCCGGAAGATGTCCAGGGTGAACTTCGCCGGGCGGTACTCGGCGGCGCTGCAGGCTGATTCCACCGCGTGAGCGGTCAACCCCGCGAGTGCTGATCCGTTGATCGAGTCTGGGGACCACTGACTTTGGGAGAAGGGGAGTGGATGGAATTCGTCGTCTCTGCATTCGAAGTAGGCCATGACGCTCCTCTGCGTTGTTGCTTTCCCGCGCGAAACTAGAACGTGTTGCAGTTGGCTACGGTATCGAATTCTGCGTCAGGAGGCTCGCAATTCTCCGCGACGCGCGGCTGAACGAAGGGCGACAGGTCACCGCCTTTGAAGCACTGCTGCCGTCCAGCGCCTCGAGCACGCCATCCGCGATGCGCTAGGAAGCAGGAATGATGGCGACGTCGCCGTTGCGGGTTGTGACGGAGATGATGTGACTGCTGGAATCAGACCTGGGCACACTCACGTCGTCGTTGCCTTTCTTGGTGCTGACTTCCACGCGATACTCGGTGTCGGGCAGCGCGAGGCTGACGTTGCCGTCATTGCTGTTGACCTCTACACGGTCGGGAGCGTCGGAGAACGTCAGGTCAATGTCGCCATTTCGGGTGTCGGTGGTGACGGTCTTCGCGGACAGCCCTGCGCCGTTGACGTCCATGTCCCTGCCGGTCAGGGTCAGGGTCGAGCTGCTGAGCTGCGCGAGATCAGCTTGTCCGTTGGCGGCGCTGACCGTGAGGTCGGCGCTGAAGTCGCTGGCTTTGATCAGGCTGTTCTTGTTCTGCGCGACCACAGCGACGCCGTCGGGCACGGTAACGGTGAACCTGCCCTTGCAGCCGATCGCGAGCCCGTTGCAGTCCACCGAGAGGTTCAGTGTGTCCCCGTTGAGAGTTCCCGTCGCTTCCGGGCTCTCACCGTTCGCTGTTCCTGCGATCTGACGATCGATCTTCACCTCATCGCTGCCGCCGGAGACGAGGACGAGGTCTGCGGTTCCTGTGTCGATGGTGAGCGATTGACCACTGTAGGGGAAGGCCTGCGACACCGTTTCGGCATCCGAGAAGTCCGCACCCCCTCCGCTACCACTCGAACACCCAGTAGCGAGGAGAGCGAAGGCGAGGAGGCTTCCGGCAGCGAGCGTATTGCGGGTCTGGGTTTTCACGAGATTCTCCGTATCGGGGGATGGAACTTGAATGCATGGCTTGGGGTCCAGCGGGTGAGCTAGCTGCGAAGTACTCGCGTGAGATGTGAGCGAGAGGCGGCGTACGCCTGCGCGGCGAGAGCTAGGACTGGAGTGATGAGTGTGACCAGGGCGAGTCCGCCAAGCGTGGCCCATGGGATTCCGGGAACCATTTCGGCGAGACTGATCTTCGCTGCCATCGAGATGGTGACTGCGGCGATCGCGAAGGTGATGGCACCGAAGACGATTGCCGTTCCTGCGTAGATCACGCCTTCGTACATGGTCGAGCGTGAAACCATGCCCGGGCGCGCACCTGCGACGGTGATGAGTGCCGAATCTCGCCGTCGTTCCGTGCCGACCAGGGCGATCACGGCGAGGCCACCCACCCAGGCGACCACGAACACCCAACCCAGCACGACGAGGACGTCGTCGATGCCTGCGGAACTGCCGGGCATCACGTTTCCCATCACCATGAACAGCCCCACGAAGGACATCGTGAGCGCGAACGGCAGGATCGTGGTGACACTTCGCGCTGCACGAGTTCTGCACGCTTGCACGGCCAAGTGCCATGCAACGCCGCGCGCGGGCACCAGCGAAGTCCACCCTCGCATCAGCGGCGTCAACACCCATGGCCCCATGAGCAGCAGCAAGCAGATCAGGAACAGGTTGCCTGCGAACACGAAGGCGGTGCGCTGCGGCAGGCCTCCGTCGAGATCGAGGAGCAAGCCCGGGATCCACATGCCGACGACCCCGGCGAACAGGCAGAACGCCAACACGATGCGTCCGACACCCAGACGGGCCGCAGGGTTCGCCGCTTCGCGGAAAGCCCGCATCTCCGGCATCTTCGCAATACGGGAGGTAACGCCCCAGCCTCCCAGAATGCATGGCACTGTCCCACTCAACACGGCCGCCCCGGCATGCCATGGCTCGAACGTGGCCGTAGCTCCATGCAGGTTCAGTCCGGTCGTTGCCCACTGCGTGAGTGAGATGTTGGCAGCAAGCAACGCAAACGGAATCGCGATGATCCCCGCAGCGAGTCCGAGTGCGAGAAGTTCCACCCGCAGGATCGTGCGTACTCGGCGACGTGGGATCCCGAGGATCAGCCAGAGGGCGTGTTCTCGCTGCTGTGCGGTGAGCGTGAGCCCGGCAATGGATGCGACGATCCCTGTTGTGGAGAGCACGGTGAAGAACACGATGTTGCCACCGAGTGCAATCGATGCCGACACCATGTCGGAGTCACCAACAGCGCCGGCGGCTGACATGGCCGTGAACATGGCGATCACCGAACCCGCAGAGCAGGCCGCTCCGACGGCTGCTGCGAGTAGCCCCCACGACCACATTCGCACCTGCATGCGGATATCGGCCAGCACGAGACGCATCATGATTCCAGCTCGGATTCTTCGTCAGCCGACTGCGCAGCGAGCACGGCATCGCTGACCGCACGCGCGTCACCGCCGGGAATGATCCGGTGCACCAGGCCGGAGCCCAGGACGATGACGTTGTCTGCGCGGGCGGCTGCGTGGGGATCGTGCGTGACCATCAGTACGGTGGTTCCCTGCGCTGGGAGCGCCTGTAGCCAGTCGAGCACCACGTTTCCGGAGCGGATGTCCAGAGCCCCAGTCGGTTCGTCGGCGAAAACGATGCGGGGCTGGTTTGCGACCACCCGGGCGATGGCAACGCGTTGACGCTCGCCGCCGGAAAGACTCTCGGGGCGTTTGCGAGCATGCTCGGCGATGCCAAGACGCGTCATCGTGTCAACGACCGTTTTGCGCGGGATCCTGCGCCCAGCGAGGCGCGCGGGCAGTGCGATGTTGTCTTCGACCGTGAGTGAGCTCAGGAGGTTGTACTCCTGGAAGACGAAGCCAATGTTCTCGCTGCGAAAGGCTGCTTGTTGACGCGCGTTCAACGCGAGCATGTCGGTGCCCAGAACCTCAATCGACCCTGCGGTGGCCCGTTCCAGCCCCGCCGCGCACAGCAGCGTGGTCGACTTCCCCGAACCAGACGGGCCGACGATGGCGGTCAAACGCCCGTCGGGAATGTCGAGAGTGATTCCGTGTAGGACCTGCACTGTCTCACGCTTGCGCCCCGGCACCGGAAAGTCCATGCGGACGTCGCGAAGGCGGATGCATGGCTCGGGCTCAAAGTCGCGTGGCATGTAACCACTTCACCAGCGTTCGTCGCAACGCGCAGTAGTGCGGAGTACCGAACTGGGCGGCCCACTGGTAGAGCTGACTCTACCTTTGGCGCCGGGGCGGCGAGATAGCATGGCGGGGTGTCCGGACTCCGTGTCGGCCGTCGAGTGCTGACCGAGGTGCCGGCCGCAATCGCCTTCCCTTTCCTGCTGATCAGTATTCTCGTGCTGCCTGCTTCTGCGGCCGTTGTTGCAGAACTCGACCGGCTCAGAGCCCAGATCTGTGGCGGAAAGAGCCTTCCGCTGAAGCCGTCCACCGCTACTTGGCGCTCATGGGTGATGAACCGCCTGCGTACGCGTTCTCTTTGGAGCACCGACGTGCCGGTTTTCCTATGCGCGATCGTCCTGAGCGGTATGTCATTGTGGATCAGTTTTTGGGGTTTTGCCGGCGGTCTGGTGCTCATTTTCGAGCCGGTCTTCTGGTCGTTCGGCATTGCGGCACAAATGGGCCCGTTCATTCCGCAATCGCTGACGCACGCGATTCTTGCAGTCCCCGCAGGAATGGTCATTGTGGTTGCGGCAGTTGCGCTCCTGATGAGCATCTCACTTCTGCGTGATGCCCTGCAAAAGGCTTTCTCCCGCGAGCAGGATCCTGATCTTATTGCCAAAGTCGATGAGCTGCGCAGCAGTCGGGCATCGCTCACCCGTGCATTCGAGCTCGAGCGCCAGCGTATTGAACGAGACCTGCACGACGGCGCCCAACAAGAGTTGGTGGCCGTGATCATGCGCTTGGGAATGCTCGAGGCGGCGGCTACGTCAAACGGGGCGTCCTCATTGGTGGGTCAGGCGACGCAAGCACGAGAACACGCCGAGCAGGCTCTCGCAAGGCTCCGGCAGACGGTGCGTGACATCCACCCCCGGGAGCTGTCCGACCTGGGTCTCACCGCTGCGGTGGGTGAACTCGCCGCACGGTCGCCGCTGCGCATCGCGCTCGACTCGTCAGGTGACGATTCCTTACTCTCCGATCCCGCTGCCGCTGCCGCTTACTTCACAATCTCCGAAGCACTGACAAACATCGTCAAGCATGCTGGCACGGGCCAGGCCGTGATCGAACTCCGCTACGACCACACCGGCGTTCAGCTTCGCGTAGTAGACACAGGCAAAGGGGGTGCCGAAGCCGGTGCCGGAACGGGACTTGCTGGTCTGATGGAACGCGTCCGAAGCGTGGGAGGGAAGCTCGAAATTACCAGCCCACCCGGTAAAGGTACGATTGTCGCGGCAACTGTGCCATCTGAACCACCCTGGTGACGCACGACGCAACCAGACAGGAATTAGGCGCATGAGGGTCGTTCTGGCCGATGATGCAGCACTGATGCGCGCAGGGATTCGCGAAATCCTTACCGCAAACGGCCACGAAGTGACACGCGAGTGTGAGGACGCCACCGAGCTTGTTGCAGTGATTGACGAGCTCATGCGCACGGGCAATCCGCCCGACATTGTGATCACTGATGTACGCATGCCCCCATGCAACACCGACGACGGGTTGCGGGCGGCGCTTGCATTGCGGTCACGGTACCGAGACTTGCCGATGCTGATTCTCTCTGCCTACGTGGTCGGCCCCTACGTGCGCGAGCTCCTCAGCGGGCCAGGAGCAGACGGCGGGGTCGGATATCTCCTCAAGGAGAAGGTCGGGCGCGTTACAGACTTCCTCCGTGCACTCGACACCGTTGCCGGTGGAGGTGTAGTCATCGACCCCGAAGTCGTCAAACATGCCACCGGATTCGACAAGCAACACAGTCCACTGTCGCGTCTCACGGAGCGAGAGCGCGAGGTGCTGATGCTCATGGCCGAAGGGCACTCGAACACGGAGATTTCTGGGGAACTCTGCCTCTCTGGTGCCGCGGTCAGCAAGCACGTATCCAACGTCTTCCTCAAGCTTGGTTTCTCACCTGACCAGGACAACCGGCGAGTGAAAGCCATCCTCGCCTGGTTTGAGCATCGTTGAGCCGCTTCACTCACGAGCGCCACGGGACCGGATACTTGCCGTTCAATAACGGTCGTTCACCGAACACTGTTCGACGCTACGAAAAGAGCTCTCAATACTGATGAGGCTCGTTGAATCCCCCGCGATATCGAGGCTGTCGTGGCCGTTGTACAGCGTCTGGCTCGCGAGAATCACCAGTTCCGCAACGAGGTCGGAGCGCTGAGCGGGGTAGTGGTCACCGTCGCGGCGGCGAACCGCATCCGGAGCGCCAAGCGCCGAATAGGACTGTGGCACAGTTCTTCCTATGCCACTGATTCAGATCAGCCAGACGCCGGGCCTGACCGCCGAGCAGAAGCGCGCCACCATCGAGGCCGTCACCAAGGCGTACGCCGAGGCCACCGGGAAGAACCCGGCCCAGGTGTGGGTCACGCTCACCGACGTGCCGCGGGAGAACTGGGGCGTCGGCGGCGTGCCGCTCGGCTGACTCAGGCCCTGCCGGCACCGCCGGCGATGCCCTTGTCGAGCTGGGTGACCATCGCGGTCCCCAGCGCGAGTAAATCACGTACCTGAGCGTCGTCGAGTCCGTCGAAGAGCAGTGCCTGCACGGTCGACACGTGGCCGGGCGCCGCCTCGACCACCTTGTCGTACCCGGCGTCGGTGAGCACGGCGAGTGACCCGCGGGCGCCGACGATGCTCTCGCGGCGCACCCATCCGGCCTTCTCCAGCTTGGTGACCACATGGGAGAGCCGCGAGAGCGATGCGTTGGCGCGCTCGGCCAGGACGCTGAGCTGCAGGCGACGCTCGGGTGCTTCCGAGAGGGCGGAGAGCGTGAAGTACTCGAAGTGGGTGAGGCCGGAGTCGCGCTGTAGCTGGGTGTCCAGCGCCGCGGGCATCCGGGTCATCACGTTCACCAGCTCGCGCCAGGCGGCCTGCTGCTCGGCGGAGAGCCAGCGGGGGTCGGGGGTAGACATGCGGCTCCTTCGCCACGGGTGGCCTTGCCACTTCCTTCGGAAACTCTGTCGGGTGTCGGAATATTTGTGGTGTGTCGACGTTGACGACTATTATAGTTGAAGCTTCAAGCTTGGGAGCTGTGAGTCGAAGGAGTCCACATGACGGACCTCGCAATGCCGGCGCTCTACCTCAGCCATGGTGCACCCCCGCTCGTCGACGACGCGCTGTGGGTCTCGCAGCTCGGCGCCTGGGCGTCGGACCTGCCCCGCCCGACGGCCATCCTCGTGGTGTCGGCGCACTGGGAGGCGGCGCCGCTCACCATCGGCTCGACCGTCACCGGGACGCCGCTCACCTACGACTTCGGCGGTTTCGACCCCAAGTACTACCGGGTCACCTACCGCTCGCCCGGTGCGCCGGAGCTGGCCCGTCAGGTCGCCGCGCTGATGCCCGACAACGAGCCCGTCGCCGAGCAGCCGGGCCGCGGGCTCGACCACGGCGCCTACGTCCCACTCACCGTCATGTACCCCGACGCCGACATCCCGGTCCTGCAGATCTCCATGCCCACCCTCGACCCGGTGCGACTGCTGCACCTCGGCGAGCGGCTGCGGCCGCTGCGCGAGCAGGGCGTGCTGATCGTCGGCTCGGGCTTCACCACCCACGGCCTGCCGTTCCTGCGGGACTGGACGCCGAACGCGCAGGCGCCGGGCTGGTCCGCGGAGTTCGACGCGTGGGCGAGCGAACGCCTCGCCGCGGCCGACGTCGACGCACTCATCGACTTCAGGGCGAAGGCGCCGGGGATGCCGTACGCGCACCCGACCATCGAGCACTTCGCGCCGCTGTTCGTCACCCTCGGGGCGTCGAGCAACCCCGAGCAGGTGCCTGCTCAGGTGATCGACGGCTTCTGGATGGGCCTGGCGAAGCGGTCGCTCCAGGTGGCCTAGGCGGCAGCGCGTCAGCGCCTGGTGCGGAGGAACTCCAGCGCCTGGTCGGCGTGGGCATTCATGCGCACCTCGCTGGCGATCACCTTCAGCACCGTGCGGTCGGTGTCGATGACGAAGGTGGTGCGCTTGACCGGCGACAGCTTCGCCAGCAGCCCGCGCCGCACCCCGAACTGCTCCGCGACCTTGCCCGCCTCGTCGGACAGCAGCGGGTAGTCGAAGGACCTCGCGGCGGCGAACGACGCCTGCTTGGCCACCGCGTCGACGCTGATGCCTGCCCGCGACGCCCCTACCGCGGCGAACTCGGCGGCCAGGTCACGGAAGTGGCAGGCCTCCGCGGTGCACCCCGGGGTGTTCGCGGCCGGATAGAAGAACAGCACCAGCGGGCCGTCGGCGACCAGTTCGCTGAGCGCGCGCACCGTCCCGTCCTGGTCGGGGAGGGCGAAGTCGGGTACCTGCTGTCCGGTCTGCATACCGCCGAGGCTACGCGTGCGCCCGCGGCGTCCAATACTGTGCGGCAGGGGTTCTCGGGCGCAGGGCCGGACAGGGGAGCGGATGCGGCGGCTCGTGCGGGTGTTCTGGGGGCCGCGGCCCGAACCGGTCGAGGCGGTCGCAGCCCGCTGGCGCGCCACCCTGGGCGGGTTCGACGCGCTGCTCGACGCGCCGGGGCCGGGCCGCGAACGGTCGTGGCAGCAGATCCGGCCCTCGGGCCCGCCCACCGACCTGACTGGTGACCGGGACTCGCTGCGCGGGGTCCTCGTCGCCGCCCGCGCGGACGCGGACTGGTCCGACGTCATCGGCGACGCACTGAGGGTCGCCGCCACCGGTGCGCCGGGCTGGGACGTCGAGATCAGCGGTCTCGCCGGCGGCGCCCCCGAGTACCTGCTGCAGTCGCTGGTGGCGACGATCGCCGCGCCCGACGACGCGGCGGTCCCCGAGGCCGAACTCCTCGCGATGCTCGTGCGGGTGTGGGAACCGGACTTCGGCGACGTCACCGACGACGACATCCTCGACGCCCTCGAGGACGACGCCGACCTCGCCGTCGGCGACCCCTGCATCGGCCGACACGCCTACCTGTCCCCGGGCCGCGCGGGCCGCCTGCCCGAGGACCTGGGGGCGACCGTCCGGCGGTTCGGCGGCGGCGCGCTGGTGGCGGTCGAGGGGGACGTCGACGAGGTGGTGCGGGTGTACCGGCGGATACGGGAGGCCGGGGCGCTCGAGCCCCTGCCCCGGCCGATGGACCGCGCCACCCTGTAGCACCGTTCCCGCCCGCCCCGGTCGCTCCGCGGGCTCCGCTCCTGGGACACCTGAGTCGCTCCGCGGGCTCCGCTCCTGGGACACCTGAGTCGCTCCGCGGGCTCCGCTCCTGGGACACCTGAGTCGCTCCGCGGGCTCCGCTCCTGGGATGATGGGCGGCATGCCCGGCGAGCCAACCACCGTCCCCTCCGCAGCCGCCGTCGTCGGCGCGGACGATTCCACCACGACCAGGGATCAGTTCCGCGCCCTCGCGGCCGAACACCGTGTGGTGCCGGTCACCCGAAAGGTGTTGGCGGACTCCGAGACACCGCTCTCGGCGTACCGCAAGCTGGCCGCGGACCGGCCCGGCACCTTCCTGTTCGAGTCCGCCGAGAACGGCAGGTCCTGGTCCCGATGGTCGTTCATCGGCGCGGGCAGCCCCGCCGCGCTGACCGTGGTCGACGGCGAGGCCGGCTGGCAGGGCAACGTCCCGGCCGGCGCCCCCTCGGGCGGCGACCCGATCGTCGCGCTCGGACAGACCTTGGAACTGCTTCGCAGTGAACGGCTTCCGGGCCTGCCGCCGCTGACCGGCGGCATGGTCGGGTTCATGGGCTACGACATCGTCCGGCGGATCGAGCGGCTGCCCAGCCACGCGGTCGACGACCTGCAGGTCCCCGAGATGGTGATGCTGCTGGCCACAGACCTGGCCGCCGTCGACCACCACGAGGGCGCCATCATCCTGATCGCCAACGCGGTCAACTGGGACGGCACGGACGACCGCGTCGACGAGGCCTACGACGACGCCGTCGCCCGGCTCGACGAGATGACCCGGGCGCTGAGCGCGCCTGCGCCGTCCACAGTCGCCACCTTCAGCAAGCCGGCCCCGGACTACCGCCGCCAGCGCACCACCGAGAGCTTCGGGGCGGACGTGCGACGGTTGATCGGCGAGATCGAGGCGGGCGAGGCGTTCCAGGTGGTGCTCTCGCAGCGCTTCGAGATGGACACCGACGCGCGCCCGTTCGACATCTACCGGATGCTCCGCGCGTCCAACCCGAGCCCGTACATGTACCTGGTCAACGTCCCGGACGGCGACGGCGGCACCGCCTTCACCATCGTCGGGTCCAGCCCGGAGTCACTGGTCACGGTCAAGGAGGGCGTCGCGACCACGCACCCGATCGCGGGGACCCGCTGGCGCGGCGAGACCGAGGAGGACGACGTGCTGCTCGAGAAGGACCTGCTGGCCGACGAGAAGGAGAACTCCGAGCACCTGATGCTGGTGGACCTCGGCCGCAACGACCTCGGCCGGGTGTGCGAGCCGGGCACCGTCAAGGTGCACGACTACCGGCACGTCGAGCGCTACAGCCACGTGATGCACCTGGTCTCCACGGTCACCGGCCGGCTCTCCGAGGGCAAGCACGCGCTCGACGCGGTCACCGCCTGCTTCCCGGCCGGCACCCTCTCCGGCGCCCCGAAGGTCCGGGCGATGGAGCTGATCGACGAGCTCGAGCCGACCAGGCGAGGCATCTACGGAGGCATCGTCGGCTACCTCGACTTCGCAGGCGACGCCGACACCGCGATCGCGATCCGTTCCGCACTGGTCAAGGACGGCACCGCGTACGTGCAGGCCGGCGCCGGGATCGTCGCGGACTCGGACCCGGTCTACGAGGACACCGAGGCGCGGAACAAGGCGATGGCCGTGCTCAGCGCCATCGCCGCGGCGGGAACCCTCGCCGCGCTTGACGGAGAACGCGATGACTGACCCGGTCGCCACCGAACCGGCCCGGCGCGGGTCCGGCGCGTCGGCGGCGCTGCCGGTGCTGCTGCTGGCCGTCGCCGCGCTGTGCCTGTGGGCGTCCTCGCGGATGACGTGGGTGCGGGTGGACTCGCAGGACGGTCTCGGCGACGCCCGCAGCACCGCACTGAACGGCGCCACCTGGGCCGCGGCGACCACGCCGCTGGCGTTGACCCTGCTGGCCGCCATCGCCGCGTCGTTCGCGGTCCGCGGCTGGGCGCTGCGGGTGGTGGGCCTGCTGGTGGCCCTCGTCGCGGTGGTGGCCGTGGTGCCTGCGGTGTCCCTGCTGGTCGGGGGAGCGGATGCGGAGCGGGCCGGCCGGCTCGCCGACCTGCCGGGTCGCGCGGAGGTGCTCGGGGCGACGTCGTACCCACTGCCGGCGCTGCTGGTCGTGGTCGGCGCCGTCCTGGCGCTGGTCGCCGCGGTGGGCCTGATCCGCAAGGCCGGGGCCAGCAAGGGGCTGTCCTCGCGTTACAGCGCGCCTGCGGCCCGCCGCGAGGAGGCGACCCGGCGCGCGGCCGACGCCGAACCGCCCAGTCAGCGGGTGATCTGGGACGCGCTCGATGCGGGCGAGGACCCGACCGAGGACGACCAACCGGGCGCCGACGATTTGGACAATCGTCCAGACGACCCGACGACCCGCCGTTAGTCAAGACGTGGCGGCCATCTAGTCTTGCCAAATCCGATGAGTTACCTCACATCGTCGGTCTGCCCAGAAAGGACTCGGGACAAGATGACTGTTCTCGATTCGATTCTCGACGGGGTGCGTGCCGACGTGGCAGCCCGCGAAGCCGTACTCGACTTTGCCGCGGTCAAGGCCGCGGCCGCCGCTGCTCCCGCAGCGCTCGACGCGGCCGCCGCGCTGCGGACCCCGGGGATCGCCGTGATCGCCGAGGTCAAGCGCGCGAGCCCGTCAAAGGGTGAGCTGTCCGGCATTCCGGACCCCGCCGAACTCGCCCTCGCCTACGAACAGGGCGGCGCGCGGGTGATCAGCGTGCTCACCGAGGAGCGCCGCTTCAAGGGCTCGCTCGCCGACCTGGACGCCGTCCGCAAGGCCGTCAGCATCCCGGTGCTGCGCAAGGACTTCATCGTCGGGCCGTACCAGATCCACGAGGCGCGGGCACACGGCGCGGACGTGATCCTGCTGATCGTCGCAGCGCTCGAGCAGCAGGTGCTGGCCTCGCTGCTGGACCGCACCGAGTCGCTCGGCATGACCGCGCTCGTGGAGGTGCACACCGAGCAGGAGGCGGACCGTGCCCTCGAGGCCGGCGCCACCGTCATCGGCATCAACGCGCGCAACCTCAAGACTCTCGAGGTCGACCGGGACACGTTCGGCCGGATCGGTCCCGGGCTGCCGAGCAACGTCATCAAGATCGCCGAGTCCGGCGTGCGGAACACCGCCGACCTGCTGGCGTACGCCGGCGCCGGCGCCGACGCGGTTCTCGTCGGCGAGGGCCTGGTGACCAGCGGGGATCCGCGCACCGCCGTCAAGGACCTGGTGGCCGCCGGGGCGCACCCGTCCTGCCCCAAGCCGGCACGCTGACCCGACCCCGGTGACCTGCGGACCCGGAATGAGTCCGAGGTCACCGTTGGGGCAGACTGGACGGGTGACTGCAGACGATCCCGTACTTTCCGCCAAGGGCCGAGGCCTTCCCCGCATGAGCGAGGGGGTGACCGAGCGCAGCGCGCACGAGCCCGACGCGGGCGGTCACTTCGGTGTCTACGGCGGGCGCTACGTCCCCGAGGCGCTGATGGCGGTGATCGAGGAGGTCACCGCCGAGTACGACAAGGCGCGCGGCGACGACGCCTTCCTTGCCGAGCTCGACCGCCTGCAGCGGGACTACACCGGACGTCCGTCGCCGGTCTACGAGGCCACCCGGCTCAGCGAGTTCGCGGGCGGCGCCCGCCTGCTGCTCAAGCGGGAAGACCTGAACCACACCGGTTCCCACAAGATCAACAACGTCCTCGGCCAGGCGCTGCTCGCCAAGCGGATGGGCAAGACCCGCGTCATCGCGGAGACCGGCGCCGGCCAGCACGGCGTCGCCACCGCGACCGCCTGCGCGCTGCTCGGCCTCGAGTGCGTCGTCTACATGGGCGAGGTCGACACCAAGCGGCAGGCGCTGAACGTCGCGCGGATGCGCCTGCTCGGCGCCGAGGTGATCCCCGCGGTCACCGGCTCGGCGACCCTCAAGGACGCCATCAACGAGGCGCTGCGCGACTGGGTCACCAACGCGCACAACACCTACTACTGCTTCGGCACCGCCGCGGGCCCGCACCCGTTCCCGACCATGGTGCGCGACTTCCAGCGGATCATCGGCCTCGAGGCGCGGGCCCAGGTGCTGGCGCACACCGGCCGGCTGCCCGACGCGATCGCGGCCTGCGTCGGCGGCGGCTCCAACGCCATCGGCATCTTCCACGCCTTCATCGACGACCCGTCGGTGCGGCTCGTCGGCTTCGAGGCGGGCGGTGACGGCGTCGAGACCGGCAGGCACGCCGCGACCATCGGCGGCGGCACCCCGGGCGCCCTGCACGGCGCCTACTCCTACCTGCTGCAGGACGAGGACGGCCAGACCATCGAGTCGCACTCGATCTCCGCCGGCCTGGACTACCCGGGTGTCGGCCCGGAGCACTCGCACCTCAACGACATCGGCCGCGCCGAGTACCGGTCGATCACCGACACCGAGGCGATGGACGCCCTCGCGCTGCTCAGCCGCCGGGAGGGCATCATCCCCGCGATCGAGTCCGCGCACGCGCTCGCGGGCGCGCTCAAGCTCGGCCAGGAGCTGGGGGAGGGCGCCATCGTGCTGGTCAACATCTCCGGCCGCGGCGACAAGGACGTCGACACCGCCGCCAAGTGGTTCGGCCTCTTCGACGACGACACCGACTCCAACAAGGATGGGCAGACGAAGTGAGTGCGCAGCAGTCCAAGCTCGGAGACCTCTTCGCCCAGTGCCGGGCCGAGAACCGGGCCGCGCTGGTCGGCTACCTGCCCGCCGGCTACCCCGACCTGCCCCGGTCGATCGAGGCCGTCGAGACGCTCGTCGCGGCGGGCTGCGACCTGATCGAGGTCGGCCTCCCGTACAGCGACCCGGTGATGGACGGTCCGACCATCCAGGAGGCCGCCGCCGAGGCGCTCGCCGCCGGCTTCCGGGTGCGTGACGTGTTCACCGTCGTCGAGGCCATCTCCAAGGCGGGCGGCAAGGCCGTCGTCATGACGTACTGGAACCTCGTGCTCAAGTACGGCGTCGACAACTTCGCCCGCGACCTCGCGGCCGCGGGCGGACTCGGCATCATCACCCCGGACCTGATCCCGGACGAGGCCGCCGACTGGATCGCGGCCTCGGACAAGCACGGCCTGGACCGGATCTTCCTCGTCGCCCCGTCGTCGACCGCCGAGCGCCTCGCGATGACCGTCGACTCCTGCCGCGGCTTCGTCTACGCGACCTCGACCATGGGCGTCACCGGCGCCCGTGCCGCGGTGTCCAACATGGCGCCCGAGTTGGTGGCCCGGGTGCGCGAGCACTCGGACATCCCGGTCGGTGTCGGACTTGGCGTCCGCTCCGGTGCCCAGGCCGCCGAGATCGGCGCCTACGCGGATGCCGTGATCGTCGGCTCCGCGCTGGTCACGGCCGTTGCGCAGGGTCCCGAGGCGCTGCGCGCGATCACTGAGGAGCTCGCCGCCGGCGTCCGTTCGGCTACCGTGGCGTCGTGACTTCCACCGTCGACCTGCTCGCCTACATTCCGAGTCCGCCGCAGGGGGTGTGGGAGCTGGGCCCGGTGCCGCTGCGGGCCTACGCGCTCTTCATCATCGCGGGCATCGTCGTCGCCCTGTACTGGGGCGAGCGGCGCTGGATCGCCCGCGGCGGCGAGCCGGGAACGGTCCTCGACATCGCGATCTGGGCGGTGCCGTTCGGGCTGGTCGGCGGTCGGCTCTACCACGTGCTGACGGACTGGAGCACCTACTTCGGTGCGGGCGGCGACCCGGTCGACGCGCTGAAGATCTGGCAGGGCGGCCTGGGCATCTGGGGCGCGGTGCTGCTCGGCGGTGTCGGCGCCTGGATCGGCTGCCGACGGCGGGGCATCCCGCTGCCCGCCTTCGGTGACGCGCTGGCCCCGGCGGTGCTGCTGGCACAGGCGATCGGCCGGATCGGCAACTACTTCAACCAGGAGCTCTACGGCCGGGAGACCACCGTGCCGTGGGGCCTGGAGATCTACGAGCGGGTCAACGCGTACGGCCGGCTGGACATGCTGACCGGGACGTCGAACGGGGTGGTCGAGAAGGTGGTCCACCCGACGTTCCTGTACGAGCTGCTGTGGAACCTGCTGATCGTGCTGCTCCTGGTGTGGGTGGACCGCAAGTACGCGATCGGGCACGGGCGGCTGTTCGCGCTCTACGTGGCCGGATACAGCGTGGGTCGGTTCTTCATCGAGTTGATGCGCGACGACCATGCCACCCTGATCGCAGGCATCCGGATCAACAACTTCACCGCCGCGATCGTCTTCGCATGCGCGGTGGCCTATTTCGTGCTGGCGCCGAAGGGCCGCGAGGCACCCGAGGAGTTGCAGCCGCGGCATCCCAGGGAGCCGGGCAGCGTGGTGACCGCGGGGGTCGCGACCGACGACGCCGACGGTCCGGCGGCCACGCCGGACGCGGCCGCGGAGGGCAAGGCACGCGGTGACGGAAGCGACGGCGGAGGGTCCTGACGGCCCGGCACCGGCCGTTTCGGCTGCTAAAATTCCCACACCGGGTGTGACGCCCGGAATTGCCCGTCGGGCGACGCCCACCCCAGTTCGAGCATCCGCGCGCCACGCCGCATGTCGGTGAGCGTGGAGGCGGCACGTGGTTGACCCCGAGGGCTTCATCAAGGTCCCGCAGCGGGACGCGCCCCTCCGCGCGCCGGACGAGCGGATCGGGGACTGGCACGAGGTGTACGCCCCGCAGCCCGCCGCCGAGCGGGCCCGCGACGTCGCGGAACAGGCCAGTCGATGCATGGACTGCGGGGTCCCGTTCTGCCACTCCGATTCCGCCGGCTGCCCGCTGGGCAATCTCATCCCGGAGTGGAACGACCTGGTGAGCCGCCACCAGTGGTCGGCGGCGGCCGACCGGCTGCACTCGACCAACAACTTCCCCGAGTTCACCGGCCGGCTCTGCCCGGCGCCGTGCGAGAGCGCCTGCGTGCTCGCGATCGACGAGCGCTCCGGCGGGAGCGTGACGATCAAGCGGATCGAGCGGGAAATCGCCGACGCGGCGTGGGAGGCCGACGCGGTGCCGCCCCGGCCGGCGCGCGTGCAGACGGGCCGTACGGTGGCGGTGGTCGGGTCCGGTCCGGCCGGTCTGGCCGCGGCGCAGCAACTCACCCGGGCCGGGCACCAGGTGACGGTGTTCGAGCGCGACGACCGGCTCGGGGGACTGATGCGCTACGGGATCCCGGAGTTCAAGCTGGACAGGGCCGTGCTGGGCCGCCGGTTGGACCAGATGCACGCCGAGGGAACTCGGTTCCGGACCGGCTGCGAAGTGGGAGTCGACCCGACGGCGGCACAGCTGCGATCCGGGTTCGACGCGGTGGTCTTGGCGGTCGGCGCGCTGCGGGCCCGCGACGACGCCGTGCCGGGTCGCGACCTGGTCGGAGTGCACCTGGCGATGGACTACCTGGTGCGTTCGAACCGGGAATGCGAGGGCGACGGGCCGACGGCGGTCAGCGCGCAGGGCAAACACGTGGTGATCATCGGTGGCGGCGACACCGGCGCGGACTGCCTCGGCACCGCACACCGTCAGGGCGCGGCCTCGGTGACCCAGCTGGACTACCACCGCGAACCGCCGGCCGCCCGGGACGAGGCGCTCACGCCCTGGCCGTCGTGGCCGCTGGTGCTGCGCATCACCCCGGCCCACGCGGAGGGCGGGACACGGCGTTTCGAGGTGGCCGTGCGCGGGTTCGTCGGCGACGCGGTCGGCCGGGTCCGGTCGGTCGCGGTGGCGAGGGTCGCGGTGACCCGGACCCGGTCCGGCCGCAGTCGCATCGTCTATGTCGGTGGGGACCTCGAATTGCCGTGCGGTCTGGCGCTTCTCGCGATCGGATTCGAGGGTGTCGAGCGCGGGCCATTGCTCGACGACTGCGGCCTCCGGCTCAACTCGCGGGGGGCGCTCTCGTGCGGTCCGGACTGGCAGACCGGCGCGTCGGGGGTGTTCGTCTGCGGCGACGCGCACCGGGGTGCGTCGCTGGTGGTGTGGGCGATCGCGGAGGGTCGTTCGGCCGCCCGGGCCGTCGACGTCTACCTCACCGGTCACTCGGACCTGCCTGCCCCGGTGCACCCGATGGCGGTGCCCCTCACGGTGCGGTGACCCGACCGGGCGACCGTCGGAGAAATCCACTCGGACAATTCCTGGTGAATTGGTTGTCGCGCATCCGTTAAATCATTTACACCAATTCGCATGGGAACCTGAGTGAATAGAAGTTGGCAGTCCTCACGGACTAGGCTCGTCGTTGTGACTCGACGAACGAAGATTGTGTGCACCCTGGGACCGGCGACTGCGACCGGGGACCGTATCCGTGAACTCGTCGACAGCGGCATGAACGTCGCCCGACTCAACTTCAGCCACGGCGACCACGCCGACCACGAGGAAAACTACGTGCGGGTCCGCGCCGCCGCCGAGGCGACCGGCAAGGCTGTCGGCATCCTCGCCGACCTGCAGGGGCCGAAGATCCGCCTCGGCCGGTTCGTCGAGGGCCGCACCGTCTGGGAGAACGGCGAGGAGGTGCGCATCACGGTCGACGAGGTGGAGGGCACCCACGACCGGGTCTCCACCACCTACAAGCAGCTGGCCAACGACGCCCGGCCGGGCGACCGCCTGCTGGTCGACGACGGCAAGGTCGGTCTCACCGTCACCGCCGTCGACGGCAACGACGTCGTCTGTGTGGTCACCGAGGGCGGTCCGGTCAGCAACAACAAGGGCGTCTCGCTGCCCGGCATGAACGTCACGGTGCCGGCGTTGTCCGAGAAGGACATCGAGGACCTCGAGTTCGCGTTGAACCTCGGCGTCGACTTCATCGCGCTCTCGTTCGTCCGCTCACCTGCCGACATCGAGCTGGTGCACGCCGTGATGGACCGGATCGGCCGCCGCATCCCGGTGATCGCGAAGCTGGAGAAGCCGGAGGCCATCGAGAACCTCGAGGCCATCGTGCTGGCCTTCGACGCGGTGATGGTCGCCCGCGGCGACCTCGGCGTCGAGCTGCCGCTCGAGCAGGTGCCGCTGGTGCAGAAGCGCGCCATCCAGATTGCCCGCGAGAACGCGAAGCCGGTCATCGTGGCCACCCAGATGCTCGAGTCGATGATCGAGAACTCGCGCCCCACCCGCGCCGAGGCCTCGGACGTCGCCAACGCCGTCCTCGACGGTGCCGACGCGGTGATGCTGTCGGGCGAGACCTCCGTCGGCAAGTTCGTCATGGAGACCGTGCAGACGATGGCCCGGATCGTGGAGGCCGTCGAAACCGAGTCGACGCGGGTGCCCCCGCTGACGCACACGCCGCGGACCAAGCGCGGCGTCATCTCCTACGCCGCCCGCGACATCGGGGAGCGGCTCGACGCCAAGGCGCTGGTCGCCTTCACCCAGTCCGGTGACACCGTCCGTCGGCTGGCCCGCCTGCACACCCACCTGCCGCTGCTGGCGTTCACCCCGCTTCCGGAGGTGCGCAGCCAGCTCTCGCTGACCTGGGGGACCGAGACGTTCCTGGTCCCCGCGGCGACCACGACGGACCAGATGATCAAGCAGGTCGACCACGCGCTGCTCTCGCTCGGCCGCTACAACAAGGGCGACCAGGTTGTCATCGTGGCGGGCTCGCCCCCCGGAACCGTGGGCTCCACCAACCTCATTCACGTGCACCGCATCGGCGAAGAGGACCACTAGGTGAGCGACGCGGGGGCCGGAATGCAGGTCGGACGGTCGGCGGACCTGGAGGTACTGATCGACCTTCTCGACCTCGAGCAACTCGGCGAGGACGAGTTCCTCGGCCGGCACCCCGCGGCGGCTCAGCTGGGCAGCCGCACCTTCGGCGGTCAGCTGATGTCGCAGGGCATCGTCGCCGCCGGCCGCACCGTCGGCGACTCGCGCCCCCTGCACGCGCTGAGCACGCACTTCATCCGCGGCGGCGACGTCAAGGAACCGATCGTCTACCGGGTGGACCGGCACCGGGACGGCCGGGCCTTCGCCAACCGGCAGGTGACGGCGTACCAGGACGGCAAGGAGCTGTGCGTCATGCTCGCCGCCTTCCAGGACGCGGGCCGCGGCCTCGAGCACGCCGTCGAGGTGCCGGAGGTGCCGTACCCGGAGTCGTTGCCGCCCTTGGGTGATCACCTCGTGGGCTTCGAGGACCGGCTGCAGATGTTCGTCAACGCGCTCAAACCGATCGACATGCGCTACGCGAACGAACCGGCCTGGATCATGAAGGGCAGTGGCGGCCGGCTCAACCACAACCGGGTGTGGATGAAGGCGGACGGCGAACTCCCCGACGACCCGCTGCTGCACGTGGCCGCGATGGCGTACGCCTCGGACACCACGGTGCTGGACTCGATCATCACCACCCACGGCCTGGCCTGGGGACTGGACCGGATCGTCGCGGCCACCGTGAACCACTCGATGTGGTTCCACCGGCCGTTCCGCTTCGACGACTGGATGCTCTACGCGACGGAGTCGCCGGTGGCAGCGGGGTCCCGCGGGATGGCAACCGGCCGGTTCTTCTCGCGCACCGGCGAGCTGGCCGCGACCGTGGTCCAGGAGGGCCTGATCCGGCACTTCCCCAAGAAGGGCTGACGCGCCGGCGGGCGCGGATTGGCCGAGACGGCAGGCGCGCCACCGAATCCGGGTCTAGATTGCGAAGTTGAGTGCCAACACTCGCTCGTCCCGGCTGATCGGGGGTCGCATGTCTGCAGGATCCGGACTCGACTGGAACAACGAGGCGGTGACCAGCCTGCTGTGGACGCTGCGGGCGTTCGCGATCTCGGCGGTGTGCCTGGTGCTCATCGCGTGGCTGTTGATCCGGCTGACCCGATGGGGCAGGCAGTTCTGGCGGATCAGCGGCGGCTACTACACCGGTCGGGCGAGCTGGCGGGTGTACGCACTGCTCGCGGCGGTGCTGTTCCTGACGGTGCTGGCGGTGCGGATGACGGTGCTGTTCTCGTACCAGGGCAACGAGATGTACACCTCGCTGCAGATGGCCGCGCAGGCCTTCTCGCAGGGCGACGCCGGCGCGCGCGACCTCGCCAAACGCGCCTTCGGGCACAGCCTGCTGGTGTTCGGCATACTCGCGACCATCCACGTGGTGCGCAGCCTGATCGACTACTTCGTCGGGCAGGCCTACGACATCCGCTGGCGGCTGTGGATGACCGAGCACGTGACCACCGACTGGCTGGACGGGCGGGCCTACTACCGCGGCCGGTTCGTGGATGCGAGCATCGACAACCCGGACCAGCGCATCGAGACCGACATCACCAACTTCGTGCAGACCTCCCGCAGCCTGTCGATGGGCGCGGTCGGCGCGGTGGTCTCGCTGGTCTCGTTCACCAAGATCCTGTGGGACCTGTCCGGTCCGATGACCGTGTGGGGCACCGAGATTCCGCGGGCCATGGTGTTCCTGGTGTTCGGCTACGTGCTGGTCTCCACCATCGTGGCGTTCTGGATCGGGCGGCCGCTGATCCGGCTGAACTTCTGGAACGAGCAGCTCACCGCAAACTTCCGGTACGCGCTGGTCCGGGTGCGCGACGGCGCCGAGAACGTGGCGTTCTACCGGGGCGAGGGCGTTGAGCGGCACGGACTGCTGTCCCGGTTCGCGGCGGTGATCGTCAACTTCTGGCGGATCGTGTTCCGGACCCTGAAGTTCAGCGGCTGGAATCTCGTCGTCAACCAGATCTCGGTGGTCTTCGCCTTCCTCATCCAGGCCCCGCGGTTCTTCGCCGGCACCATCACCCTCGGCGACATGACGCAGTCGTCGACGGCCTTCACCCAGGTGCACGACTCGTTGTCGTTCTTCCGCGAGTCCTACGACGTCTTCGCCGGCTACCGCGCGAGCCTGATCCGACTGAGCGGGCTGCTCGACGCGGACCAGCAGTCCCGCGAACTGCCGACCATCGAGACCGAGGTGCTGGCCGACGGCCTCGAACTCAGCGGCATCCAGGTCCACCGGCCGGACGGCCAGCCGCTGATCGCGGATCTCGACCTGAGCATGGGGCCGGGGGACACCCTGGTGGTCAAGGGCCGCTCGGGCAGCGGCAAGACGACCCTGCTGCGCAGCCTGGCGCAGATGTGGCCGTTCACCGAGGGGGTGATCCGCCGACCCGGTGGCACCGAGACGTTGTTCCTGTCCCAGCTGCCGTACCTGCCGCTCGGAGACCTGCGCACGGCCGTCGCCTACCCGGGGACGCCGGAACTGCTGGACGACGAGACGATTCGCGAGACCCTGCGCAGGGTGCAGCTGGGAAACCTCGTCGACCGGCTGGACGAGGAGGCCGACTGGGTGAAGATCCTCTCGCCCGGCGAGCAGCAGCGGATGGCGTTCGCGCGAATCCTGCTGATCCGGCCCAAGCTCGCCTTCCTCGACGAGGCCACCTCCGCCGTCGACGAGGGGCTCGAGTACGCGCTCTACGACCTGATCCGCACCGAGGTGCCGGACTGCATGCTGGTCAGCGTGAGTCACCGGAGCACCGTCGACCAGCACCATGCTCGGCAGTTGGAGCTGGCCGGTGACGGCCCCTGGGAGCTGTCACCGGTGCCGGCGTCGGTGTGAGTGGCGCTCCGTCAGGGGCGCCAACCGCTGGGCATGTGCTCGTCGGCGAAGGCGAGCTTGAGCCGGATCAGTTCCGACCGGTTCGGCTTGCCCGACTTCATCAACAGGCCCTCGTGGGCGGCCTGCTGGTCGTACTCGTGTATTCGGTTTGCGTCCATCTTGACCCCCACCAGGGGTCGGACCGGTCCAGGCCTAGGCATGAGGTCCCCCACCCCGATTACTTGCAATTGTCGTCGTCACGCTCAATCCGTCCTCCCAAGGATCGACTCCGCACGGCAATGCGTGACGGAGGTGCAACTGGCGAATGGCTGTCGAGCGGGTCCAAGACGCCCGACCTCGCTCGCAGTGCAATGTAGCGACAAACCGCTTACTGATTCCGCGGATTGGTGGGAATCTCTCCGATTGATGTCCCTTACGCCCGGTTTGCTGCCGGTGAGTCCCGTGGGATGAGAACCTCGGGTGCCGGTCGGGTGGCGCGCGGGCATGGTGGTGGTCATGACCGATGCTGCCACGTCCATTGAAATCCATTCCGTTCTTGCGCATTTGGCGCATCTCGCCGACGACGGAGAGGTGTCCGAGTACCTGGAGAACTTCGCCGTCGACGCGGTGTGGGAGACGCCGGAGAACCCCCGGACCTCGATGCCGGCGCAGCGCCGCACCGGCCGGGCGGAAATCGGCGAGGGCGTCCGCGCGCGGCGGGCGGACGGGATCCAGGGGCCGGGCACCGGCACCCGGCACGTGATCACGACGATCGCCGTCCGTCCGACGGGGCCGGATTCCGCCGAGTCGACGGCGTACTGGGTGTTCTACGTGGAGACCACGACGGCGGCACGGCTGTCGAGTGTGGGCCGGTACGACGACGTGTTCCGGCGCGTCGACGGGCGCTGGCAGCTGGCGCATCGCCGGATCACGATGGGGTGAGCCGAGATAACGATTGCGCACAGGTTGCTCGCGCCCGGCTCGGTCGGTAATACCGTGTCTGATGAATGTGACTGATGTTACTTAAGTGACGGAGGGCGATTCTGATGCACGGACCCACACGGTGGCACGACACCACCAGGCTGCTCGGAATCGTCCGTCGGGGGCGGCGCTCGTTGCGCTCGACGGTGCTCCTCGTCATCGCCGCGCTGGTGTTGCCGGTCGGCATCGCGCTGGGGACCGCCGCGCCCGCGGCGGCGGACCCGTACACCCGACTGCACGAGGACTGGGTGCCGGCGCCCGGCGGCGTCGGGGCGATCAAGGTGCGGATCTGGCTGGCGGCCAACGGGAGCAACCGCGCGGTCTACCTGCTCGACGGACTGCGTGCCACCGACGACGTCAGCGGCTGGGAACACGAGACGAACGCGGCCTGGTTGTCCGACCACGGCGTCAACGTGGTCGAACCGGTCGGCGGGCAGTCGAGCTTCTACAGCGACTGGTACGCGCCGAACAACTTCACCAACCAGCCCTACACGTACATGTGGGAGTCGTTCCTTACCCAGAACCTGCCCAACCACCTGGCCCGCAACTACGGCATCAGTCGGACGAGCAACGCGGTTGTCGGGCTGTCGATGGGCGGCAACGCCGCGCTGATCCTGGCCGCGCACCACCGCAACCAGTTCACCTTCGCCGGTGCGCTCTCGGGATACCTGAACCTCTCCGCACCCGGAATGAGGGAGGCCATCCGGGTCGCGATGCTCAATGCGGGTCTGTACAACTCGGACGCCATGTGGGGGCCGCCCTGGGATCGGGCGTGGCTCGACCACGACCCGTTCGTGCAGGCGGAGGGGCTGCGAGGTCTGCCGATGTGGATCGCGGCCGGAAGTGGTCTGCCCGGTCCGCACGACCAGCCCCAGTACCCGATCGACTACGTCAACACCGCTACCGCGATGGGGCTCGAGGCGTTGTCGCTGGCGCAGACCCGGGCCTTCCAGGTGCAGCTGATGGTGATGGGCATCGACACCGCGCACTTCGACTTCCCGCCGGTCGGCACGCACAGCTGGCCGTACTGGCAGGACCAGCTGTGGGCAATGCTGCCGATGATGCGGGACGCGATCAGCGGCTGAGCGTCGTCTCCCGCGCGGCTCAGCGCTGCTCGGCGCGGGCCGCGATGTCGGCCAGGTCCTGGGCAATCATCTTGGTGGTGGCCTTCAGGGCGAGCCTGCCGAACACCGCCATCATGACCTTGTGGACGATCGACGAGCCGGTCTCGCCGGTGAAGGTCATCGTCAGCTCGGTGCCGTCGGCGGTGGGCGCGAGGTCGAACGTGGTGGTGTAGTCGGTGCCGGAGGAGTGCGCCTTGACCACGGTGCGGCGTTCGGGGTCCACCTCGGCCACCCACATCTCCTCGGTGGCCTCCTTGCCGAACATCTTCCGGGTCTCGCGCCACCGGGTGCCCACCGCGTAGTCGGGACCGGAGACCCGCTCGACCTTGGTGACGCCGGACAAGGTGTCCTGGGCGCCGTCGAGGTTGGTCAGCACCGCCCACACCGAGGCGGGGGTCGCGTTCACCTGGCGGGAAAGTCGAATCTCGTTGTTCGCCATGGGTTTGCCCTCCGATTGCGGGTGCGGCCGGCTCCGGCTAATCGCGACCGGACGGCGCCGTGGTTCCGTACGCTGCTCGCTGTTCGCCTCAGTCAACCGAAGGTAGCAGCCCGTGACTCGTAGCATCCGGACCAATGCCGTTGCCGCGGCCGTGACTTTCGCCGCGTTGACGGCGGCTGCGCCACCCGCGGTCGGGTCCGCGGCCGTGCAGACCTACGCCGACACCACCTCGGTCGGGGTGCACAACACCTACGAGAAGACCTCGTTCCCGTACCTCGCGGATGCGCTCGACTCCGGGACCGCGCTGATCGAGCTGGACGTCTGGACCAACAGCGCCGGACCGGGATGGCGGGTCGCGCACGAGAACCCGGTGGGCAACGACAACAACTGCGCGGGCGCCCGGTCCCCCTCCGAGCTGCGCGGCGGGCCCCGGGACACCGGGCTCGAGGGCTGCATGTCGGACCTGCGGGCCTGGCACGATGCGAACCCGGGGCACCGGCCCGTGCTGGTGAAGGTGGAACTCAAGGACGGCTTCACCGCGATGTGCGGCGTCGGTCCCCACGAGTTCGACACGGCGTCGGCCAGTTGCGGTCGCGGCCCCGACGAGTTCGACGCGCTGGTCGGTGACCGGCTCGGCGACGCGGTGTTCCGGCCCGCGGACCTGGTCGGCGACTCCGGGTCGACGTTGGACGCCGCGGTGCGGGAGCGGGGATGGCCGAGCGCCCGCGCGACGGCCGGCAAGTTCGTGTTCGAGCTGATCCCCGGCACCGTCGAGGAGAAGAACCCGCTCGACGACCTGTGGACGGACCGGCACTACGCCACGCACCTGCGCGACCTGGCCGCCGAGGGTGACCTCGCGCGGGCCGTCGCGTTCCCCGCGGTGCACGGCGCCGAGGCGGGCGATCCCCGGGTGGCGCGCTACGACCCGACGCTGCGGCCCTGGTTCGTTCTCTTCGACGGCGACGCCTCGGCGTACGTCGACGGCAGAATCGACACCCGGTGGTACCACGACAACGGATACCTGCTGGTGATGACCGACGCGCATCGGGTGCTGCCGGTGATCGACGGGGTCCATCCCGCGGTGCGCGATGCCCGGGCCCGGGTCCGGATGCTGGCGGAGCGGTCCGCCAGCGTGGTCACTGCGGACTGGACGCAACTGCCGCGGGTGCTCTCGACGGTGCTGCCCCGGGGCTGAGTCGGAGCCCCGGGTCAGCTCGGCAGTCGAGACTCCAGTGTGCGGGTGAGGATCTCGCACGCAAGATTCCAGCCGGCCGCCACGTCGGGGTTCAGGGCGACCCCGAACTCGGCGAGGGCGGGGACCGCGAGATCGGCGACCTCGTCGTAGCCGACGCGGGTCTGCGCGAGCTCGATGACGTCGAGGAGCAGCCGGATCCGGTCGCCGTCGCCCATCGGCAGGCAGGCGCGGTCGACCAGGCTGGGGTGCTCGTCGTCCTCAGGCATCGGATGTCGGTCCGTGGCCGTGCCGCCGGGGCTGCTCGGCGGCGTCGCACCCGCAGGCGCTGTCGTTGCGCATCGTGATTTCCTCGCCGTCGAACCGTGGGACCGAGACGGCCGTCGCGTCCGCATCTGCCGGGGCCGATCCTAACGCGCGGCACGGGTACGAAACCCGAGGGCAACTTCGCGGCCGCGTCGCGGTCGATGTCGCGCAGGCTCGCGGCTTTCTGGCTAGCCTCGGGTGATCCAGACAATCTGGACGACGGGAGGCCGGATCGGAGTCGGGCACGCGAAGGGGGCGGTCGAGGCGTCTTTGGAAACTGCTGCACTTCACGCGAGGGCCGGCATCGACCGGCCGTCGGCTGCCGAGAGACGGGTGTTTCGATGAAGAAGCTGTTGAAGTCGTTGTCGGAGACTGAATACCTGCTGGTGCGCGCGACCAGCCGCGAGAACCTGGACGGTCTGGACGAGGACGCCCTGATCGAGCTGCACAACCGGGTCCGCAAGGCCCGCAACAAGCACGTCACGTTGTACCGGCGCGAGGCCGCGGAGGCGGTGACGGACAAGGCGAGTCGCGCCGCCGGCCGCCGGACCACGTCGAAGAACGCCGCGCGATCCGAGGTCTTCGAGGCGGCGCTGGCGCGGGTGAGTCGTCGTCTCGGTGCGGTCGCGAAGGCGAGCGCCGCCGAGCTCAAGCGGACCCGACTGGACCGTGCGCGCCACGATGCGCCGAGTTTCGCCGGCGGCGGGCCGGATCCGGCTGGCCGCGCCCCGGCAGGGCTGAACGGGAAGAAGAAGCAGAAGTCGGCCGGCCGCAAGAAGCGGGAGGCGTCCGACATCGCCGCAGGCGCCAGGCGTCAGGCCAAACGTGACGGGTAGTCGCCCGAAATGCCGACCGCTCGCGTATGGTCAACTCCGCCTTGACCATTACGTAATGAAGGAGCCCACAATGGGTAGCGTCGAAACCATGCTCACCGCCGTTCTGATCGGTGTTGCAACCAACCTCGTGAAGGACATGATCGGGTCCTGATCCGGTTCGAAATGCCCCCACCCTCGTGACGAGGGTGGGGGCATTTCTCTTTGTCTCGTGTCCCGACCCGGGCGGGGCGGGAGCATGATCAGACCACGCAGATCGGGAAGATGATGTTGGGTCCGAAGAGCGGAATCAGGCCCCACGGTGCACACGCCAGGATGGAGCCGAGCGGGTCGATCTGCCCGAGCAGGACGACCGGCTGGGCCGCAGGCGGAAGCGGAACCGGGGCCGCGGCCCCGGCCGAAGCGCCGGATCCGAGGGCGATCAGGGGGGCGACGGCGATTGCCGCCAGTGCGAGGCGTAGCGAGTTCTTGTTCATGGCGATCTCTCAGCGGCGTGTTGGTGGTGACTGTCCGGCCCGCCCCGGCCTGGACCTATCGCGGCGCAGGTGTTCGGCTGCCGGTGCTGGCGTCGTGGTGCCCACTGACGTTGTGTTGTCCACTAACACTGCGCCCTAACCCTGCCGATGGCAACCACGCGGGCCGCCACCAGTTTGCCTCGCCCATGAGCTTCACCAGGGCGGGGACGAGCAGCATCCGGACCAGCGTCGCATCGAGCACGAGGGCGATCATCATCCCGATCCCGATGAACCGCATGGGAGTGAGCGTGGACAGGGTGAACGCGCCGGTGACGAGCACGAGCAGCGCGGCGGCGGCGGTCACCACCCGGCCGGTCCGGGTCGTGCCGGCCAGGATGGCCTCGTCGGTGCTCGCGCCCTGTTGGTGCGCCTCGACCATGCGCGAGATCAGGAACACCTCGTAGTCGGTGGACAGTCCGAACACCACCGCGATCACCAGCACCACCATCCCGGCCGCCAGCGGGCCCTGGCTGACGCCGAGGACTCCGGCGAGGTTGCCGCCGACGAACACGGTCGTCAGGATCCCGAAGGTGGCACCCAGGCTGAGGAAGGCGACGACCACCGCCTTGACCGGCAGCACGATCGACCCGAATCCGAGGTACAGCAGGACCAGCGTCGCGAGAACCATCACCGCGATCATCAGCGGCAGCCGGTCGACGATCGCGTCGACGCCGTCCGCGGTGATCGCGGTCAGCCCGCCGAGCATCACCTCCGTCCCGGCCGGGGCGTCGAGGGACCGGACCCCGTCGAGCGCGCGCATCGCCTCCTGCGACCGGTCGGGCACCGACAACTCGGCCCGCAGCAGGGTGACGTTGCCGCGGGTCCCCGCGACGACGACCTCGGCAACGTGGTCGACCGCGGCGATCTCGCGGCGCAACCCCTCGACCACGAGTGCGGCCGGGGGCTGACCGTCCGCGCCGCGGACGGTGGCGATCACGCCGCTGCTGGCCGCCGGGAACTCGGCGGCCACCTGCTCCGCGGTGACCCGTGCCGCATTGCCGGGCGGAAGCGCGGTGTGGTCGACGTCGGTCAGCGTGATGCCGAGTATCGGGGTGGCCAGCACCAGCAACGCCGCGGTGACGGCGGTGGCGGTGGCGAGCGGCCGCCGCAGCACGCTCCGGGTGACCCGGCCCCAGAACCGCTGGGCGCGGGCCTCACCGCGCGCGAACGCGTCGCGGCGCCAGCTGCCGGCGCCGATCCGGGTACCGAGCAGCACCAGCGCCGCGGGGAGCACCGTCAGCGACAGCACCGCGGCGACCGCGACCGCCGACATGGCGCCGTAGCCCAGGGACCGCAGTGCCACCTGTGGGAACACCATGGTCCCGGCGAAAGCGCAGATCAGCAGGACCGCGGAGAAGCCGACAGTGCGCCCGGCCGTGGCGAGCGCGCGGGACAGGGCGCCGTCGACGTCGGCGTCGCCCCGCGCCATTTCCTCGCGGAAGCGACTGACGATGAACAGCCCGTAGTCGATGGCGAGTCCCAGTCCGAGGAGGGTGGCGATGTTGACCGCGAAGACGTTGACGTCGGTGAACTCGACGATCAGCCGAAGGCTGGCCATGGACCCGAGAATCGCCAGTCCGCCGACCGCCACCGGCAACGACGCGGCAACCAGTCCGCCGAAGACCAGGACCAGGACCAGCAGCGTGATCGGCAGGGACAGCGACTCGGCCACCACGAGGTCCCGCTGCGACTGGGCGTTGATGTCGGCGGCGAGGGCGGCGAAGCCGGTGATCTCGGTGTGCACCCCGGGCACCGACAGGTGCGGGGCGATGTCGGCGAACGCGGCGATGCGCTGGTCCTCGTCGCCCGCCGCGAGCACCACGGCCAGCGCCTTCGTCCCGTCGGCCGACCGGAGCGAGGAGGCGGCGGTCGGGGTGTTCCAGTAGGTCAGCACCGGCCTGTCGAGGAGGGCGGGGTCGAGGGTGTCGAGGCGGGCCTGCACCGCGGGTCCGATGTCGTCGAGGCTCTGGCCGTCCGGGGCGGTGTAGACGGCGACGACGTCCGGGCTCTGGCGGCCGAAGAGGTCCTCGACGAGCCGCTCGACCTGCATCGACTCGCTGCCGGGGTCGGAGTATCCGCCGGAGCCCAGTCGCGACGACACCGAGGCGCCCCAGGCGCCGGCGGCGACGACGAAGCCGACGGTGAGCAGCAGGACGATCCACGGGTGCCGTGCCACCGCCGCGGCCCACCGGGTCATCGGGCGGCGCCGTCGGGCGAGGGCTGCCCGGCCGTGGCGGCGGCCAGGTCGGGGTACAGCGGGGCGAAGACCCCGAGCGCGGCGGCGCGCGAGAAGTCGTCGCTGCCGCGGCGGGCGGCGATGTCCGCAAGCTGACGACGGCCGTAGTACCCGGCCGGCTGCGTCGACGGCGGCATCGGCGACAGGGTGCCGGCGGCCGCCGCGGTGAGGTTGCGGACGAACACCGCGTGGCAGGCCCGCAGCCCCGCCAGCATCACCTCCGCGAACCCGTCCTGCGGCGCGATCGGGAACAACTCGATGTCGAGGACGGCGCCGGTGTCGATGCCGTGGTCGACCTCGTGCAGCGTTGCGCCGTAGTGCGTTTCGCCGTCCAGCAGTGCCGCGGCGATGGCGACCTCCGGCCGGCCGCGGTATGCCGGGAGCGGGCCGTTGTGGATGTTGTAGATCCGCAGGCCGGAGCCGAGCAGCGGGGGCCGCAGGATGGTCTCGTTGTTGATCGACCACACCAGCGAGTCGCTGCAGGCCGCCGTCACGGCGGCCGCGTCCGCGTTGACGTCGGGGGTCCGCAGCACCGGAATCCCCTCCGGGACAGCCTCGTCGGGGCCTACGCAGACCAGGTCCACCGGGTGTCCGGCGGTGTCGGCGGCGCGGACGGCCCGCCAGAGCAGGGCGCCCCGGCCGACGAAGATCACGACGCCACCGCGTCGTCTCGGGCCGCGACCGCGGCGGCGTGCACCCGGGCCAGGGTCAGGTGGTGGACGAGCCCCTCGAGCTGCGCGACGAACCGGGCCTCGCCTGCCGCGCCGACGACGGTCTTCGAGACCTGCGAGAGCATCTCCAGGGACGACAGCGAGTCGCCGCCGAGCGCGAAGAAGTCCGAGTTCGGTGTCAGGCGCTCGGCGGCGATCTCGAGGACCTTCGCCCAGATCGCGGTGATGCGTGCCAGGTCCGGGTCTGCGTCGTCGTCGACCGGCACCGGGGTGGCGTCGCGCGACCCGGCGGCCTCGTCGGCGCCGGGCAGCCGGGACAGGTCGAGCTTGCCGTTGCCGGTCAGCGGGAGGTCGTCGACGACGTGGATCGCCGCCGGAATCATGTACGCGGGCAGGCGGTCGGCGAGGAAGCTCCGCACCGCGTCGACGTCGACACCGCGGTCGGCGACGAGATAGGCGGCGAGGACGTTGCCGCCGCCCGGTCCGCGCCGGCCGGCCACCGCGGACCGGTCGATGCCGGGGAACAGATCGAGCACGGCCTGCACCTCGCCGGGCTCGACGCGATTGCCGCGGACCTTGACCTGGTCGTCGACCCGGCCGACGAACTCGAGCACGCCGGACGCCAGCACGCGCGCCAGGTCCCCGGTGCGGTAGGCCCGGACACCGCCCGGCAGTACGACGAACCGCTCCGCCGTCAGCTCCGGCAGACCCAGGTACTCGCGGGCCACCTGGGGTCCGCCGAAGTAGAGCTCGCCGACCTCGCCGGCCGGGACCGGCCGGCCGGCCGCGTCGAGCAGGTACGTCGGGGTGTTCGTCGCCGGCGTGCCGATCGGGACCGACGTCGCCCCCGGGTCGGGTTCGGCGTCGATCAGGTGCGAGGTGCACACGATGCTCACCTCGGTGGGGCCGTAGCTGTTGTGCAGGCGCGCACCGGGTCCGAAGAACCGGCGGGCCTTCGCCGCCAGGCCCGGCCGGAGCTGCTCGCCGGCGATGATGACGGTGCGCGGCGTCGGCACGTCGATCTCCAGGCCGACCACGACGTCGAGCAGGCTGGGGGTGAGCAGGAAGGTGTTCGCGACGCCGTCGCCGAGCATCGACCGCAGCGACACGTGCGAGATCTCGCCGGGCACCAGGGTGACCGCTCCGCCGGTCAGCAGCGCGCCGAAGAACGCCGCGCACGCCATGTCCGCGGCAGGCGTGTGGTGGTGAGCGAAGCGGGTCTGCGGACCGAGCAGGTACCAGTCGGTGGCCGAGTCGACGAAGTTGACCACGCCGCCGTGGGGGACCAGGACGCCCTTCGGCTTCCCCGTGGATCCGGAGGTGTAGGTGACGAACGCGATGTCGTCACCGCGGATCCGTTCGCGGACCGGGTGATCGGTGTGCTCGGGAAGGTCCTCGAGCACGAGCACCGGGACGTCGGCGGCGATCCGGTCGCGGTGCGCACGCGCCGCCAGCAGCACCCGGGCGCCCGAGTCGGCGACGATCGCGGAGAGCCGGTCGGCGGGGTGCTTCGGGTCGAGCGGGAGGAAGGCCGCGCCGGCCCGGAGAACGCCGAGCTGGCCGGCGACGCCGTCGACGGTGCGGTCGGCGAGGACGGCGACGATCGAGCCCGGCCCGGCGCCGTGGCCGTGGAGCTCGGCCGCGATCGCGTCGGCCCGCCGGTCGAGATCCCGGTAGGTGTGCCTGCCGCCGGGTCCGATGACCGCGACCGCGTCCGGGGTCTGCTCGGCGTGCCTGCGGAACCGGTGGTCCGCGTTGTCGGTGGTATCGGAGGCGGGGTCCGCCGCGTCGCCGGTCGTCACCGGCAGGGCCGGCGCGACGTCGGGGGCCGGTGCGGGGTCGCCGACGGTCAGCGCCTCGGCCACGCGGTCGAGCAGCGCGTCGAGACGGTCCGCCACCGCGTCCCCGGCTCGGCAGGACACCGTGATCTCGGTGTTCCCGCCGGATTCGAGGACCACGAACGACATCGGCACCAGGCCGGTGTGCACCGGCAGCGCCCGGACGCTGGCCGCGGTGAAGCCGGGAGCGGACATCAGCTCGGGGTCGACGGTGCCCGCGTGCGAGACGATCGCGGCGACCAGGTTCCGGTCGGCATGGGCCCCGAGACGATGCGCGGCACCGAGGATCGCGCGGGTCACGGCCGCGGGCAGCTTGGCCAGCCCGCCGTTGTCCATCTCGTTGAGCTCCCGACCCTCCACCAGGCCGACGAGCAGCTGCGCGTTCACCTGGGACCAGGACTGGCCGGGGGCGACGTCCAGGAACAGGGGCAGCGCCAGGTTCGCGGTCGAGCGGATCGCGGGGTCGTGGCGGCGCAGGTCGACCGGGACCATGAACCGGGTGGGCCGGCCGACGGCGTCGGCGAGGACCGCCGAGATCCTCGCGACCGTGCCGGTGGTGGTGCCGGGCACGGTGCGGTGTCGCCAGGTGAAGGGGTTCCCGTGCGGGGCCCGGCCGGTGGCGCCCAGGGGTGAGCGACGCGTCGGCACCAGCGTGGTCGGCTTGCCCCGCATGCCGATTCGCGCGACGAGGTCGTGGTCCGCGGTGGTGTCCGGCGCGCCGGCGGGGTCCTCGCCGCGCAGCACCCGGAAGACGTCCGCCGCCCAGGTGCCGAGCCCCTTCGCGTCCATCACGCCGTGGAAGGCGCGGAAGACGACGGCGGCGGGCTCGCCGCGCAGCAGCACCACCTCGGTGGTGGCCTGCGGGTTCGACCCGAGCGGCCGGCGCAGGACCGCGCTGGCGTCGAGGTCGGTGAAGTCGATCCCGGCGTCGTTGACGACCTCGACGTGCGGTGTCGCCCCGGAGTCGACCCAGGCGTCGGCCCGGCGCACCAGCCGGGCCCCGGGACACGCGGCCGACGCGCGTGCCACCGCCGCGACGAGGTCGTCGGGGTCGAGGTCCCCGGTTCCGGTGACGACGAGCTGGATCGCGAACGGCGGCGCCAGCGGCTGCGTCGCCAGGTACAGCCGTTCGGTGGCCGAGACGGGGCGCTGGAAGGCGGGGACGGTGGTGGTCACGGGCAACCTCGGTTCGGCGCGGGTGGTGGGGTCAACGGAGGTCACGGGTGAGCTCGGCGAGGCCGCCCTGGCGGTCCACCCAGTCCCGGAACTCGGCCATGCCGGCGGCGCGGTCGACGACCGGGGCGTACCCGAGGTCGCGCCGGGCGGCGCCGGTGTCGAAGGTCGACGAGCGGGTCATCAACGCCAGCACGTACATCGAGAGCGGCGGCGAGTACCTGGTCGCCAGGTAGGGAATCTTCCAGACCAGGTCGAGGACGCGGACCGCGGACCGGACCACCGTCGGGTTCGCCGAGCGGTCCGGCATCTCGAAGCCGAAGTCCCGCGCCACCTCGGCCATGTACGGCCAGATGTTGGTGACCTCGGCGTCGGCGACGAAGTACGCCTTGCCGCCGACGGCGTCGGATTCCGTGGCCTTCACGCACGCGTCGACGATGTTGTCGACGTGGCACAGCGACGCGAGGACGTCGCGACCGCCGGAGAGGTTCGGCAGGGTCCCCGCCCGGGCCCGGCCGAGGAGCCGCACGATGGGACCCGAGCGGTCGCCCGGCCCCCAGATCGCCCGCGGTCGCAGCGCGCAGGTGGTGAACCCGTCGGTGTTCGCGGCCAGGACCGTCCGTTCGGCGGCGGCCTTGGTCTCGGAGTAGAGGTTGAGGTACCGGGAGGGGTACGGCGCCGACTCGTCGAGGTCGATCTGGTCGCCGCCGTCGTAACTCATCAGCGCGCTGGGGCTGGAGATGAAGACGAAGCGGCGGGCGCCGTTGGCCCGCGCCGAGGCGAGCAGCTGCGCGGTGGCGTCGACGTTCTCGCGCTGGAACTGGGCCCGGACGCCGCGTTCGTCCACCCGGGCTGCGCTGTGGACGACCACGTCGACGCCGCGGGTGGCGGTCTCGAGCGAGTCCGGGTCGGTGAGGTCCCCGTAGACGAGCGTCATCGCGGAGGTGTCGCCGAGATCGGTCAGATCGCTGCTGCGGCGGACCAGGATCGAGACCTGGTGCTCGCCGTCGTCGACCAGGCGGCGGGCGAGGCGGCCGCCGAGGAATCCGGATGCCCCGGTGACCAGGATCCTCACGCGTTCGTCTCCTTCGTATCGATCCCGGGCTGGGTCTTCCACCAGGTCATGCCGAACGTCATGGTGAGCAGGGCGGTCGCCAGTGGCGACCGGTGACCGCCGGCCACCCGGATCGCGGCCGGGACCTGCGCGGCGTGCACCACGACGCTGAGGAACGCGTCGAGCCACCAGGCGGCCCGGGCCAGCGGGTGCCGCAGTGGCCGCCCCCGCAGGGCCCGGGCGGCGCCGAAGGCGAGGAAGAGCCAGCCGAGGATCGGAATCGTCCGCAGCAGGGCGGTTCTCGGTGTCACGACGACGCTCCCCGGTCGATGCGGGTCGCCGCCCAGACGGCCAGTTCCTCGCGGCCGATCTTGGCGTTGTGGCGGATGTCGACCGGGAATCGCGGGTGGAGAAGGAACCGGTCGATCTGCGCGGTGAGCGGGAACCGGGCCCCACGTTCGCGCAGGCCGTCGAGGACGGCGGCGGCGTCGGCGCCGGGGGTCGCCTCGACACAGAGGACGGGACGCTGGGCGCCGCGGTCCCCGACGCCGACCAGCGCGGTGCGGGCCACGCCCGGGGCGGCGTTGAAGACCTGTTCCACCTGCACCGGGTGCAGGGTGCCAGCGCCGGTCTCGACCCGCTGGGACTTGCGGCCGCAGAACCAGATCCGGCCCTGGTCGTCGATCCGCCCGAGGTCGCCGGTGCGGTGCCAGGTCCGGTCGCCGTCGGTGATCTTGCCGGTCAGGTTCGCCGTGGTCGGCCAGTGGTAGCGGGTGCTGACGTTCGCGCCGCGCACGACCAACTCCCCGATGGCCTCGCGCAGCGGTTCGGCCTGCGCCCAGTCGCGGATAGGGTCGTCGGTGACGGCGACGACTCGGACCTCGACCCCGTCCACCGGCCGGCCGATGCAGGTGCCGTCGCCGGACTGCGCCCGCTCGATCAGGCCGTCGAGCAGTTCGCGCGACTCGATGGTGGACATCGGGATCGCCTCGGTCGCACCGTATCCGGCGTGGACCTGGGCGTCGCCGGGCAGCACCTCGCGCAGCCCGGTGATCACCGCGGCGGGCACCGGGGCGCCGCCGGAGAAGACCGCGCGGACGGTCGGCATGACCACCTCGTGGGTCCGGGCGTGGTCGAGCAGCGGACCGAGCAGGGCGGGGGAGGCGAACATGGTGCGGACCCGGAACCGGTTGACGGCGTCGACCACGTGCCGGGGGTCGGTGTCGCCGACCTTGCTCGGTACCAGCGGCGGCAGCACCACCTGGGCGCCGAGCAGCAGGTAGAGCACCCCGAACATCGGCAGCGTGACCAGTGCGGACTCCTCCGCGGTGACCGCGGTGACGGCCTGCGTCTGGGTCAGCATCGCGGCGAGGTTGCCGTGAGTGAGTTCGACGGCCTTCGCCGGGCCGGTCGACCCGGTGGTGAAGGCGATCATCAGCAGTTCGTCGTCGCCGGCCGGTGCGGTCGGCGGGCGCTCGCCGACGGGCTTGCGGCCGAGTCCGGCGAGGTTCTGCCCGCCCCAGAACCAGCGGCGGCCGACGGTCACCTTGGCGCCGACCCCGCGGAATCCCCGTCGGAAGAGCACCCGCACCGCGTGGGCCTGGGGCAGCCCGACGAAGGCCTGTGGGTTCACCGCGGCGAGGCAGCGCAGCATGGGACGCAGCCCCATGCCGGGATCGATCACCACCGGGACGGCGCCGGTCTTGAACAGCCCGAACAGGATTGCGTACAACTCGGGACCGGGGTTGACCAGCACGATGGTCCGGACGCCTGCCGTCATGCCCGCGGCGGCGAACCGCTCGGCGAGCGCGTCGGACCACTCGTCGAGCTCACCGAACGTCACGTCGGTGTAGTCGGGCAGTCCCTCGGACGCGACGCCGGCGGCGTACGTCACCGCCGGGTCACCGGGCCGGTCGCGGGCGGTGACGGTCAGGCGGTCGAGCCAGTTGTCCGTCACGGGGGCGTTCATCGCCCGGCTCGGCCGGCCGGGACCCGGTACACGGTGGCGGCGGCGCTGGGTCCGGCCCCGGCCGCCACGAACAGCACGTGCTCGACGCCGTCGAGGCGACCCGCGCCGACGGCGTGGTGGTAGGCCAGGACCAGCGCCGCGGTGTGGGTGTCGCCGGTGACGTGTGCCGCGGTACCTGCGTCGTCGAGGGCGCGGACGCCGACCTTCCCGGACAGCGCGGCGCGGAAGCCCGGCGTCGGCCGCGACGAGATCAGCACGGTGGTGGCCGGGTCGCAGTCGGCGGCGTCCAGGGCCGCGTTCGCCGCCGACACCGCGACGTCGAGGACCCGGGTCTCGAAGTCGTCGGACCGCCGCACGGTCATCGCGCTGCGGCCGGTGGCGCCCATCGTGGCGGTGTCGACGAACCCCTCGACGGCGGACGGGCCGTCGGCCAGCTCGACGTGCAGCGGGCCGAAACCGTCTGCCGCGTCGGTGTGTTCGAGCAGCAGCGCGGCGCCGGCGGTGGCGTAGGGGAAGTCCGCCGGGGCGTCGGCTCCGCTCATCGACGGATGGGTGTCGCCTGCGACGACGAGCACCCGGCCGGTGGAGCCGGTGGCGAGCAGCGCGGACGCGACCTGGACGGCGTTGAGGACGCCGCAGGCGCCGTTCATCAGGTCGAACGAGAACGACCGGGGGTCGTGCTCGTCGTACTCGAGCCCGATCCCGGCGGCCTTCTGGATCAGCGCGCCGATCGCCGGCTCGACGGTGTTCGAGTCCCGGTAGACGCCGGTGTTGATGAGCACCCCGATGCTCTCGGGGGCGACGGCGGCGTCGGCCAGGATGGCACGCACTGCGCGGCCGGCGTGCTCGATGCTGCTCGCGGTGTCGCTGTCGTGGCTGACGCCGGTTGCCGTGATGACGATACCCATTTCAGGCCTCCAGAGACGAGACGGTGGCCGACAGGAACCCGGTGACGATGCCGGACGCCGCCGGCACCATCAGGATCTTCGAGCCGGCGGGAATGTTGGACTGCCGCAACTGGTCGTGCAGTACGACGAAGTGCGACGTGGTGGACGTGTTGCCGTACTTCTCGACCACGTTGAGCGCCTCGGGCATCGGGGTGCCGAACTCGCGTTCGCCGAGCGCGTTCATGAACGTCACCGCGGACGCGCCGAACTGGTGATGAATGATGTAGTCGAACTCTTCGTCGGCGAAGGTGCGGCCCTCACGCGCCAGGTGATTGCGCTGGGTGTCGGTCCACAGCTTGAACCGGTCCTCGTTGTGCATCCGCCGGTTGTCGGTGTACAGCGCCACGCCCGCGGTCTTGTCGCTGGGCATGCCCAGGCAGGCGTCGGCGTACTCGGAGGCGGTCATCAGCTCGATGTAGTTGATGCGGTCGCCCTCGTCCTCGGATCGGTCGATGACGAGCGCGCACCCGGAGTCGCCGACGGAGAGCGAGGCGAACTGCGGGTCGTAGCCGCCTGCGAGTTCCTGGACGGCGGTCTCGGCGATCGGGGTGATCGCCTCGCCGCTGACCACCATGCCGTTGCGGACCGTGCCGGCCCGGATCATCCGGTCCAGCAGGTAGGTGCCGGTGAGCATGCCCGCGCAGGCGTTGGACAGGTCGAAGTGGATGGCCCGCCGCGCGCCGAGTTCCTTGGCGATCGCTGAGGCGAAGGAGGGCTCGAAGTAGGTCTTCGTGCGCTCCTTGCTGCGGGTGATGGACACCGAAATGACCACGTCGAGCTCGTCCGCGTCGTAGCGTGAGCGCGAGAGGCAGTCGCGCGCGGCCTTCATCGCGAGTGCGAAGGAGTCCTCGTAGTTTCCCTCCGACTTGTCCCGAACGCGCCGCTCCTGCACGCCGGTCACCGCGGCGAAGTCGAAGGACGGCTTCTGGGCGAGCTGTCCGATCAGGTCTTCGGTGGTGAGGACGTGGACCGGAAGGTAGGCGCCGATCGCCTCGAAGCGTGAATGGGCCAACGAAATTCTCCTCAGCTGGGTCGAGCAACAAGGCAGCAACGAATGGGCGCGAAAACATCAGTGCTCCACGGAGTTTCCGCACATCGTGCACGGTCGGCATGGTGGAGTGTCTGGTTCCGCTCGAAGTAGGTTCTCACCCCGCGGACCTTCGCGCCGGGGAATGTACACAGTGGGCGGTGTTGTCGAGGGTGACGGGCAGGGCGTCGAGCCAGGAAACCTCCGGTCTCCGTGGCTACCTGTACTGCGAACGAGGGCGGGTGGGCGGATCGCGGGAGGGGTGACGCCCCGAGATGTGGTTGAGCATTGAAACATATTGTGGTGGAACGGCATCTGACTGGTCGCGGGATCGGGGCTGCGGGAAGCTAGGGGACCGGGAAGCTAGGGGACCGGGAAGTGTCCGAACCCCGGGTTGGCCGTGATCTGGTAGTCGACGCGACGGGCGTACCCGCCGACGTGAAAGGCCGTGGCGATGTCTGCGGTGGCGGCGACCGCACCGCTGTCGGTCACCGCGGTTGAGGGTGTGTATCGGCACCACTCGTCCGGCGGCCCGGAGTCGCGGGGTGTCACGGCTCGGAGCGCTGTGGTGCCAACGGCGCCGGTGGTCAGGTTGCGCCAGTTCACGAACACGTCGAGGCAGTCGGGCGAGCCGGTTCGGCCCTGTTGCCGCGCCGTGAAGGTCACCGTGCCGGGTGTGCCCGACGTCGCCGCCGGCGTCACGGCCGTCACCGGCGGCAGGTAGAAGCACACGAAGACATCGGACAGGCATCCCGCGACGTAACGGGCCGGTACCTGGAAGTCGGTGGTCGTAGCCGCGGCGGCGGCGCCGGGTGGGAGGGTGAGGATGGCCGCGGATGCCACGGTCGCGGCGATGACCGAATTGCGAATCGCTGCATTGCGCATGGCGTGACCCTTCGGCGTGGGACTGCCTCCACTCGGTTGGATTCTCAGCGTACTGCGGAGGCAGGATCCCCGAGATCGATCGGATCGGCCACGATGTCGGTGCCTTGCTGTTGACTCGCCGGTGCCGGGCCGTCCACTCGGATGTTCCCGCTGCCGAACGGAAGGTGCTGACACAGATGGCGTTCGAGGTGAAGTCCACTCATCGGGTGGCGTCGACTGGGGGCGCGGCCTGCGAGGTCTACCCCAACATCTTCATCGACAACAGTGGTCGGGCATTCACCACCGACGCCGCCGTAGTAGCGGACGAGGGCGCCGTGACCCGACTGGCTGCGGACGCCACAACTGCCTTTCTCGTCGACGACGCGGCCGTCGAACTCGCAGTGAACTGGATCCAGGTGGATTCCGGGGACCGGATGGCCCCGTGGCGGCTCGCGGAGCGCGAAAAGCGTCGGTGGGCCCATGCCGTTCCACTTCCGCGACTTCGGTCCGACGTCGACTGGGCGTCGGTGCGGTGGGAAGAACGGACTGTTGCCTTCGAGGTGCGGGCAACCCACAGGGTTCGTGCGACCCGGGCATTGGCCTGCGAGGTCTACCCGGATGTCTTCATCGTCAAGCGGGGAAACGTGATATCACGGCGGGCGGGCATGGCGATGCAACAGCCAGGCGACATCGTCGGCGAGCTGCCGGCGGATTCGGACGAATGGTTTGCAGTCCGCGACGGCACGATGCGCGACGCCGTCAACTGGGTGAGCACGATCGCCGGATTCAGGGACGATTTCTGGACGGAGCAGCACGGGGGACGTAGTGGCTTCCACGACCCGGTCGGGCCGATGGGGCCCTCGCGTCCGCCGCGACGGTCGGCGAGTGACTGAACCTCGTGCACCGGACCCCGCCGGGTGGCGGTCGGTGGTTCACTGCTGGCGTGTACCTCTCACCCACCTCCGCCGGTTCCGGCGGCGCCTTCACCGACCTGGTGGACCAGCCCTACTCCGCAGGCGGGTACTCCAGCACCTACCACCGGTGGGCCTCGCACATCGACCCGTCGAGACCGATCGGGATGCTGATCCACCTGCACGGGGACGGCGCCTTCGAGTACGACAACCCGGTCTCGCCGTACTGCCTCGGCGGGCCGGACGGGATCGTCGCGCAGGCGAGGGTGCGGAACCTGATCGTGATCGTCCCGCTGACCCCGGACGACGACACCAGGACGTGGTGGAACTGGTCGGGGACCGCCAGCAACACCCAGTGGCTCGATGCCCTGCAGACGGCGATCCTCGACGCGTTCGACGTCGACCTCGGTCGCCTCTGGTACACCGCGTTCTCCGGTGGCAGTCAGTTCCTGACCAAGTACTACCTGCCCCGGTTCGCGAACAACGCGGCCGGGGGAGGGGCGGTCGTCTTCGGCGGCGGCAACGCGCCGGACACCGCGGTCACACCCGTCGACGCCGGCACCAGGTCGCGGTTCACGATGCACTGGCTGACCGGCGGGGACGACGTCGCGGCGAATGCGGCGGACGGCTTCGACGGACTCGCGGCCGCCGTCGGTGGCGAGAGGTGGTACCGCGATGCGGGTTTCGTGACCACGCTGGTGACCCCGCCGGGCCACGGGCACGACTGGCCGAACGAGTTCGGCCCGAGGTGCGGAGAGATCTTCGCCGCCTACCTCTGACGGCGCCGGCCACCTGCCACGACAGCCCTGACGGCAGTCCGGCAGGAGCAGCCCCGCCTTCCGGGGGCGATCCTGCCGAGACACGACCCGCTGGGTGCCGGTGGCGATTCGATCCGGCGGACCCAGCGCCGTGAGCGACGTGGTCGCCTCGGCGGGATGGTCCCTCGATGGCGGGGATCGGTGGCGTACCCCTTGCGGGTACGGGTGCAGGACTGTCGTTCTGACCTGAGATTACTGGTGCCCTCGGTGAGACTCGAACTCACACTGCACGGGTTTTGAATCCGTTTCCTCTGCCAATTGGGATACGAGGGCGGGTGCTGCGTGTCCACTCTAGGAGATCCGGCCGCAGGGTCAAACACCGGTACCCTGCAAAGGCTCGTGCCACGTCACCGAAGTGGTCGGCAGTAGGAGAAAGGCCATGATGAACATTCCTCACACGCAAGGGGGTGACCCGGCCGTGCGCCGGGTGGTGGTCGCCGAGGACGAGACCCTGATCCGCATGGACCTGGTCGAGATGCTCCGCGAGGAGGGCTACGACGTGGTCGGCGAGGCCGGCGACGGGCAGCGGGCCGTCGAGCTCGCGGAGGAACTCCGACCCGACCTGGTGATCATGGACGTGAAGATGCCGCGTCGGGACGGAATAGATGCCGCCTCCGAGATCGCCGCGAAACGTATTGCGCCGGTGGTGATCCTGACCGCCTTCAGTCAGCGCGAGCTGGTCGAGCGGGCCCGCGACGCGGGTGCGATGGCCTACCTCGTCAAGCCGTTCTCCAAGGCGGACCTGGTGCCTGCCGTCGAACTGGCGGTCAGCCGTTTCGCGGAGGTCGCCGCGCTCGAGGCCGAGGTGGCCAACCTGACCGACCGGATGGAGACCCGCAAGCTGGTCGAACGGGCCAAGAGCGCGCTGATGCTCTCGAAGGACCTCACCGAGCCCGAGGCCTTCAAGTGGATCCAGCGCGCCGCGATGGACGGACGCACCAGCATGAAGGTCGTCGCTACGGTGATTCTCGAGACGCTCGGCGCCGGCTGACCGAGGGAATTCGTTCACGGCTGCTACGAAAACTCGGTTCGCGACACGAAACGCAATGGACATTTCATTGTGATGCAAGGTGATTCCCTCGGGGATATGTTCTTCCCGGGCGGACACGGTCGGCCCCTCCGGCGCGACCGGGGCGCACCTATTTCGGAGGTGGGACGTTGCATCGTCGTACAGCGAGAGGCGTGTTGATCGTGGGAGTCGCCGCGGCGTTGGTCGTCGCGGGGTGTAGCAGCAAGTCCACGGACGGGGGATCGTCGGACGGAACCACGTCGGACTCCTCGTCGAGTGCCATGAGCATCACGCCCCGGGTGCTCCTCGACGCGCAGGGCAGCGAGGTGCCCGCCGCCGATGTCACCGACGCCGTCAACCCGGCAGGCAGCGGGAACGCCACCTGCAAGGGCGTCAGCCTCGCCATGGCGGGCGCGTTGACCGGTCCGAACGCCGCCCTCGGCCAGAACATCCTGTACGGCGCCAAGCTGGCGCTCGACAAGCACAACACGGCGAACCCGAACTGCCAGGTCGAGATGCGGCAGTTCGACACCGAGGGCGACCCGCAGAAGGCCACCCAGGTCGCGCCCAACATCGTCGGCGACGGCTCGATCGTCGGGCTCCTCGGCCCCGCCTTCTCCGGCGAGACCAAGGCCACCGGGTCGATCTTCAACCAAGCCGGGCTGCCGTTCCTCACCGCGTCGGCCACCAATCCGACCCTCACCGAGAACGGCTGGACCACCTTCTTCCGTGGTCTCGGCAACGACAACAGTCAGGGCTCCGTCGTCGCGAAGTACCTCACCGGCACCGTCGGCGCAGGCAAGGTGTGCGTGGTCCAGGACGACACCGACTACGGCGTCGGCCTGGCGAAGGTGGTCACCGCGGAGCTCGGCGCGGCCGCCGACCCGTCCTGCGCGGCCAGCGTCAAGTCCGGCCAGAAGGACTTCGCCGCGACCGTCTCGCAGATCAAGGCCGCGGAGCCCGACGCCATCTGGTACTCCGGCTACTACGCCGAGGCCGCGCCGTTCGTGACCCAGCTGCGTGAGGGCGGTGTCACCGCCACCTTCAGCTCCGGCGACGGCTCCAACGACCCCGAGTTCGTCAAGCAGGCCGGCAGCGCCGCGCAGGACGCCATCCTCACCTGCCCCTGCATCCCGGCGCCGCCCGCGCTCGCCGCGGAGTACCAGGACCTCAACGGCCAGGCGCCCGGCGTCTACTCGGTCGAGGGCTACGACCTGACCACGATCATGTTGGCGGCCATCGACTCCGGCGTCACCGACCGCGCCGGGATGCTCGAGTTCGTCAAGGCCTACGACGGACAGGGCGTCGGCAAGCGGTACCAGTGGAACCCGCAGGGCGAACTGTCCAACGCCCTGATCCAGATCTACGAGGTCAACTGACCCGCGCGACGGTCGAGAGGACGTAGATGCTCGCCATTGCCCTCGCCGACTCGGCGACCGCGTACGCCGGCAACGTCGACTTCAACATCGAGGGCCTGACCCGCAGCTTCTGGCAGCTCACCGTCGACGGGCTGAGCTACGGGGCCATCTACGCCCTGGTGGCGATCGGGTACACGCTGGTCTACGGCGTGCTGCGGCTGATCAACTTCGCGCACTCCGAGATCTTCATGCTCGGCATGTTCGGTCAGTACGTGGCGCTGGAGCTGATGGGGTTCACCCCCAGCGGCAATGCGTACAACGAGGGCGTCGTCGCGACGGTCGTGTTCCTGGGGCTGGCCATGCTGTTCGGCATGGCCGTCTCCGGGGCCGCGGCCGTCGGCCTCGAACGGGTCGCGTACCGGCCGCTGCGTCGGCGCGGGGCCAAGCCGCTGGTCTTCCTGATCACCGCGATCGGAATGTCTTTCGTGCTACAGGAATTCGTGCACTACGTGCTGCCGAAGATCTGGCCCGGGCTCGGCGGCACCAACGCGCAGCAGCCGATCAAGCTGGTCCAGCCGGTCGAGGTGTTCAGCATCGGCGGCGCCTCGGTGACGAACGTGACGATCGTGATCGTCGTCGCCGCGCTGGCGCTGACCCTGCTCACGGACATGATCGTCAACCGCAGCCGGTTCGGGCTCGGCATCCGCGCGGTCGCGCAGGACCCGGACACCGCGACGCTGATGGGCATCTCGCGGGAACGGGTCATCATGCTGACCTTCCTGCTCGGCGGCATCCTGGCCGGCGCCGCGGCGCTGCTCTACACGCTGAAGATTCCGTCGGGGATCATCTACAACGGCGGATTCATCCTGGGCATCAAGGCATTTGCGGCCGCGGTGCTCGGTGGCATCGGCAACCTCCGCGGCGCCCTGCTCGGCGGGCTGGCGCTCGGGGTGATGGAGAACTACGGCCAGGTGGTGTTCGGCAGCGAGTGGCGCGACGTGGTCGCGTTCGTACTGCTGGTGGCGGTGCTGATGTTCCGGCCCACCGGCATCCTCGGCGAGTCCCTGGGGAGGGCGCGGGTATGAGCACGGTGGACACGACCGTCCCGCGTCCGGACTCGGACGGCGACGCGCCGGATCCCGGCCCGCCGCGTCGCGGCGTCGGCGACGCCATCCGCGGCTGGTGGAACGGGCTGGCCCGACCGATGCAGTGGGCCGTGGGGGTGCCGCTGATCCTGGTGATCGCGATGCTGCCGGTGTGGCGGCCGCCGCTGCTGGACACCCCGGGCACCGACTTCGGTGGCGTGATGGCGCAGTTCGCGATGTACGCGCTGATCGCGGTCGGACTCAACGTGGTGGTCGGTCAGGCCGGCCTGCTCGACCTCGGCTACGTCGGCTTCTACGCCGTCGGCGCCTACACCGTCGCGCTGCTCACCAGCCCGAACAGTCCGTGGAACAAGATGACCGAGGGCGGCTTCTTCTCGACGGACTGGGCGTGGCTGTCCTGCCTGCCGATCGCGGTGGCAATCACCGCGCTGACCGGGCTGATACTCGGCACCCCGACGCTCCGACTGCGCGGGGACTACCTGGCCATCGTCACCCTCGGTTTCGGCGAGATCGTCCGACTGCTCGCGGACAACCTCACCGACGTCACCAACGGCGGCCAGGGTCTGGCGGAGATCGCCTACCCGCGGATCGGGGTGTCCGAGGACAAGCCGTTCGGCGTCTTCTCCGCGGGCAACTCCGGCGGCGACGTCAACTCCGGCGTCTGGTGGTACTGGGTCGGCATGGTCCTGGTGATCGGGGTGCTGCTGATCGTCGGGAACCTCGAACGCAGCCGCGTCGGCCGGGCCTGGGTGGCGATCCGCGAGGACGAGGACGCCGCCGAGATCATGGGGGTGCCCACCTTCAAGTTCAAGCTGTGGGCCTTCGTGATCGGCGCGTCCATCGGCGGACTGTCCGGCGCGCTCTATGCGGGCCAGGTGCAGTTCATCAACCCGACCGGGTTCAACGTCATCAACTCGATGCTGTTCCTGTGCGCGGTGGTGATCGGCGGGCAGGGCAACAAGCTCGGCGTCATCGTCGGGGCCTTCATCATCGTGTACCTGCCCAACCGGGCGATGTCGATCGAGGTCGGCGGCCAGTCCCTCGGCGACTACAAGTACCTCTTCTTCGGGCTGGCCCTGGTGGTGCTGATGATCTTCCGGCCGCAGGGGCTGTTCCCGGCCCGGCAGAAGCTGCTGACCTACGGCAGGCAGGTCTACCGCGCGGTGCGTCGGCCGGACACCGCGGCACCCACCACGACGGCGGGAGGCGGGCGGTGACCGCCGGGCCGGGTCCCGGTGGCGCGATGTTCGACAACGAGGACATGGCCGCCGACCTCGGGCCGGAGATCGACGTCCCCACCGCGGGCGTGGTCGACGTGTCCGCGATCGACCCGGCCCTCGCGGACCCGGACGCGGTCGCCGAAGTGGTGGCGCCGCAACGCGACATCGAGACCGGCGAGGGCGAGGTGCTGCTGCGCACCGACGAGCTCTCCGTCCGGTTCGGCGGGCTGGTCGCGCTCGACGCGGTGTCCCTCGAGATCCGTCGCGGCGAGATCCTCGGGCTGATCGGGCCCAACGGCGCAGGCAAGACCACCTGCTTCAACGCGATCACCGGCGTCTACACGCCGTCGTCGGGGTCGGTGACCTTCGACGGCACCCCGCTGGGGAAGACCAAGCGCAACGAGATCACCCGGCTCGGCATCGCGCGGACCTTCCAGAACATCCGGCTGTTCGGGGAGATGACGGCGCTCGAGAACGTCGTGGTCGGCACCGACGCCCGGCACCGGACCTCGGTGCCGGGCGCGATCTTCCGCACCGCCCGGCACCGGCGCGAGGAACGCGACGCCGTCGAACGGGGGATGGCGCTGCTCGAGTTCGTCGGGATCGCGCCGCGCGCGGTGGAGAAGGCCCGCAACCTCTCCTACGGCGACCAGCGGCGGCTGGAGATCGCCCGCGCGCTGGCGACCGAACCGAAGCTGCTGTGCCTGGACGAGCCGGCCGCCGGCTTCAACCCCAGCGAGAAGGCCGCGCTGATGGACCTGATCCGCAAGATCCGCGACGACGGCTTCACGGTGCTGCTGATCGAGCACGACATGCGTCTGGTGATGGGGGTGACCGACCGGATCGTGGTGCTCGAGTTCGGCCGCAAAATCGCCGACGACCTGCCCGCCGCGATCCGCGTCAACCCCGCCGTGATCGCCGCCTACCTGGGGGTACCCGACGATGCCACAGCCTGACGCGCCCCTGCTCGAGGTCACCGACATGGTGGTCCAGTACGGCCGGATCCGCGCCCTGCACGGGATCTCGCTGAGCGTGCGACCCGGCGAACTGGTGACCCTGCTCGGCGCCAACGGCGCGGGCAAGTCCACCACCATGCGGGCGCTGTCCGGGCTGCTGCCGCTCACCGCCGGACGGATCGTCTTCGACGGCCGGGACCTCACCGCTGTCAAGGCGCACGACCGGGTCCGGCTCGGTGTGGTGCAGGCGCCGGAGGGGCGCGGGGTATTCCCGGGGATGAGCGTCCAGGAGAACCTCGACATGGGCTGCTACGCGCGCAAGTTCGAGAACAAGGCGGCCTACGCCGAGCGGCTCGAGTGGGTGTTCGGCCTGTTCCCGCGGCTGCTCGAGCGCCGCACCCAGCTCGGCGGCACCATGTCCGGCGGCGAGCAGCAGATGCTGGCGATCGGCCGGGCGCTGATGTCGCGGCCGCGCCTGCTGATGCTCGACGAGCCGTCGATGGGACTGGCCCCGATGGTGATCCAGCAGATCTTCCGGATCATCTCCGAGATCAACGCCCAGGGCACCACCATCCTGCTGGTCGAGCAGAACGCGCAGCAGGCCCTGGCCCGCACCGACCGGGCGTACATCCTCGAGACCGGCGAGATCACCAGGACGGGCACCGGCCGGGACCTGCTGGCCGACCCGGCCGTCAAACACGCCTACCTGGGGGTCGGCTGACCGCCGTCGGCCAGGTTGGTTCCGCGGTGTCGGTGTCGCTCCCTAGACTCACTGCGGTGAGCCCAGCAACCGATGAACGGTCCACCACCCGAACCGACGGCGACACCGCGGGCCCGCAGCCGACGCTGCTGCTGCTCGACGGGCACTCCCTGGCCTACCGGGCGTTCTTCGCGCTGCCCGCGGAGAACTTCAAGACCCACAGCGGCCAGACCACCAACGCGGTGTACGGCTTCACCTCGATGCTGATCAACCTGCTGCGCGACGAGCAGCCCACCCACGTGGCGGCGGCGTTCGACGTCTCCCGGCAGACCTTCCGGGCGGAGGCCTTCCCCGAGTACAAGGCGAACCGCGCCAAGACCCCGGACGAGTTCAAGGGGCAGGTGGAGATCACCAAGGACGTGCTCGGCGCGATGGGCATCCCGGTGATGGCCGAGGCCGGCTTCGAGGCCGACGACATCATCGCCACGCTCACCACCCAGGCGACCGCGCTCGGCTACCGGGTGCTGGTGTGCACCGGCGACCGCGACGCCCTGCAGCTGGTCACCCCGGACGTGACCGTGCTCTACCCCAAGAAGGGTGTCTCCGAGCTCACCCGGTTCACGCCGGAGGAGGTCGAGGCCAAGTACGGCCTCACCCCGCGTCAGTACCCGGACTACGCGGCGCTGCGCGGCGACCCGAGCGACAACCTGCCGGGCATCCCCGGGGTGGGGGAGAAGACCGCCGCCAAGTGGATCCGCGAGTACGGCTCGCTGGACGGGCTCGTCGACCGCGTCGACGAGGTCCGCGGCAAGGTCGGCGACTCGTTGCGCGCGAACCTGTCGGCGGTGGTGCTCAACCGCCAGCTCACCGAGATGGTGCGCGACGTGCCGCTGCCGTACACGCCGGACCAGCTGATCCTGGCGCCGTGGGACCGCGACCGGATCCACATGCTCTTCGACGACCTCGAGTTCCGGGTGCTGCGGGACCGGCTGTTCGACACGCTGTCCTCCGCCGAGCCCGAGGCGGAGGAGGGCTTCGAGGTGCGCGGCGGCGCGCTCGCCCCCGGTGAGGTCGCGGACTGGCTCGCCGCGCACGTCCGCGACGGGCAGCGCTGCGGCCTGTCGGTTGTCGGCAACGGCAGCCCGTACGGCGGCGACGTCACCGCCGTGACCATCGCGTCCGCGGACGGGGAGGGCGCCTACGTCCTCGCGGCCACCGCCACCCCCGAGGACGAGCGGGCGCTCGGCGACTGGCTGGCCGACCCGGCCGCGCCGAAGGCGTTGCACGAGGCCAAGTCGGCGCTGCACGCCCTGCACGGACGCGGCTGGGAGCTCGGCGGGCTCACCAGCGACACCGCACTCGCGGCGTACCTGGTCCGGCCCGGCCAGCGCACCTTCAACCTCGACGACCTGTCGCTGCGCTACCTCAAGCGGGAGCTGCGGGCCGAGGAGTCCGAGCAGGGCCAGCTGTCGTTGCTCGACACCGAGGACCAGGCCGACGCGGCCGCCGCCGAGGGCGAGATCCTGCGGGCCCGGGCGGTGCTGGACCTGGCAGCGGCGCTCGACGGCGAGCTCGAGGCCATCGAGTCCACCCGGCTGCTCTCGGAGATGGAACTGCCGCTGCTCGGGGTGCTGGCCACCGTCGAGTCCACCGGCATCGCCGTGGACATCGCGCACCTGACCGACCTGCAGTCCCGCTTCGCCGACGCGATCAGCGAGGCGGCCAACGCGGCGTACGCGGTGATCGACAAGCAGATCAACCTCGGCTCCCCGAAGCAGCTGCAGGTGGTGCTCTTCGAGGACCTGGGCATGCCCAAGACCAAGAAGACCAAGACCGGCTACACCACCGACGCGGACGCCCTGCAGGGCCTGTTCGAGAAGACCGGGCACCCGTTCCTCGAGCACCTGCTCGCGCACCGGGACGCCACCCGCCTCAAGGTGACCGTCGACGGACTGCTCAAGGCGGTCGCCGAGGACGAACGGATCCACACAACGTTCAACCAGACCGTGGCCGCGACCGGTCGGCTCTCCTCGACCGAGCCGAACCTGCAGAACATCCCGGTCCGCACCGACGCCGGCAGGCAGATCCGGGACGGCTTCGTCGTCGGCGCCGGCTACGACTACCTGCTCACTGCCGACTACAGCCAGATCGAGATGCGGATCATGGCGCACCTCTCCCGCGACGAGGGCCTGATCGAGGCGTTCAACACCGGCGAGGACCTGCACAGCTTCGTGGGGTCCCGGGCCTTCGGGGTGCCGATCGAGGAGGTCACCGCCGAGCTGCGGCGCCGGGTCAAGGCGATGTCCTACGGGCTGGCCTACGGGCTGAGTGCGTACGGCCTCGCCTCGCAGCTGAAGATCTCCACCGAGGAGGCGAAGGGGCAGATGGACGCCTACTTCGCCCGGTTCGGCGGGGTTCGGGACTACCTGCACGAGGTGGTCGAGCAGGCCCGCAAGGACGGCTACACCTCCACCCTCTACGGCAGGCGCCGGTACCTGCCGGACCTCAACAGCGACAACCGTCAGCGCCGCGAGGTGGCGGAGCGGGCCGCCCTGAACGCGCCGATCCAGGGCACCGCCGCGGACATCATCAAGGTCGCGATGATCGACGTGCAGGCGGCGCTGGCCGCGTCGGGCCTGCGCTCGCGGATGCTGCTGCAGGTGCACGACGAGCTGGTGCTCGAGGTGGTCGCCGACGAGCGCGAGGCCGTCGAGGCGCTGGTGCGGGAGAAGATGGCCGGCGCGATCGAGCTGTCCGTGCCGCTCGAGGTCTCCGTCGGAACCGGACGCAGCTGGGACGCCGCCGCGCACTGACGCGGACCGACGACGAAACGGCCGAGAGGTCCCGCCGCGGGTGCGGCGGGACCTCTCGGCCGAGTCGGGGACTACTGCTGTGCGGCGGCCTGCTCGCGGACCTTGTCCATGTCCAGCTCCTTGAGCTGGGTGACCAGGTCCTCGAGGCCGGCCGGGGGCAGCGCGCCGGGCTGCGAAAAGACCAGGATGCCCTCGCGGAAGGCCATGATCGTCGGGATCGACCGGATGTTGGCGGCGGCCGCGAGGCCCTGCTCCGCCTCGGTGTCGACCTTGGCGTGGACCACGTCGGGGTGCTTCTCGGCCGAGGCGTCGAAGGTGGGGGCGAAGGCGCGGCAGGGTCCGCACCACGCGGCCCAGAAGTCGACGAGGACGATGTCGTTCCCGCCGACGATCTCGTCGAAGTTCTGCTGGGTCAGGGTCTGCGTGGACATCGATTGCCTTTCGCTGTTGCGTGCCGAGCACCGATTCGTCTCGCGCACTGTGGCGTGTCGAGTCGGTTCAACGCCTCGACCGGCTCGATTCTTCCTTAGGCTATGCGCCACTCCCGCTTCGCGTCGCCGTCCCAGCGCCGGATCCCGTCGACCGTGCCGCTGAACTCCTTCGGCGCGAGGGCATTGATCGCCGGACCCACCTCGTCGGGGAACACCCGCCGGGCGAGGGTCACGTGCGGGGTCCATTCCCCGGGATGGGTGTGCGACGGGATGCCGGGGCTGGTGTGCAGCAGCCGAAACACGGTTCGCTGCAACGCAAGCAGGCCGGCGGTGGGAATCACCAGGTAGGCCAGGGTTTTTCGCTGGCCGCCGAACACCACCAGCCCGCCGAGCGTGATTCGCAGGTTCGGGGCCACCAGCCCCTGCTGCAGGAGCAGGTCCGTCTCGGGGTCGAGGTGCCGCGCGACGGCCAGGGTGACGTGCGGGCGGTTGGTGGACTTGCGCACCACGTCCTGGCTGGGCAGGGCGGCCGCGGACAGCCGGGCCCACTGCCGTCGGACCGCGGCATCGAGCTCGGGGTCCAGCAACAACTCCACGGACTGCACCATGGTGAGTAATGATGGTCGGGTGAACCCTGTCGACGCAACGACTCCCCGGATCGGGCTGCTGGTCGGTGACGGGATCGGCCACGAGATCGTGCCCGCCGCGCAACGCACCGTCGACGCCGCGATGTCCGCGGTCGGGGCGCCCGAGGTGCAGTGGGTGGAGCTGCCGGTGGGCTACGACGCGATCGCCGAGCACGGTGACCCCCTGCCCGCCTCGACCCTCGACGCGCTCGACGGCCTCGACGCCTGGGTGCTCGGCCCGCACGACAGCGCCGGCTACCCGGCGCAGTTCCGCGGGCGGCTCACCCCCGGCGGAACCATCCGCAAGCGCTTCGACCTGTTCGCGAACATCCGCCCGGCGAAGGCGTTCGCCGGGGTGTACGCGACCGCGCCGGAGATGGACCTGGTGATCGTGCGGGAGAACACCGAGGGCTTCTACGCGGACCGCAACATGTTCACCGGCAGCGGTGAGTTCATGCCGACGCCCGACGTCGCGATGGCCGTCGGGGTCGTCACCCGGCGGGCCTGCGAACGCATCGCGCACACGGCCTTCAGGCTGGCGCAGGGCCGGCGCCGCCGGGTGACGGTGGTGCACAAGGCGAACGTGCTCTCGCTGACGACGGGGTTGTTCCGCGACGTGTGCGTGGAGGTCGGCGCGCAGTACCCGGACGTCGAGATCCGCACCGAGCACGTCGACGCGATGGCCGCGCACCTGGTGCGCCGCGGCGCCGACTTCGACGTCGTGGTGACCGAGAACATGTTCGGCGACATCCTCTCCGACCTGTCGGGCGAGCTGGCCGGGTCGCTCGGACTGGCCGCCTCGCTGAACTCGTCGGAGACCAGGGCGATGGCCCAGGCCGCCCACGGCGCGGCCCCGGACATCGCCGGGCGCAACCGGGCCAACCCGACCGCGCTGATGCTCTCCGCCGCGATGCTGCTCGACTGGATGTCGGAGCGGCGAACCGACGCCGTCCTCGGGCTGGCCGCCGACCGGATCCGCCTCGGTGTCACCGGCACCCTCGCCGCGGGCGTGGCCACCGCGGACCTCGGCGGGCTGGCCTCGACCGCCGAGTTCACCGAGACGGTGGGCGCGCGGATCCTGCGACGCTGACGCGGGCGTGACGGCGGCCCGAGGATTCGGGTGAACCGAAGGTTAACCAGTAGTCTTCTGCTGGTGTGGTCAAGACGGGTGCAGCAGTCTCGGAGCCCGCGTCGGCTGCGACGGGCCAGAGTTTTCGGGACGGTTCTCGCGGCCTTGGTGATCGGGTCCGTGGCGACCGGATGCGTCACCAACAACGAGGGACTGGTCCCCGCCGAGCAGGTGAAGGTGGACCGGGTCGAGGAGATTGCCGCGCTGGTGCCGCCCGAGATCGCGTCGACCGGCCGGCTGGTGATCGGTGTCAACGTCCCCTACGCGCCCAACGAGTTCAAGGACGAGTCCGGGAAGATGGTCGGCTTCGACATCGACCTGATGACGGCCGTCGCGTCGGTGCTCGGGTTGACCGCCGACTTCAAGGAGTCCGACTTCGCGAAGATCATCCCCGCGATCCAGGCCGGCACCTACAACACGGGGGCGTCCTCGTTCACCGACTCCGTCGAACGCGAGAAGACGGTGGACTTCGTCACCTACTACCGGGCCGGCATCCAGTGGGCGCAGCGGGCGGGGGACTCGATCGACCCGAACGATGCCTGCGGGCTGCGGGTCGGTGTGCAGACGACCACCACCGAGGACATCGACGAGGTGCCCGCCAAGAGCGAGGCCTGTGTCGCCGCGGGCCGACCGCCGATCAAGAAGGTCAAGTACGACAGCCAGGACGCCGTCGCGAACGCGCTGATCCTCGGGCGGGTGGACGCGCTGTCCGCGGACTCGCCCGTGGCCGCTTACGCGATCAAGCGCAGCAAGGGCCGGCTCGAGCCGGCAGGCGAGCTCTTCGACTCGGCCCCGTACGGGTGGCCGGTCACGAAGGGCTCGGCGTTGGCGCCTGCGCTGCAGCAGGCGCTGCAGCACCTGATCGACACCGGTGTCTACCAGCAGATTGTCGACAACTGGGGCGCCGGGGCCGGGGCGATCACCACGTCACAGATCAACGGCGCAGCCGGGTAGAGGGGCGAGACGATGTCAGAGAACCACACCAGCGCCGCGTCGGCCGGCGCCGACGCGGGGGAGCCGCTGCCGATCGAGGCGGTGCCGCTGCGGCGGCCCGGACGGTGGATCGCCGCCGCGGTCATCCTCGTGCTGTTCGGTCTGTTCGTCTACGGGGCGGCGACCAACGACGCCTTCGGCTGGGACGTGTACGGGCGCTACCTGTTCGACACCCGGATCGCCGAGGCGGCGTGGGTGACGATCCAGTTGACGGTGCTGGCGATGGCCCTCGCGGTGGTTCTCGGGGTGATCCTCGCGGTCATGCGGCTCTCGCCGAACCCGGTGCTGCGCACCACCGCCTGGGGATACCTGTGGGTCTTCCGCGGCACCCCGGTGTACGTGCAGCTGGTGTTCTGGGGGCTGTTCCCGTCGATATACAAGTCGCTGGACCTGGGGATCCCGTTCGTGCACCAGTTCGTGCACATCGACCTGCAGAACATCGAGGCCGCGTTCCTGTTCGCGATCATCGGGCTCGGGCTCAACGAGGCCGCGTACATGGCGGAGATCGTCCGGGCGGGCGTCAGCTCGGTCAACGAGGGGCAGACCGAGGCCTCGACCGCGCTGGGTATGACCTGGTCGCAGACCATGCGCCGGACCGTGCTGCCGCAGGCGATGCGGGTGATCATCCCGCCGACCGGCAACGAGCTGATCAGCATGCTCAAGACCACCTCGCTGGTGTCCGCTATCCCCTTCAGTCTCGAGCTCTTCGGCCGCCAGAACGACATCTCGGGCGCCAACTTCCAGCCGATTCCGCTGCTGCTGGTCGCCGCGACCTGGTACCTGGCCATCACCAGCGTGCTGATGGTCGGGCAGTACTACCTCGAGCGGCACTACTCGAAGGGCGTCTCGCGGACCCTGACCGCCCGGCAGCTGCAGGCCCTGGCCGACGCGCAGGGCAAGCCCGTCGTGATCGAGCCGTCCACCGGCACCCTGCCCGACGCACCCGGAGGCGAACGCAAATGACCGCGATGGTGAAGGCGGACCGGGTCTGCAAGAGCTACGGCGCACTGCAGGTGCTCAAGGGCGTGTCCCTGGAGGTCGAGCGCGGCCAGGTCCTGTGCCTGGTCGGACCGTCCGGGTCCGGCAAGTCCACGTTCCTGCGCTGCATCAACCACCTCGAGCAGGTGAACGCCGGACGGTTGTACGTCGACGGCGACCTGGTGGGGTACTCCGAGCGCGGCGGCAAGCTCTACGAGCTGCACCCGCGGGCCGCGGCCCGGCAGCGCCGCGACATCGGCATGGTGTTCCAGCACTTCAACCTGTTCCCGCACCGGACCGCGCTGGAGAACATCATCGAGGCGCCCACCCAGGTGAAGAAGGTGCGCAAGAAGGACGCCGTCGCCCGGGCCCGCGACCTGCTCGACCAGGTGGGCCTGAGCGCGAAGGCCGACGCCTACCCGGCGCAGCTCTCGGGCGGTCAGCAGCAGCGGGTCGCGATCGCCCGCGCGCTGGCGATGGACCCGAAGCTGATGCTCTTCGACGAGCCCACCTCGGCGCTGGACCCGGAGCTGGTCGGTGAGGTGCTCACGGTCATGCAGAACCTCGCCAAGGAGGGCATGACCATGGTCGTGGTCACTCACGAGATGGGCTTCGCCCGCGAGGTCGCCGACCAGCTGGTGTTCATGGACGGCGGCGTGGTCGTCGAGTCCGGGGAGCCCCGCGAGCTGCTGACGAACCCGCAGCACGACCGGACCAAGCTGTTCCTGTCCAACCTGCTCTGAGCGCGTCCCCGCACCCGCCCGCCCCACCCTCCCCGCCTCGTTCCCCGAATGAACGGAAGCGTTCATTCGATCTGATCGCATGAACGGACCGTTCATTCGATCCTCGGTGATATCGTCGTGATATCACTTTGGTATCAACGAGGTATGGGGGCATGCGATGGAACGTCAGGCATTTCGGCTGAACGGGTTCGGGGTGCTGCTCGGGCTGGTCGTGGCGGCGCTGGTGGGGGCGGCGCTCGCGCTGACCGCCGGCGTGGGCGGGATCGCGGTCGGCGTGGTGGTGGCGGTGCTGGTGGCCGTCGGGCTCACCGGGTTCACGGTGATCAACCCGAACGAGGCCCGCGTGGTCCAGTTCTTCGGCCGCTACGTCGGCTCGGTCTCGCAGGACGGCTTCCAGTGGGTGCTCCCGATGACCACCAAGCGGCGGATCACGTTGCGGGTGCGCAACTTCGAGACCGCCAAGCTCAAGGTCAACGACGCCGACGGCAACCCCGTCGAGATCGCCGCCGTGGTGGTCTACAAGGTCGTCGACAGCGGCAAGGCGTCGTTCGCGGTGGACGACTACGAGGAGTACGTCGCGATCCAGTCCGAGGCCGCGGTGCGGCACCTCGCCACCACCCATCCGTACGACTCGCACGAGGCCGGTCGCACCAGCCTGCGTGACGGCAGCGAGGTGGCCGCCGAACTGACCGCCGAGCTGGGGGAGCGGACCGAACTGGCCGGCGTCGAGGTGGTCGAAGCGCGGATCACGCACCTGGCGTACGCGCCGGAGATCGCCCAGTCGATGCTGGTCCGTCAGCAGGCCGCGCAGGTCGTCGCCGCCCGCACCCAGATTGTCGAGGGCGCGGTCGGCATGGTCGGCCTGGCCCTGGAGAGGCTCTCCGAGCAGGGCGTCGTCGAACTCGACGAGGAACGCAAGGCCGCGATGGTCTCCAACCTGCTGGTGGTGCTGTGCGGCGACAAGGCGACGCAGCCGGTGGTCAACACCGGCACGCTGTACTCCTGAGGCGCCGGACCTCCGATGACCGAACGCAAGAAGGTGCTGCTGCGGCTGGACCCGGCCGTCTACGACGCGATCGCGAAGTGGGCCGCCGACGACCTGCGCAGCGTGAACGCCCAGCTGGAGTACGCGCTGCGCCGGGCGTTGGACGAGGCCGGTCGGCCGCCGCGCGGTTCGGGGTGACGGGTCACCCGGTCGCGCCGGGGGCCGAGTCCCGGACCGCGGTGTCCCGATTCTCGACGGCCGTGGTCACCCCGTCGATCGCCGCCCGGATGAGGTCCCCGTACCCGTCGGAAGGCAGCGCCGACGAGCGCTCCCGGGCGGCGGCGAGGTGTTCGCGCGCAGCGTCGAAGGATCCCAGTCGGCGATAGTTGTCGGCGAGGTTGAGGTGCAGTGAGGGATAGAAGCCGGCGATGTGCAGGCCGGCGTGATGTTCTTGGACGCGCTGCTCGGTGACGGCGTCGGCGGCATCGAGCGCGCGGACATCCCAGGCGAGTGCCTGTGCCGGATCGCTGCAGAGGTCGGCGAGGTAGTGCGCGAGGGTGCAGCGGTGCAGGGGGTCGCCACCGACTCCGATTGCCTCCCACAGGTCCAGCAGTTGGGCGCGGGCCCCGGCCGGGTCGCCGCCGCGACCGGTGGTGACGGCCCTGCCGATAGCGTCCATCGTCGGGTCTGCGTCGGTGCGTTCGGTCATGTGTCGTTCTCCGTCGGGTTCGGGTGGGGCTTGGTGGGCATGGCGAGGGTGGTGAGATCGCCGTGGTCGGCCGAGCGGATGGTGGCGGGCTGTGCGGGGCCCCTGAGATCGAGCAGCACGTCCGCGCCGATCGCGGTGCTGATCGCGGGATAGAGCGTGGTCATCTCGAACCAGACCTCGATGGCGGGCCCGTGCACGCGGGCAGGCAGGCGGATGCCCGCGTCCGGTCCGGCGCGGTCGCCCAGCACCGTGATCGCGGCGCCGGTGACGCGCATGGAGATCCGGTCGGCCGGTCGCTCCTCGAGGGCCCGCAGCAGCAGTGTCTTCGAGACCTCGACGCGAGTCGTGACCGCAGGCAGCGCGTCGAGCATCGACCGGTAGTCGGGAAACGGCTCGGGCAGCAGCCGGCAGTGCCGGTCGTCCCGGTCCGGCAGCCGTATCCACATCCCGTGCTCGGACGCCTCGATCCGAGCCAGAGGTGCGCGCCGCAGGTCGCCGAGGCAACCGCGCAGATCGTCGCCGTTCACCGTCGCGGCCCAGGTCGCAGGAGTCGGATCGGCGGTCACCAGGGTGCGGGTGGACAGCCGGTAGCGATCGGTGGCGGTCACCGACACCGATCCGGCATCGGCCTCGAAACGGACACCGCCGAGAACGGCGATGTCCGGTTCGTCGGTAGTCGCGGACAGGACCTGTTCGATCGCCGCGGCCAGCACCGGACCGCTCAGCGCAACGACCGTCACCGCGGGCTCCGCGGTCAGCGCCGCCTTGATGACGGCGGCCTGGTGCCGTGCGGCCGCGGCGCCGCTGGCCACTGCGTCGACATGCTGGTCGACCAGGCGAACTGACTCGTCACGGCCGGCGTCGAGGACGGACTTCGCCGTCGGGAGCGGCATGCCGATCTCGCGCAGCCGCCGGAGCAGAACGGCCCGCTCGAGTTGGTCTTCCCGGTAGAACCGGTATCCGGAGACCGGGTCGACCTCCGTGGGCAGCAGCAGTCCCGCGTCGGCGTAGAAGCGCAACGCGCTCGCCGTGAGGCCACTGCGCCGCGCGAACGACCCGATCGACATCAACCCGAAATCCGTCACCCCGACATCATTCGGCTTCGACCTACCTGAAGGTCAACCCACGTCGCCGACCGCGCGTCGCCGACCGCGCGTCGCCGATGGTGTCGCCGTTGCTGTCGGCGGTCGCTTCCTGCCCCGAGCGGTCATCCGGAACGCCACCCGGCGCCGCATTGTCGCGCCCTTCCGTACGGTCGCGAATCGCTGTGAACTGTGCTTTCAGTCGCGGAGCACCAAAGTGGCACCACTGTGACACCAGAAATGTTGTGCAACCCATTGCCATGGCATCGCAGTGGTGTCATAGTGGTGTCATGGACCTGACAAGATACGTCGACGAGCTGCAGCACCAGCTCGCCACCGCAGCCGCCGCGGGCGGGGACGAGGCACGCGAACTCGCCGACCGCATGACGGCCCCACTCGACGCCGCCGTCCGGCTCGTGCTCCTCGACGCGCTCTCGACCGCGGCGAACGAGATCACGGCCGACCTCGCCCCGGGGTCTGTCGACGTGCGTCTCCGGGGCCGCGACCCGGAGTTCGTCGTCACCCCCGCCCCGGCCTCGGCGTTCGAGGCCGCCGAGCCTGCGGCCGCCGAGCCGGCGCGAGCCACGGCGCTCGACCCCGACGACGTCAGTACCTCGCGCACCACGCTGCGTCTTCCCGACCAGCTCAAGTCCCAGGCCGAGGCGGCGGCGGCTCGCGAGGGCGTGTCCGTCAACACCTGGCTCGTGCGCGCCGTCGCTGCCGCACTCGTGCCCGCCGCGCCGTCTCGCGCGGCGGCGCGCAACTCCAGCACCGCCGGTCGGCTGACCGGCTGGGTGCGTTGACCCCAGCACCGACCCCAGCACCGACCCCAGCGCCGACTCCAGCACCGACCCCAGCCAAGAACCGCAATCCCGCGCCCTGCGCGTAGCGGCACACGCGCCGCCACGCAGTGGCAGGCACCAGACCCGGAGGACTCACCATGCCTACTTTCGCGACCCCCGAACCGATCACCGTCTCCGTCGAGATCGCCGTCGGCGCCGTCAACCTCGTCGCGAGCGATCGCGCCGACACCGTGGTCACCGTCCACCCCGGCGACCCGGGCAAGTCCGGCGACGTCAAGGCCGCGGCGGACACCCGCGTCGAATTCCACGACGGAACCCTCACCGTGCAGACGAGCACCCGTTGGAAGTACCTCACCAAGTCCTCCGTCGAGCTCACGATCGAGCTGCCGACCGGCTCCGCCCTGCGGGGCAGCGCGCTGGGCCCGCTGTTCGTCCAGGGCGCGCTCGGCACCTGCTCGTTCACCAGCCGCGCCGGCGACATCCGGATCGACGAGGCCGGCCGGCTCGACCTCCGCGCCAGCGCGGGCTCCGTCGTCGTGGGCCGCGCCCTCGGCTCCACCGAGATCGTCGTCACCGCAGGCGGCGTGCGGATCCGCGAACTCGGCGGTGACGCCACCATCAAGAACACGAACGGCCCCACCGAGATCGGCGAGGCGACCGGCATCCTGCGCGTGAACGGCGCCCACGGTCCCATCTCGATCGACCGCTCGCTCGGTGACACCACCGCCCGGTCCGCGCACGGAAACATCCGCGTCGAGCACGCCGTCTGCGGTCGGGTCCAGCTCGAGAGCTCGACCGGCGCGCTCGAGGTCGGGGTGCCCGAGGGCACCGCCGCCTGGGTCGACGCCACCGCGGAGCACGGCAAGGTCCGCAACCTCCTGCGCGGCGCCGCGGGCCCCGACGAGACCGACCGGACCGTCGAGGTGCGCGCCAACACCAGCTACGGCGACGTCGTCGTCCGACGTCCGCAGGCCTGACCCGGATCCGAACACGGTCACCAGCACCCCACCGCAATCGAAGGAGAACCCATGACCACCACCGTCCGCGGTCCCGCGATCGAGGTCGCCGGCCTGCGCAAGTCCTACCGGTCGAAGGCCGGCGAGCAGATCGTGCTCGACGGCGTCGACCTGGTCGTGCCTGCCGGCACGGTGACCGCGCTGCTCGGCCCCAACGGAGCGGGCAAGACCACCGCCGTCGGCGTCATGTCCACCCTGCTCGCCGCCGACGCAGGCACGGTTCGCGTCGCCGGCCACGACGTGGCGCGCGAGCCCGACGCGGTGCGCGCGTCGATCGGCGTGACCGGCCAGATCACCGCCGTCGACGAGCTGCTCAACGCCACCGAGAACCTGCGGCTGATGGCCGACCTCAATCACCTCGGCCGTGCCGAGGGGCGGCGCCGGGTCGCCGAACTGCTCGAGCGCTTCGACCTCGCCGACGCCGCGCGCAAGCCGGTGGCGACCTTCTCCGGCGGCATGAAGCGCAAGCTCGACCTCGCGATGACCCTCGTCGGGTCGCCGTCCGTGGTGTTCCTCGACGAGCCGACGACCGGTCTCGACCCGCGTAGCCGCCGCACCCTGTGGGACGAGGTCCGCGCGCTCGTGGCGGGTGGCACCACGATCCTGCTCACCACCCAGTACCTCGAGGAGGCCGACAAGCTCGCCGACTCGGTCGCCGTGCTGACCGGCGGCCGGATCGTCGCCGAGGGCACGCCCGCCGAGCTCAAGGCCGCGCACGACACCGGCTCGCTCGACGACGTCTTCCTCGCGCTCACCGAGCCGCCCGCCGAGGCGGAGACCGACCCGACACAGGACCAGGAGATCGTCCGATGACCACCCTCGCCGCCACCCCGCTCACCGCCACTTCGGGCCCCAGCCCGGTCGCCGACGTCGTCACCATGCTGCGCCGCAACCTCCTGCGCGCGGTGCGCTACCCGGGGCTCACCATGTTCCTCGTCGCAGGCCCGCTGGTGATGCTCGTGCTGTTCGTCTACGTCTTCGGCGGTGCCCTCGGCGCAGGCGTCATGCCCGGGGTCGCACCCGGGGCCGACGGGCGGGCCGCGTACCTGGACTACATCACGCCCACCCTGTTCATCCTCACCGTCGTCGGCGCGGGACAGTCCGTGGCCATCAGCGCCGCCATGGATGCCGCGAGCGGGATCATGGCGCGGTTCAAGACGATGGCGATCTCGCCGGGGTCCGTGCTCTCCGGGCAGGTGCTCGGCACCGTGCTCCAGTCGCTGGCAGCGCTCGTCCTGGTGCTCGCCGCGGCGTTCGCGATGGGCTACCGTCCCGACGCCGGAGCGCTCGACTGGCTCGCACTGCTGGGGCTGTTCGTGCTCCTGGGGCTCGCCCTCAGCTGGCTGTGCGTCGCCATGGGGCTGAACGCGCGGAGCGTGGAGACGGCCAGCAACACGCCGATGATCCTGCTGCTCCTGCCGTTCCTGGGCAGCGGCTTCGTGCCGGTGGAGACCATGCCGACCGCGGTGCGCTGGTTCGCGGAGTACCAGCCGTTCACGCCGATCATCGAGACCGTGCGCGGCCTGCTCGCCGGTGGTGTGGGGCTCGAGGTCGCGGTGGTGGCACAGGCCGTCGGCTGGTGCCTGGCGCTCGGCCTTGCCGGCTACGCCTGGGCACGCTCGCTCTACCGGCGCGAGCGTCGCCTCTGAGCGGCGCGTCGCACGGGGCGACCGGACGGCAGCAACCTGCCGCCCGGTCGCCCCCGCGTCGAATCAGCAGGCAGCGGGCCGGTCGGGCTTGCGGCAGACGAAGATCGCGGTACCCGGGAACAGCTGTCCACGCAGCGGACTCCACTGGCCCCACTCTCGGTCCAGCCACTCCGGCCAGTCCGGCTCGACGATGTCCTGGAGCTCCAGGCCGGCGGCCACGATCTCCCGTACCCGGTCGCCGATCGTGCGGTGGTGCTCGACGTAGGTCGGCACCCCGTCGGTGTCGACCTCGACGTAGGGAGTGCGGTCGAAGTAGGGGATCGTCGCGGTCAGGCCCTTCGGACCGGGGTCGTCGGGGAAGATCCAGCGCATCGGGTGGTTCACCGAGAACACCCAGAGGCCGCCGGGCCGCAGCACCCGGGCCACCTCGCGCATCACCAGTGCGGAGTCGGCGACGAACGGGACACCGCCGAACGCCGAGCAGGCGATGTCGAAGCTCGCGTCGGCGAACGGCAGCGACTCGGCGCCTGCCTGCACCAGCGGGACCCGCGGTCCGCCCGCGGCCATCGCGTCGAGCCCGCGCGCGAGCATCCCCTTGGACAGGTCCAGGCCCACCGCCCGGGCGCCCTGGCCGGCCAGCCAGCGCGCGCAGGGTGCCGAGCCGCAGCCGATCTCGAGCACGTCCTTGCCCGCGACGTCGCCGAGGAGGTGCACGTCGCCCTCGTGCAGGCCCTCCGGGCACCAGACGAACTCGCCGCCTGCGGACCCGACGCCGAGGAAGTCGCCGTGGGTCCGGTGGTAGTCGTCCGCGTCGGCGTCCCACCAGGCGCGACTGGCGCGCTCGCTGTCGGCGGAGCCGACCCGGGCGCGGCTGACCCCGGAGGTGCCGAGGGCGGCGTTGGCGGCGGCGTGCCGGTCGTCGGGTACGGGTGTCTCGCTCATGTGGTCAGCCCCTGGCAGGTGTGCGGTGGTCGGGAACATCATCCAACGGCGCGACGCCGCGGCCACCACCGCCCGGTCGTCGCGGGTGCGGCCCGGCCGCAGGGCCGCCCATGCTGTGAGATCGGACACATCGGACGGGGTGGTGGGGGGGTGCGGAACCGCGGGGTTTGCCCCTCGGTGACGGGCCGTGGGATGGCCCGCATCCGGGCCAGGTTTGCCCAGCTAGCCACCGGCCGCGTACCCTAATCCACGCGAGTGTCCGCGGTGGCGCACCGAACCTGGAGCGCAATCGCAAATCTCGTTAGTCCGACAGAACACCATCAACCGACTGCCTATCCCTCCGGAGCAACCCACCAAATGCCCACAACCACTCATACCTCGCCGCAGGTAGCCATTAATGACATTGGCTCCGCCGAGGATTTCCTCGCCGCCATCGATGCCACGATCAAGTACTTCAACGATGGCGACATCGTTGAGGGCACCATCGTCAAGGTCGACCGCGACGAGGTGCTTCTCGACATCGGTTACAAGACCGAAGGTGTCATCCCTTCTCGTGAGCTCTCCATCAAGCACGACGTCGACCCCAACGAGGTCGTCTCCGTGGGAGATGCGGTTGAGGCTCTCGTCCTCACCAAGGAGGACAAAGAAGGCCGACTGATCCTGTCGAAGAAGCGCGCACAGTACGAGCGCGCCTGGGGCACCATCGAGGAGCTCAAGGAGAAGGACGAGGCCGTCAAGGGCACCGTCATCGAGGTCGTCAAGGGTGGTCTCATCCTGGACATCGGTCTCCGTGGCTTCCTCCCCGCCTCGCTCGTCGAGATGCGTCGGGTCCGCGACCTCCAGCCGTACGTCGGCAAGGAGATCGAGGCCAAGATCATCGAGCTCGACAAGAACCGCAACAACGTGGTCCTGTCGCGTCGCGCATGGCTCGAGCAGACCCAGTCCGAGGTCCGCAGCGAGTTCCTGCACCAGCTCCAGAAGGGCCAGGTCCGCAAGGGCGTCGTGTCCTCCATCGTCAACTTCGGTGCCTTCGTGGACCTGGGTGGCGTCGACGGCCTGGTGCACGTCTCCGAGCTGTCCTGGAAGCACATCGACCACCCGTCCGAGGTTGTCGAGGTCGGCACCGAGGTCACCGTCGAGGTTCTCGACGTCGACCTGGACCGCGAGCGTGTCTCCCTCTCGCTCAAGGCGACGCAGGAAGACCCGTGGCGTCAGTTCGCCCGCACCCACGCGATCGGCCAGATCGTCCCGGGCAAGGTCACGAAGCTGGTTCCGTTCGGTGCCTTCGTGCGCGTCGAAGAGGGAATCGAAGGCCTCGTCCACATCTCCGAGCTGGCCGAGCGCCACGTGGAGGTTCCGGACCAGGTTGTCGGCGTCGGCGACGATGCCCTCGTCAAGGTCATCGACATCGACCTCGAGCGTCGTCGTATCTCCCTGTCGCTGAAGCAGGCGAACGAGGACTACAGCGCCGAGTTCGATCCGTCCAAGTACGGCATGGCGGACTCCTACGACGAGGCCGGGAACTACATCTTCCCGGAGGGCTTCGACTCGGAGACCAACGAGTGGCTCGAGGGCTTCGACAAGCAGCGTGAAGAGTGGGAGTCCCGGTACGCCGAGGCTGAGCGTCGCCACAAGATGCACACCGCTCAGATGGAGAAGACGGCTGCCGACGAGGCCGCCGAGGCTGTTGCCGGCGCCGCCGGTACCAACTACTCCTCCGAGACCGGTGCCGCGGACGAGGGCGACGAGGTTGTCGCCTCCTCGACCGAGGCGAGCGGATCCCTGGCCAGCGATGCACAGCTCGCTGCGCTGCGGGAGAAGCTGTCCGGCAACGCGTAACCTGACGACCCGCTAGTCGGGTCCGACACGAGAGCCCCGGTCCTACTACAGGACCGGGGCTCTTGTCTGTCATCTGTCGTCGGCGGGGGGTCACCGTCGAGGCGCCGGACAGCACAGCAAGGCCCCGCCCGATCTCGGGCGGGGCCTTGCTGTGTTTGACGGTGTCGGCCGGTGCGAGTCGGCTCAGTCGGCCGCGGCTTCCGGTCGGGTCGGGGTCAGCTTGCCGCGGCCACGGTGCCGGAGACGGGGGACCAGGAACTCTGCCGCTCGGCGGAACGCTTGCGCATGCCGGCAATGCTGTGCCGCGCGGGACTGAGCATCTGGGCGAACCAGCCGCGGCGCTGCTCGGTCAGTGCGAGCGCGACCTCCGGGATCAGGATGCAGTGAACGCCGTCGACCATGCCAAGTCGGTGCCGACCGTGGGAAGTGAGGCTGCTACGCATGGCGGTCCTTTGTGTAGAGAAGAGGCCTGGTCGTCGTCGTCGAAGATATCCCGAAAGCTTCGAAAGCCGACGTATTTGGCCTGGATGTGCATGGGCGTGTTTGGTGACAGACTGTGGCGGTGTTGCGAATCGGCCTCACTGGAGGCATTGGAGCAGGAAAGTCCACCGTGTCGAGGATTCTCGGCGAGCTCGGGGCGGTGGTCGTCGACGCGGATCTTATCGCACGTGAGGTCGTGGAACCCGGGACCCCCGGATTAGCCGCTCTGGCAGCGGAATTCGGCGACGGAATTGTCAATTCGGACGGTTCGCTCGACCGTCCGGCGTTGGCTGCCAAGGCTTTTGGTGACGACGAGGCCCGGGCCCGGCTGAACGCCGTCATGCACCCGCTGGTGGGCGCGCGTACCGCGGAGGTCGTCGACGCGGCTCCGGCGGATGCCGTCGTGCTGCAGGACATTCCGTTGCTCGTCGAGGGCGGCATGGGCGCGCTGTTCCACCTCGTCGTGGTGGTGGACGTGGATGCGGAGGAACGGATCCGACGCCTCGTCGAGTTGCGCGGCATGCCGGAGGCCGACGCCCGCGCGCGGATGGCGGCCCAGGCCACCGACGAGCAGCGTCGGGCCGCGGCGGACGTGCTGCTCGACAACAACGGCCCGCAGGGCCGACTGGACGCCGAGGTCAGGGCGCTGTGGGACCGGCTGACGCGGTACGCGGAGAACGTCAGGACCGCGACAGTGGTCCGCACGCCGCCGGTACTGGTGTCGGCGGATCCGTCGTGGCCGGACCAGGCCCGGCGGCTGACCGCCCGGCTGCGGACCGTCTGCGGGGCGTCGGCACTGCGCGTCGACCACATCGGGTCGACCGCGGTCCCCGGCCTCGAGGCCAAGGACGTGCTCGATGTCCAGGTGACGGTGCCCAGCCTCGCGGTCGCCGACGAGCTGGCCGGGGTGCTGGCCGCGGCAGGCTTCCCACGCGTCGAGTCGGTGACCCGGGACGACCCGAGGCCGGCCTACGATATCGGTGGCGAGGCGGATCCGGCCCTGTGGGACAAGCGGTTCCATGCCGCCGCCGATCCCGGACGGCCCGCGAACGTCCACCTGCGGGTGGACGGCTGGCCGGGCCAGCGATTCGCGTTGGTGTTCCGCGACTGGTTGATCGCGGACGAGCAGGCGCGTGCGGAGTACGTCGAGGTGAAGCGCGCGGCCGCCGCCGAGGTGGCGGGCGAGGCCGACATCGAGACGGCCGTCGAGCGGTATGCGGCGGCCAAGACGCCGTGGTTCGACGGCGCCGCGGTGCGGGCCGAGCAGTGGGCCGAGCGGACCGGCTGGCGGGCCGGCTGAGTTCAGCGCCAGTCGACGGCCATGCCCAGCGACGCCAGCCAGGCGTCGAGGTCGTGGCCGTGGGCGGCGATGCCGTCGACGGCCACCGCGGCGCGGCTGATGGCGCGTTCGGTGGTGGCCGAGTCCAGCAGGCCGGCGGCGTGCGCGGCCACCAGCTCGTCCACGTCGAGCAGTTCGGTGTCCCGGCCGGTGCGGACCACCAGGTCCAGGTAGTGGTCCTGGGAGCGCCACAGTCGCCCGGCGTCGGTGAACTCGCCGACGTCGACGTAGCGGTCCTGGTCGCGGTCGTGGAACGGGTGGTAGTGGAAGATCGAGGCCCGCAGCCCGAGCGTCGGCAGCAGCCAGGACTCCAGGTAGTGGAAGCGCGGGTGGTCCGCCGGGCGGGCCATGTACAGGCCCCAGGACTCGACCCGGTAGTGGTCCACGGGCCGGACGTACCCCTTCGGGTCGGTGTTGGTCCGGTCGTCGAGGTTGAACGACTCGACCTTCGGGGGGTGCACCGCGTTGTCCATAGCTGCTGAAGCTACCAACGGAGGCCACCGGGCCGTGGTTCGTCGGCGAACATGTCGGACCCCCGGCCTACCCTGGTGCCATGGCGTTTGCATCCGAACATCCCGTGGTGGCGCACTCCGAGTTCCGTCCCGTCGGTGAGATCGAACGATCCGACGGTCGGTTCGAGGTGGTCAGTGAGCACGTGCCGGCGGGCGATCAGCCCGCCGCCATCGCGGACCTGGAACGACGGATCCGGGCGGGGGAGCAGAACGTGGTGCTGCTGGGCGCCACCGGCACCGGAAAGTCGGCGACGACGGCCTGGCTGATCGAGAAGCTGCAGCGGCCGACGCTGCTGATGGCACCGAACAAGACGCTCGCCGCGCAGCTGGCGAACGAGCTGCGGGAGATGCTCCCGAACAACGCGGTTGAGTACTTCGTCTCCTACTACGACTACTACCAACCCGAGGCGTACATCGCCCAGACGGACACCTACATCGAGAAGGACTCGTCGGTCAACGACGACGTCGAGCGCCTGCGGCACTCCGCGACCTCGAGCCTGCTCTCGCGCCGCGACGTGGTGGTGGTCGCGTCCGTGTCGTGCATCTACGGCCTCGGCACCCCGCAGTCCTACCTGGACCGCTCCATCCAGCTCGACGTGGGCGTGGAGGTGCCGCGCGACGCGTTGCTCCGCCTGCTCGTCGACGTCCAGTACAACCGCAACGACGTGGCGTTCACCCGCGGTTCGTTCCGGGTCCGGGGCGACACCGTCGAGATCATCCCGTCCTACGAGGAGCTCGCCGTCCGGATCGAGTTCTTCGGCGACGAGATCGAGGCCCTGTACTACCTGCACCCGCTGACCGGTGAGGTGGTCCGGCAGGTGGACTCGGTGCGGATCTTCCCGGCCACCCACTACGTCGCCGGGCCGGAGCGGATGGAACGCGCGGTCACGGACATCGAGGCCGAGCTCGAGGCGCGGCTGGCGGAGCTGGAGGGGCGGGGCAAGCTGCTCGAGGCGCAGCGCCTGCGGATGCGGACCAACTACGACCTCGAGATGATCAAGCAGGTCGGCTTCTGCTCCGGGATCGAGAACTACTCGCGCCACATCGACGGCCGCGGACCCGGAACCGCCCCGGCCACCCTGATCGACTACTTCCCCGAGGACTTCCTGCTGGTCATCGACGAGTCGCACGTGACCGTCCCGCAGATCGGCGCCATGTACGAGGGCGACATGTCGCGCAAGCGCAACCTGGTGGAGTTCGGGTTCCGGCTGCCCTCGGCCACCGACAACCGGCCGTTGACGTGGGAGGAGTTCACCCAGCGGATCGGGCAGACCGTCTACCTCTCGGCCACCCCGGGCAAGTACGAGCTCGGTCAGTCCGGCGGTGAGTTCGTCGAGCAGGTCATCCGGCCCACCGGACTGGTGGACCCGGAGGTGATCGTCAAGCCGACCAAGGGGCAGATCGACGACCTGATCCACGAGATCCGGGAGCGCACCGCGAAGGACGAGCGGGTGCTGGTCACCACCCTGACCAAGAAGATGGCCGAGGACCTCACCGACTACCTGCTCGAGCTGGGCATCCGGGTGCGCTACCTGCACTCGGACATCGACACGCTGCGCCGGGTGGAGTTGCTGCGTCAGCTCCGGCTCGGCGAGTACGACGTGCTGGTCGGCATCAACCTGCTGCGCGAGGGACTCGACCTGCCGGAGGTGTCGTTGGTGGCGATCCTGGACGCGGACAAGGAGGGCTTCCTGCGCAGCTCCACCAGCCTCATCCAGACCATCGGCCGCGCGGCCCGAAACGTCTCCGGCCAGGTGCACATGTACGCGGACCGGATCACCGACTCGATGCAGCACGCCATCGAGGAGACCGACCGTCGCCGCGAGAAGCAGATCGCCTACAACAAGGAGCGGGGCGTCGACCCTCAGCCGCTGCGCAAGAAGATCGCCGACATCCTGGACCAGGTGTACGAGGAGGCCGAGGACACCGCCGCCGGGGTGGAGGTCGGCGGATCCGGCCGCAACGCCAGCCGCGGCAGGCGGGCACAGGGCGAGGCCGGCCGGGCCGTCAGCGCGGGCGTCTACGAGGGCCGCGACGTCAAGTCCATGCCCAGGGCCGAATTGGCCGACCTGGTCAAGGAACTGACCGATCAGATGATGAACGCGGCCCGCGATCTGCAGTTCGAGCTGGCCGGCCGGCTGCGCGACGAGATTCAGGACCTGAAGAAGGAGCTGCGGGGGATGGACGCGGCGGGACTGAAGTAGCCGCCCGCTACGGTTGGGGCATGGACGCCCCCACCGCAGGCCGGAACGCGAAGATGTTCGAGCCGATCCACAGCATGAGCTACTTCGCACCGGAGGTCTCCGAGCACCTGGTGGCCGTGGGCCTCGAGGTCGGCGGGATGACCTACTTCGCGGGACGGTCCGCCGCGATGGGTGCGGTCGCACCGTCGGTGGTCGCGGCGACGTTCTACACCTTCAACCCGGAGGTGGTGGCCGGCTACCTGCCGCGGGCCTGGGAGCTGGCGAGTCCGGAGGCGATCGTCGCGGCGCGCTACGCGGGTGCGGGTGCGGCGCTGCGCCGACTGCTCGGCGATGCCGTCGTCGGGTCGGTCGAGATGGCGGAGGCGGCGGACATCGCGGCCATCGCCGCCCGCGCGACGCGCCCCGAGGGGCGGCCGCTGTTCGCCGCGCACGCCGCCGTCGAGCAGCCGGCCGAGCCGCACCTGTCGCTGTGGCACTCGTTGACGCTGCTGCGGGAGTACCGCGGCGACGGTCACATCGTGGCGCTGCAGGCGGCCGGGCTGTCCGGGATCGAGGCCCTGATCACGCACACCGCGACCGGCGCCGGCTTCACCGAGAAGGCGGCCCTCTCGCGTCGCGGCTGGAGCCGCGAGCAGTGGGATGCCGCCAGCAACGACCTGCGCGACCGCGGCCTGCTCGCCGACAACGGAACCCTCACCGAGCTCGGCACCGAGATCCGGGAGGTGACGGAGGACGTCACCGACGACCTGGCCTTCGCGCCGTGGGCCGAGCTGGGCGACGCCGGGCTCGACCGGCTCACCGAGCTGCTCACGCCGATGCGGGCCGCGATCGTCGACGCGGGCACCTACCCGCCGAACCTCTTCGGCCCGCGCTGGGGCAAGTGGTGAGCCTCAGCTGGTGATGTCCTTGACCGCGAACCGCTGCCAGGCCAGCACGCCGAACACCGCCGCGTAGGCCAGCGCGGAGAACGACCCGACCACGATGTCGTGCCAGTCGACGGTCGGCGCGAGCAGCCGCGTCCAGGCGAACGAGAAGTGGCCGGGCAGCAGGTCCCGCCAGCCGCCCAGCGCGGTGATCTGGTCGAGGATCTGCACGAGGATCGAGACCATCACCGTGCCGCCGACCGCGCCGAGCGGCGCGTCGGTCAGGACCGAGAGCAGCAGGGCCAGCCCGGCCACCCAGGTCAGGTTCACCGCGATGTACCCCAGCGCCAGCGCCAGCCGCCCGACGGCCTCGCCGTAGCCGAGCGAGTCGCCGAACGGGGTCACCAGCGGGCCGGTCCCGTACAGCGCGGTGCCCAGGGCCAGCCCGACGCCGAACAGCAGCAGCAGGGCCAGCAGCGACAGCGCCGCCGACACGATCGCCTTCTGCCGCAGCAGTCGGCCGCGGGGCACCGGGATGGCCAGCAGGTACCGCAGCGACGACCACGAGGCCTCGCTGGCCACGGAGTCGCCGAAGAACAGCGCGACCACCACGATCAGCAGGAAACCGACGGACATGAACAGGCAGAAGACGGTGAAGTTCGCGCCGCCGCTGGTGCCCAGGTCGATCAGGTCCACCGCGCCGGGCGACGACGCCCCGGAACTGCCGACCGCGAACGCCGTCGAGAGGATCACCGGCAGCAACGCCAGCAGTCCCAGCGCCAGGTGGGTGCGCCTGCGCCGGAACTGGCGGACGAGTTCGGTGCGCAGCGGCAGGGTCCCGCCGGGTCGGTAGCCCGCCGCCCGGCCGTCGGCGGGCATCGCCCCGCGGCCTCGATCCGTCGCGGTCACGGCGCCTCCACCTGCTCGTTGTTCGAACTCGACCGGTCGCGGTGGTCGGAGACGTGCACCAACCGCAGGAACACGTCCTCGAGCCGGGTGGTGCCGGACAGCCCGCGGACCGCGATGCCGGCCTCGACCAGGGTGCGGACCACCACGGCGGAGTCGGTGCCTGCGAGGTCGAGGCGGACCGTGGGCGGATCGCCCTCGGCCACGTGCACGCCGGTCGGGCCGTCGAGCCCGGCGAGCACCGCGACGGCCCGTGCCGCGTCGTCGACCCGCAGTTCGGTGGCGCCCTCCGCCGAGGTGAGCTCCTCGACGGTGCCCGCGGCGATCACCCGTCCGTGGTTCATCACCACCACGTCGGTGCAGGTCTGTTCCACCTCGGCGAGCAGGTGGCTCGAGACCAGCACGGTCCGCCCGGTGCGTGCGTACCCGACGAGGACCTCACGCATGGTCCGGATCTGCGGCGGGTCCAGGCCGTTGGTGGGCTCGTCGAGCACCATCAGGTCCGGCAGGCCGAGCATCGCCTGCGCGAGGGCCAGCCGCTGACGCATCCCCTGACTGTAGGAGCGGACCTTCCGGTGCACGGCGTCACCGAGGTCGGCGATCTCGAGTGCCTCGTCCATCCGGGCGTCGGCGGCGGGCCGGCCGGTGGCCTCCCAGTACAGCCGCAGGTTGTCCAGCCCGCTCAGGTGCGGCAGCAGCCCGGAGCCCTCGACGAAGGAGCCCAGCCGGGAGAGCACCGGCGCGCCGGGTGTCACCAGGTGCCCGAACACCCGCATCTGGCCGCCTGACGGCGTGATCAGACCCATCAGCATGCGCAGTGTGGTGGTCTTGCCCGCGCCGTTGGGGCCCAGGAGCCCGAGCACCTGGCCGCGGTGCACGGTGAAGCTGACGCCGTCGACCGCGCGGAAGCCGTTGGCGTAGGACTTGTGCAGGTCGGTGACCACCAGCGGGGTGTCGAGCAGCGCCGGGTCCACCGCGGCTACCGCGCGCCGCCGCGACCGGACGACGCCGACGACGCCGAGCACGGCCACCGCGGCGAGGATCGCGACGATGCCGACCAGCGGCGCCACCGGGAGGGCCCGGCTGTTCGTCGTCGCGGGGACACTCGGGACGGTGAGGGTCGGGTCGGTGAGCCCGACGGTGAACCTGGCCGGGGAGACCGGGTTCGCGTAGGCCTGGTCGGTGGCGGCCAGCACCAGTTCGAGGTGGTGTCCCTCGGGCACCTGGTGGGCAATCCCGGGAAGCGTGACCGAGATCGGAACGGCTTGTCCCGCAGGTGCGTCCGGGATCCTGATCGCCGACACCGCGCCGCCGGGCAGGGTGCGGCTGCCCTGCGGGCTGACGTCGTAGAGCTTGGCGAAGAGCAAGGCCTGGCCGGGCGCGGCCTCGCTGGACACCTCGAGATTGACCGTGCTGGTGCCGGTGACGGTCAGCGGGTGGGCGACCGGGGCGGTGGCGAACCGGGCGGACTGGCCCGGGGGATCGGCTGCCAGGTCCAGCGCGGCGCCGGCTGCGGCGCCAAGGGCCGCAGCCGCGGAGCCGAGTCCGGGCACGGAGGAGATCCCCGCCGGTGACGCGCCCGGCGGACGGAAGAGGGTCTGGACGGGCCCGAACAGCGGCATCGACTCGGTTGGTGTCGGCGTGGCCGTCGCGCCCAGGCCCGGGTACGACGGCGCGGTCATCCGACGTTGGGACACCCGACCCTGGTCGCCGGGCGCACCGGCCAGGGTGAAGACGAACCGCTGGTCCGGCTCGTCACCGCGCAGGCGGTCGGACAGGAACGACGCGACCGCGCGATGGCCGGACGCGGACTCCCCGCCGGCGTCGTGACCGCCGGGAAACCAGCGGACCTGCACCGGTGTGCCCGCGGCCGCGATCTGGCGGGCGTTCGCGTCGGCCTGGTCGAGGCCGAAGAGGGTGTCCTGCTCGCCCTGGAGCAGCAGGGTGGGCGCGGTGATGTCGGCGGCGACCGCGGCGGGGGAATGTGCGGTCAGCATGGCCAGCAGGTCCGGGCCGGGGATACCGGTCTCCGCTGCGGCGGCGTAGGCCCGGCAGATCTCGGGGGAGAACCGGCCGCAGGCCCCCGACTTGCTCGCGGTCTCGGGTCCGACCGGCATGCCGCCGGCGCCGACCCCGAAGAAGATGCCCGCCCAGCCCCGTTTGAGCACACCGGGCCCGCCGTAGCCGGCCGCGGCGGGCGTGGTCCGGTCCACCGGTTGCGTGGTCCCGAAATTGGGGAAGAGCGCCTGGCCCAGGTCGTTCCAGGTGATCGAGGCGGCGACGGCGTCGACGCGGTCATCGGTACCGGCGAGCATCAGCGCCAGCGCCCCGCCGTAGGACCCGCCCGTGACCCCGACCCGGGGGTCGTCGGGGCAGTCCAGAGCGACCTCGGCGCGCCCGGCCAGCCAGTCCACCAGGCCGCGGGCGTCGGCGACCTCCCGGTCCGGGTCGTTCAGGGTGATCGACCCGGTGCTGCGGCCGAATCCGCGGGCGCTGTAGGCGAGCACCACGAAGCCGTCCGCGGCGAGATCGTTTGCCTGCGCCGCGACGGTGTCCTTGTCGCCGCCGAACCCGTGGGCCAACAGCACCGCCGGGGCCGGGAGTCGATCCGGAAGGTAAAGGCGGGCATCGATTTCCACGCGCGCATCCGAACCGGGGTTCTCCGGCAGCGTGATCTGGACCTCGTCGGCGGACACCGTCTGCGTGGCCCTGGACGTCCACGTCACGAGGGCAGCCGTGACGAGCAGGATCGCCACCGTCACGAGGGCGATCCAGGCGCGGGTACTGCGCGGCCGCGGCAGATGCATGAGACTCAATCTAGTCAGAAACCGCGCATGTGCGTTGTGCCGCAATTCCCACAACCCCGGTGCTCGCCGGACTAGGGTTTCGCTCAGTGGCCGGGGTTTCAGGTGTGGGATTCCGTGCGTGCCCCGGTGATCGAGACAATGCATGACGACGCTCGCTGTAACGAAATACCATGCACCACCACCCGTATGCATTTTGGAGGAAGAAATGACCGCCTACCGCACCATCGTCGTCGGAACCGATGGCTCGGATTCGTCTCTCAAGGCAGTGGAGAAGGCCGCGGCGTTGGCGAAGGACGCCGGCGCCCAGTTGGTCCTCGCCTGCGCCTACTACCCGTCCGACCCCAAGGACATCGAGGTTGCGTCGGACACCCTCCGTGAGGACGCGTACCAGATCACCGGCTCCGCACCGACCTACGACATCCTGCGGACCGCCCGTGAGCACGCGCAGGCGAAGGGTGCGACCGACATCGTCGAACGGGCGATCGTCGGCGCCCCCGTCGACTCGCTCCTCACGCTGATCGAGGAGGTCTCCGCGGACCTGCTGGTGATCGGCAACCGTGGCCTGAACACGCTGACCGGTCGACTGCTCGGTTCGGTGCCCTCGGACGCCGCCCGCAAGTCCACCACCGACGTTCTGATCGTCCACACGGTCCGCTGATGTCCGCGACTGCCCCGGCCGTGTTCCCACCCGGCCGGGGCAGTGCTGTCTGTGGGGTGCGAATCTAGCTGGTGGGGACCAGTTTCGAGAGCACAGCCGGCAGCGGGCGGGCGTGGACCACACCGAGTCGCTGGGTGGCGCGGGTGAGCGCGACGTAGAGGTCGTTCAGTCCGCGCGGTGACTCGTCGAGGATCCGCTGCGGCTCCACGATGAGCACCGAGTCGAACTCCAGTCCCTTCACGTCCCGGACGGCGAGCACGCTCACCGAGTCCGACGCCAGGTCTGCGAACTCGGCGACGGTGTCCTCTGCCGTGATCACCACGGTGAGCCCGGGCCCGGTCTCGTCGGCCACCCGCCGGCGCAGCTCGTCCGCTACCTCGGACTCCGAAACCCGATGTGCCCAGGGCTCGTTCCCGCTGTCGCGGACCGATCGGGGCACCGTCTGCTCGGGGTCGATCGCCGCCAGCACGTCCTGGGCGACGGCCATGATCTCCGACGGCGTGCGGTAGTTCACGGTCAGCTCGGTCAGCTTCCACCGTTGCGCGACATACGGTTCGAGCACTGTCTGCCAGGACGAGGTGCCCGCCGGGTCGCCGGTCTGCGCGGTGTCGCCGACGAGCGTCATCCACCGGTTGGGGATGCGGCGCATCAGCATTCGCCAGGCCATCGCCGAGAGTTCCTGCGCCTCGTCGACGATCACGTGACCGTAGGTCCAGGTGCGGTCGGCGGCGGCGCGCTCCGCCGCGGTGCGCCGTTCACCCAGGTCCTGGCGTTGGGCCAGCTGATCGGCGTCGATCAGGTCGTAGGCCATCAGGATCTCGGGGTCGAGGTCGTCCTCGAGGTCCTGCGGCGCGGAGCCGGTGAGGATGTCCAGGGCGCCCTGCGCGTCGGCGATCTGAGCTCGCCACTCCCGTTGTGCGCGTTCGCGTTCCGCCTCGTCGTCGACTCCGAGGAGCTCGGCCAGCTCGTCCAGCAGGGGCGCGTCGGCGTCGCTGAACCCGGTCATCCGCGAGCGGTGCAGCAGCCCGCGCCTGCCCTCGGTGAGGGATCGGGCCGCGGCGTCCAGCCGGTCGGTCGAGGTCAGCAGGTCCGCGAGTACCCGCTGCGGGGTCAGCTGCGGCCACAGCCCGTCGATGGCGGACATCAGGTCGGGGTCCTCGCGCAGCTCGTCACGGATGTCGGCGACGTCGTCACGGCTGAGCAGGTTTGCGCCGCCGAGCACGTTGGACCCGAGCCGCGCCGCGAACTGGTCGGCGAGGGACTCGATCACCGCGGAGACGAAGATCGGCCGGGCCAGGTTGTGCGGACGTCGCGAGGACCGCGCCCGGCCACGGGCGCGGGTCACGGTCTTGCGGTCCAGGGTGATCGGGTAGGTGTCGAAGGTGACGGTGATCGGCTCCGACGGGGTGAGCTGACGGTCCCGCACCGCCTGCTTGAGCACCTCGACCATCTCGAGGGAGCCCTTCACCTCGCCGCACTCCAGCGAATCGTGTTCGGTGGCAGTGACCCCGGGGTAGAGGTCGCCGATCGTCGAGAGCAGCACCCCGGTCTCGCCGAGGGAGGGCAGCACCTGGCCGATGTAGTCGAGGAAGGTGGCGTTGGGGCCGATGATCAGGACGCCGCTCTTCGCGAGCTGCTGGCGGTAGGTGTAGAGCAGGTATGCCGCGCGGTGCAGGGCGACGGCCGTCTTCCCGGTGCCGGGCCCGCCCTGCACCACCATCACCGACTTGTGGGTGGACCGGATGATCGCGTCCTGCTCGTGCTGGATGGTTTCGACGATGTCGTTCATCTGACCGGTCCGAGCCGCGTTCAACGCGGTGAGCAGGGCACTCTCGCCTGCGACGCCACCGGCGCCGTCCGTCACGCCGGCCTGTTCGGCGGCGGCGAGGTCGAGGTACTCGTCGGCGATGCCGGTGACCCGGCGACTGCGGCTGCGGATGTGCCGTCGCCGCGTGACGCCCTCGGGTGCGGCGGGGGTGGCGAGGTAGAACGGCCGGGCCAGCGGGGCGCGCCAGTCCAGCAGCAGGGTCTCGAAGTCGTTGGCCTCGTCGAGGATCCCGACGCGGCCGATGTAGCGCGGTGTGTCGCCGTCCGCGGACTCGGCGTCGATGTCGATGCGGCCGAAACACAGGCCGTTCTCGGCGGCGTCGTACATCGCGATGTCCTCGGTGTACATCTGACTGAACGACTCGCGCTCCACCCGCGCCTGCGGGGTGCCGCCGGTCTGCAGCAGCACCTTCGCCAGTCGGGTGCTGGCGTACGAACGCAGGTCGTCGAGTCGGTCGTAGAGCATCGACACGTGTTGCTGTTCGCGGTCCAGATCACCGTGCTGACGTGCCTCGTCGGGCAACTCGTTCTCCTAGGCCTGAAAGGGGTCCAAATGGGCCAATCGAGCTTAGTAGCTGGAGGTGACCGTCGCTGAACTCCCAGGTCAGGGAGGTGAGCCCTCGGCTTGTCGAGTCGTGGAGATCGTCGGTTGTCCTTGACGGTGAACACGTAGTGCCCACCGCCGCCGACGATGTAGCCGGCGGCGGAACTCTGACACCGCAGCTCAGTGGATCTCACTCACGACCCTGCCGGGGCTCTTGGGTGGGAGGAGCCCGCCGTCGACGGGTCGGTGCAGGCTCCCGAACGCGAACGGAACCCGCAGGGGCGGGTCCATTTCGTCCGCGTCCTGCAGGTTCCGTCTATTTGTGCTTTTGCGTCCGGTCAGGAACCGGGCGGCGCCGAATGTCGGGAGTCGGCGTCCATCGCTCCGCTGTCGTTCACCTGGTTGTCTTCGTCGTTACTGTCCACTGCTCGCGGCCTGATACAAAGCCAAAGCGCGGCTACCGAAGGTGGAACCAACTATCCAGGGTTTCCCGTCTGCCGGGTTCCATACGGTCGATGAGGTGACGGATCGGATGTATCCGTAACCACTTGCGGGATTGTGGTCCGCCAGCCAGGGACCTCCCGATGCGCCACCACCCATATTGCATCGAAGCCCAAATGGGTCAGGTCCGGCGACTGGGTCATCGCTGATGATCGGTACCGTGGTGGTGGCACCCGAGCATGAAAACTGCACGAGACCGAGGGTCGGGTATGGGACAGTCCCGCCACCGTCCAACGCCTTCTCGGCCGGATAACCGTAGGTATTCACGGGGAACGCAAGGGGGCCGGACGTGCGCAGGCCGTGCCCACCCACACGGTCGCCAAGCGACCGTCCGTTCGAATCGTTAAATGTTGCAACGAAGGCGATATCCGCATCTACCCGAGAAGCGCTGACCTTGGCGGAAACGCCTCTCGCCTTCGCGTCGTCCGATATGTAAAACTGCTTCGCGTACCATTTCCCGGAACTGCTGTTTAGTGCATAGTTAGGTCTGAACATCCAGTTCGTGGAGAAATCCTTCCCTTCCCCTCCGTGTACACAGTGGGCTGCGGTGGCAACCAGGTTCCCCGATGGGCTGTTTACCGCCGCCCCACTGCACTGGTAGCTATTTCCATCACGATTGAAAAAGACCTTTCCGTTAGCTGGCGCTACCCCGCTGGTGGGAAAAGGGGCAAGGCGTGGCTCTACATCAGCTACTGGTGACGCTGCAGGATCCAACGCATTCGTGGCGTGCTCCGCCACGGCGTCCAAGGCGGACCGCCCGGATTGGAGGGCTTGTTCTGTGGGTGCGTCGATGTCGGTACTGGGTGCATCCAAGGGAATTGCTTTTTCCATGCGCTCTGGCGTCCAGTACTCGTCCAGTGCCGTACTCACTCCAGTGGCGTCTACCAGCTTCCCGGCCGGGACATCGAGATCAGAGATTCGAGCCGCTTCGCCCTCGGGTATGAAGATTTGCGGCTGGCCTGCAACGATGCCGTCCGGGACGGATCGTGCAGCAGACCCGGCCGTCGGCCAGGCAAGGCTCTGGGCGTTGGCGGTCGACGGGCCGAGTGCCACAGCGACGGAGGCTATCACCAGCCCCGAGATGAGTGTCGATCTGCTTGATCTGAACATGCGACTCCGTTGGTTTGGGACAGGAACGGTTGCAAGCTATCAGTCACCGGCTGGTGTGACCGAAATTTCAGATCTGTGTAAATCATTGTCCTGTAATAGCTTTCGGTATCGCCATCGATCGCAGTCGGCGGTACGGGCGGGGAAATGTCGCATGATGACGATGTTGCTGTAGTCGGCCAAACGAGAAGGATGACGACGGTTGCGGAGTGTGGCCATCGCCTGAGGTCCGCCGCCGGCGCAGACGGTTATCGTTGCCCCGGTGCCGCAAACCCAGTCGGTGACCTACGACGGAGTTGCCGCGAGCAGCGGCATCGAGGTGACCAGATGACGACCCCGACGGTCTTGCGGCCAGATCTGGTTACGGAGCGGCGGGGATCTGAGTCTGCCGGCGACTTCGGTGGCCGTGATCGTGTGCCGTTCCCGGCGTCCGTGACCACCGCCCAGTGATGAACGACGAGCCGGGAATGTCTTTCCAGGGCAACGCCTTCAATACGTCTCGTAGAGATCGTTGATTGTCCTTGACGGTGAACACGTAGTGTTCACCGTCGCCGACGATGTAGTCGGCGGTGGAACGCTGACACCGCAGCTCAGTGGATCTCACTGACGACTTTGCCGGGGCACTTGGTTGGGAGGAGCCTCGCGTCGACGGGTCGGTGCAGGCTCCCGAACGTGAACGGAACCTGCAGGGGGGTATTTCGTCCGCGTCCTGCAGGTTTCGTCTATTTGTGCTTTTTGCGTCCGGTCAGGGGCCGGGCGGCGCCGAATCCGGAGAGTCGGCGTCCATCGCTCCGCTGTCGTTCACCTGGTTGTCTTCGTAGTTACAGTCCACTGCTCGCGGCCTGATACAGATCCCAAGCGCGGCTATCGAAGCTGGGAGCAAGTATCCAGTTGTTCCCGTCTGATGCCGTTCCGCCCCCTGAGCTGATGGTCCGGATATATCCATAGCCATTCGAGGGATTGTAGTCGGCCAGCCAGGGACCTCCCGATGCGCCAGGACCCATGGAGCAAGGAAGCCCAACATAGTCAAAGCCGTCGAGCTGGTCCGTGCTGGTATCGCCCGAGCATGTGCTCTGCGAGTTGCCGAGGGTCAAGTTATTGACCGGATATCCGAAGATCTTTGCGGGGAACGCAAGGGATCCGGACGTGCGCAGGCCATGCCCACCCACGCGGTCAACAAGCGACTGGCCGTTCGAATCGTTGAATGTTGCAACGAAAGCGACGTCCGAATCCAATACGGCGGCACCCGTATTAGTGTTGACGCCGTTCGTTTTCCAGTACTCGGGGATGTAGAACTGCTTGGGCTGGAATGCGCCGGTACTTATACCCAGTACATAGTTGGGTCTGAACACCCAGTTTCGGTGAAAACCCTTCCCTTTCCCGCCGTGCACACAGTGTGCTGCGGTGGATACCACATTCCCCGACGGGCTGTTCACTGCGGATCCACTGCAGGTGAGTTTCGATCCATCTTCAGTAGTGAAAAAGATCCTGCCGTTGGCTGGCGCTACCCCGTTGCTGGCATAAGGGGCAGGGCGTGGTTCTACATCAGCTACTGGTAACGCTGCAAGATCCAAAAGATCCAACGCATTCGTGGCCTGCTCCGCCACAGCGTCCAAGGCGGACCGCCCGGACTGGGGGGCTCGTTGTGTGGATACGTCGATGTCGGTACTGGGTACGTCCATGGGAATTGCTTCCTCCATGCGCTCTGGCGTCCAGTACTCGTCCAGTGCTGTGCTTACTCCGGTGGCGTCTACCGGCTTCCCTGCCGGGACGTCGAGATCGGAGATTCGAGCCGCTTCGTCCTCGGGTATGAAGATTTGCGGCTGGCCTGCAACGATGCCGTCTGGGGCGGATCGTGCAGCAGACCCGGCCGCCGGCCAGGCAAGGCTCTGGGCGTTGGCGGTCGACGGGCCGAGTGCCACAGCGACGGAGGCGATCACCAGCCCCGAGATGAGTGTCGTTCTACTCGATCTGAACATGCGACTCCGTTGGTTTGGGTTTGGAACGGTTGGAAGCTATCAGTCACCGGCTGGTGTGACCGGATTTTCACAATCTTCAGATCTGTGAAAATCATTGTCCTGTAATGCGTTCCGGCACCATCATCGATCGCAGTCGGCGGGTACGGGCGGGCGGAACGCTGCATGATGACGATGTTGCTGCGTCCGGCCAAGTGGAGAATGCTGACGACGGTGTTTCGGCGTGTGGCCATGACCTGAGGTCCGGCGCTGGTGTGGCCCGACGGTCGGCCTTCGTCGAAGGTGACAGATCGGGATCCAGCGCGCCGGAGCGGCAGGTTTGCAGGACCTGGGTGGCCTGCGGAATCCCAGCGATGGCCACGAGGAGGGAATCTCGTTCCAGGGCAACGCTTTCAATGCGTTTCGTAGAGATCACTCATTGCTCTTGACGGTGAACACATAGTGCCCACCACCGCCGACGATGTAGTCGGCGGTGGAAGGCTGACAGTGTGGAAGGCTGACAGTGCAGTGCACTCCGTTGCCGTGATCGAGTGCAGCGAGCAGGTGTGTCGGGTGCCTGGCGACTATGCCAAGCCTGTGTGGCGGTGCGTAACCCCAGTCGGTTGGACTGGGGTAACTGTCACCAGCCGCGCTCCTGCCACTCCGCGAGGAACGGACGCTCGGCGCCGAGCGTGGTGTCCTTGCCGTGGCCCGGGTAGACGTGGGTGTCGTCGGGGAAGCGCTCGAACAGCTTGGTGGTCACGTCGCGGAGCAGCGAACTGAACTTCTCCGGGTCGGCGGTCTTGCCCACGCCGCCGGGGAAGAGAGAGTCGCCGGTGAACAGGTGCGCCTCCCCGGACGCGGGATCGGTCAGGGCCAGCGCGATGGACCCGGGGGTGTGACCGCTGAGGTGGATGACCTCGAGGGTGAGGTGTCCGACCTCGACCAGGTCGCCGTCGGTGACCGTGCGGTCCGGGGTGACTGGCAGCTTCTCGGCGTCGAGCGGGTGCGCGATGGTCGGAACTCCGGTGAGCTTGACCACCTCCGCCAGCGCGAGCCAGTGGTCGGGGTGCTGGTGGGTGGTGACGATCGAGGCCAGCGACGGCGCGCCGGCCTCGAGCAGTTGCGCCAGCCGGTCGGCCTCGTTCGCCGCGTCGATGAGCAGGGACTCCCCGGTCTGGGTGCACACCACCAGGTAGGCGTTGTTGTCCATCGGTCCGACGGAGATCTTGGTGATGGTGGCGCCGGCGAGGGTGCGGCGTTGCGGGGCGGAGCCCTGCGTCAGCTCGCCGGTGTAGTTGTCGTCGATTGTCAGTTGCTGCCCGTCCATGCCCGGGACGCTACCGTCGAATGGGTGCCCGTGGCGGGTTGGACGCGATCGGGTCGAACAAATGTGTCGGTGCCCCGACATAGCATGTGCACCATCCGGGGACTGTTGCCCCGACACCAGTCGAGAAGGGACATTCAGTGGCGGACCGCCTGATCGTGCGCGGAGCGCGTGAGCACAACCTGCGTGGTATCGACATCGACCTGCCGCGGGACAGTCTCATCGTCTTCACCGGGCTCTCCGGCTCCGGTAAGTCCTCGCTCGCCTTCGACACGATCTTCGCCGAGGGACAACGTCGCTACGTCGAGTCGCTCTCGGCCTACGCACGTCAGTTCCTCGGGCAGATGGACAAGCCCGACGTCGACTTCATCGAGGGGCTCTCGCCCGCGGTGTCGATCGACCAGAAGTCGACCAACCGCAACCCGCGTTCGACCGTCGGCACCATCACCGAGGTCTACGACTACCTGCGACTGCTCTACGCCCGCGCCGGCACGCCGCACTGCCCGGTCTGCGGGGAGCAGATCGCCAAGCAGAGCCCGCAGCAGATCGTCGACCAGGTCCTCGCGATGGAGGAGGGCACCCGCTTCCAGGTGCTCGCCCCGGTGGTGCGCACCCGCAAGGGCGAGTTCGTGGACCTGTTCGACCAGCTCAACACCCAGGGCTACGCGCGCGTGCGGGTGGACGGGGTGGTCCACCAGCTCACCGACCCGCCCACGCTGAAGAAGCAGGAGAAGCACGACATCGAGGTGGTGATCGACCGCCTCACCGTCAAGGCCAGCTCCAAGCAGCGTCTGACCGACTCGGTGGAGACCGCACTGCGGCTCGCGGACGGCATCGTGGTCCTCGACTTCGTGGACCGGGATGAGTCCGCTCCCGACCGGGAGCGACGGTTCTCCGAGTCGCTGGCCTGCCCGAACGGTCACGCCCTGTCGGTCGACGATCTCGAACCACGGGCGTTCTCGTTCAACTCGCCGTACGGCGCCTGCCCGGAGTGCACGGGGCTCGGCATCCGCAAGGAGGTCGACGCGGACCTCGTGGTGCCCGATCCCGAGCTGAGCCTCGCGGACGGCGCCATCGCGCCCTGGTCGATGGGGCAGACCTCCGAGTACTTCGGCCGGCTGCTCTCCGGACTGGCCGACATCATGGGCTTCGACATGGCGACGCCCTGGAACGAGCTGCCGGCGAAGGTGCGCAAGGCGGTACTGGAGGGCAGCACCGAGCAGGTGCACGTCAAGTACAAGAACCGGTACGGACGGACCCGGTCCTACTACGCCGAGTTCGAGGGCGTGATGCCCTTCCTGCACCGCCGACTCGACCAGACCGAGTCGGAGCAGATGAAGGAGCGCTACGACGGGTACATGCGGGACGTGCCGTGTCCGGCCTGCAACGGCGCCCGGCTGCGCCCCGAGATCCTGTCGGTGACGATCGCGGGTGCCGCGGGAAAGAAGTCGATCGCCGACGTGGCCGAGCTGTCCATCGCCGACTGCGCCGACTTCCTCAACGGTCTCACCCTGGGCAGCCGCGAGGAGGCCATCGCCGGTCAGGTGCTCAAGGAGGTCCAGGCCCGGCTCGGGTTCCTGCTCGACGTGGGGCTCGAGTACCTCTCGCTCTCGCGCGCGGCGGGCACCCTGTCCGGCGGCGAGGCGCAGCGGATCCGGCTCGCCACCCAGATCGGCTCCGGCCTGGTCGGCGTGCTGTACGTGTTGGACGAGCCGTCGATCGGGCTGCACCAGCGCGACAACCGGCGCCTGATCGAGACGCTGACCCGGCTGCGCGACCTCGGCAACACGCTGATCGTCGTCGAGCACGACGAGGACACCATCCGTACCTCCGACTGGGTGGTCGACATCGGTCCGCTGGCAGGCGAGCACGGCGGCAGGGTGGTGCACAGCGGTCCCTATCAGGAGCTGCTGACCTGCGAGGAGTCCCTGACCGGCGCGTACCTGTCCGGCCGCTCGTCGATTCCCGTGCCGGAGGTCCGTCGGCCGGTCGACAGGAAGCGGCAGGTCACGGTCGTCGGCGCCAAGGAGAACAACCTCGCCGGCATCGACGTGAGCTTCCCGCTGGGCGTGCTGACCGCCGTCACCGGTGTGTCCGGGTCCGGCAAGTCGACGCTGGTGAACGACATCCTCGCGACGGTGATGGCGAACAAGCTCAACGGCGCGCGGCAGGTGCCGGGCAGGCACACCCGGATCAACGGGCTCGACCAGCTGGACAAGCTTGTGCAGGTGGACCAGTCGCCGATCGGCCGCACCCCGCGGTCCAACGCGGCCACCTACACCGGGGTGTTCGACAAGATCCGCACGTTGTTCGCGGCGACCACCGAGGCGAAGGTACGCGGCTACCAGCCGGGCCGCTTCTCGTTCAACGTCAAGGGCGGCCGGTGCGAGGCGTGTTCCGGCGACGGCACCCTCAAGATCGAGATGAACTTCCTGCCCGACGTGTACGTGCCGTGCGAGGTGTGCCACGGCGCCCGGTACAACCGGGAGACGCTCGAGGTGCACTACAAGGGCAAGACCATCGCCGAGGTGCTGGACATGCCGATCGAGGAGGCCGCGGACTTCTTCGAGGCCATCACCTCGATTCACCGCTACCTCAAGACGCTGGTGGAGGTGGGTCTGGGCTACGTCCGGCTGGGGCAGCCGGCACCCACCCTCTCGGGCGGTGAGGCCCAGCGCGTCAAGCTGGCCGCGGAGCTGCAGAAGCGGTCCACCGGCCGCACCGTCTACGTCCTGGACGAGCCGACGACCGGCCTGCACTTCGAGGACATCCGCAAGCTGCTCGGCGTGGTGAACGGTCTGGTGGACAAGGGCAACACCGTGATCGTCATCGAACACAACCTGGACGTCATCAAGACCTCGGACTGGGTGATCGACATGGGGCCCGAGGGCGGCTCGGGTGGCGGCACGGTGGTCGCGCAGGGCGCGCCGGAGCAGATCGCCGCGGTGCCGGAGAGCTACACCGGCAAGTTCCTCCGGGACGTGCTGACCCAGTCTCAGGCCGCTGCCAAGCCGAAGGCGGTCAAGGCGAAAGCAGCCAAGCCGAAGGCAGCGGGGGCGGCCACGGCCAAGGGTGTGAAGCGGAAGGCCGCCGCGCTGGGCTGAGGTGCGCTCGCCCGTCCGTAGGGACGGGCGAGCAGCGTGGTGAATGCAGAACGAGGGCCGGGCCGCGAATGCGGCCCGGCCCTCGCCGAGCTGGAGAAAAGCTCAGTCGTTCTCAGACCTCGGGGGTCGGGGTGACGGTGCCGCCGCCGCCGAGGCCCAGGTCGGAGGAGCCGCCGCCGATCAGGGAGTTGACGATGTTGGCGAGGGCGCCGAAGAAGCTGTCGATGTCGCCGGAGTTAGGCATGATGATCTCCTTGTGTCGAGTGTCGTCGAACGTTCCGGACCGAGTCGGACTTCGGACCGGCGGGAAGCTGGATCGTTCGCCTCGTCCCAGCCTGGCTGACCAGCCTCGGATCGTGACGGAAAGTGTGACCCCCGTAAGCGGTGAGCGTGGTGTCACCCACCGCATCCCGGACCTTGTCTACACGAGCGACCAGTTCGGGTGTCCGGAATTGTGAAATCGATTCACACACACTTCGGTGATGTGAGTCACGGGACGGTCCGCTCGGTCAGTTGACCGGGCCGGTGAACTTCTCGCCCGGGCCCTTGCCCGGCTCGTCCGGGTGCAACGACGCCTCTCGGAAGGCGCGCTGCAGGGCCTGGAGCCCCTCGCGAATCGGGCCGGCGTGCGGCCCCAGGTACTCAACCGACGCGGTGACCAGGCCGGCGAGGGCGGTAATCACCCGGCGGGCCTCGTCCAGGTCGAGATGATCGCTCTCGTCGGGGTTGGGGGAGCCGAGGCCGAGCTTCTCGGCTGCCGAACTCATCAACATCACCGCGGCGCGGCTGATTACCTCGACCGCCGGCACGTCGGCGAGGTCACGAACGTCGCCCGCTTGGGCATCCTCTGTCATGACTGCTAGACTTCCATACACGACCGCCCCCGACGATGTTGGGGGCAGCAAGTGGAGTCCGACTCCCACCGTTCTTCGGCGCCTCAAAACCGCTGGTAGACGGTCCCGGTCGCCGGTCTGTAGCGACGGTGTCCTTGCACTTGTGCAGGAATGCCCGCAACGGTCCGGCTCTCTCTTTGATGAGGGGGTGTGGCAGCGAGGTGATCGCGGCGACATCGTACCGGTCGACATCGGACCCCGCATGGTGCAACCACCGTCGCGGGGTTCTTTTGTTGGGGTAAGCGGGCAACGGGCTGCCGGCGGTCACGACGACCTGCCGCTCTACCTAGGAGGCCCCATCAGCACTGAGACCCGCATCAACGATCGCATCCGCGTACCCGAGGTCCGTCTCGTCGGACCTGGCGGTGAGCAGGTCGGGATCGTGCGTGTTGAAGATGCACTCCGCTTGGCGCTCGAAGCCGATCTCGACCTGGTCGAGGTGGCGCCCGACGCCCGCCCGCCGGTGTGCAAGATCATGGACTACGGCAAGTTCAAGTACGAGAACGCACAGAAGGCGCGTGAGTCGCGCAAGAACCAGCAGCTGACCGTGATCAAGGAGCAGAAGCTCCGCCCCAAGATCGACGCCCACGACTACGAGACCAAGAAGCGCAACGTTGTTCGCTTCCTCGAGGCCGGCTCCAAGGTGAAGGTCACGATCATGTTCCGCGGTCGCGAGCAGTCGCGTCCCGAGCTGGGCTTCCGTCTCCTGCAGCGCCTGGGCGCCGATGTCGCGGATCTCGGCTTCATCGAGACCTCGGCCAAGCAGGACGGCCGCAACATGACGATGGTCCTCGCCCCCCACAAGGGCGCGAAGACCCGAGTCAAGGCGCAGGAGACCGCGCAGGCACCGGCCGTCGTGGTTCCGAGGTCCGCCTCGGCTCCGCCGCTGGCCGAGCCCACGCCGGCCGCTCCGGCTGCGCCCGCTCCCGAGGCGCCTGCCACGGGCAGCGCGCCCGAGGCGAGCTAGTCGAGCCACGGCTCACCCGATCAGTACGACCGTACGCAGCACACGAAGAACACAGAACTGAGGACTCCATGCCCAAGATGAAGACCCACAGCGGCGCCTCGAAGCGATTCAAGGTCTCCGGCAGCGGCAAGATCATGCGCCAGAAGGCCGGTCGCCGCCACCTGCTCGAGCACAAGTCCAGCCGGGTCACCCGTCGCCTCGACGGTGTCGCCGTCGTCAACAAGGCGGACGTTCCCCGCATCAAGCGCCTTCTCGGCATCTGATCGTTGACCTGCACTATTTGACCAACCAGGGGTGCCCGGCGCACCCCGAGATCGACAGGATTTCCCAGTGGCACGCGTAAAGAGGGCAGTCAACGCCCAGAAGAAGCGCCGTTCAATCCTCGAAGCCTCCAGCGGCTACCGGGGACAGCGCTCGCGGCTCTACCGCAAGGCCAAGGAGCAGCAGCTCCACTCGCTCACCTACGCATACCGCGACCGTCGGCAGCGCAAGGGTGACTTCCGTCGTCTGTGGATCACGCGTATCAACGCTGCGGCGCGTCTCAACGACATCACGTACAACCGCCTGATCCAGGGCCTGCGTCTGGCCGAGGTCGAGGTCGACCGCAAGATCCTCGCCGAGCTGGCCGTCTCCGACGCCGAGGCGTTTGCCGGCCTGGTTGCCGTCGCGAAGGCCGCACTGCCGGCCGACGTGAACGCGCCTGCCGGGGAAGCAGCCTGAGCAAGTTGTTCCAGGAACGACCCGTGGACCCGTTCTCCGAACGGACCCCACGGGTCGTTTCTGCTGTCAAGCTGCTGCGGGGTGCCGAGCGCAGGAAGACCGGCAGGTTCCTCGCGGAGGGCTCCAACTCGGTGGCCGAGGCGCTGGCGACGGGTCGGGCGCTGGAGCTGTTCGTCACCGAGGACGCGGCGACCCGGTACGGCGACCTGTTGGCCGCCGCGGCGGCCGCTGGTGTCCGCACCTCGCCGATCACCGAGCGTGCCGCCCGCGCGCTCAGCGACACCGTCACCCCGCCCGGGCTGGTCGCGGTCTGCGGGCTGCTCGACGTGCCGCTGGAGGTCGCACTCGGACCGAACCCGCGGCTGCTGGCCGTGCCGGTCGCGGTCTCGGAGCCGGGCAACGCCGGCACCGTGATCCGGGTCGCGGACGCGGTCGGCGCGGACGCGGCGATCCTGGCCGGCGACAGCGTGGACCCGCACAACGGCAAGTGTGTGCGCTCGTCCGCGGGCAGCGTGTTCCACCTGCCGATCGCCCGCGAGCGTGACGTCGAGCGGGTGCTCGACGCGGTCACGGCGGCAGGCGTGCAGATCCTGGCGACAGCGGCCGACGGCGAGGTCGACCTCGACGCCGCGGACGAGCTGCTGGCGCGTCCGACGGCCTGGCTGTTCGGCAACGAGGCGCACGGCCTGGACCCGGCGATCGCGGCACGGGCCGACCACCGCGTCCGGATCCCCATCCGCGGTCGAGCCGAGAGCCTGAACCTGGCGACCGCCGCGGCGATCTGCCTGTACGCGAGCGCCCGGGTGCAGCATCGCACCATCGGACCCGCCACCTAGGATTGTGGCAATCCGCGACGCGTTCGACCCATCGACGACGCACTGACCATCGACGAGGAGACCCACCAGCCGTGGCTATGAACGAGGCCGACAGTCCAGCGACCATCGACGCCGAGATCCTGACCGAGGCGTCGCTCGACGCGTCGGCGACGCAGGCCGAGCAGGGGTTCGCCGCCGCCGCGGACCTCGACGCGCTGGCCCAGGCCAAGATCGACCACCTCGGCGACAAGGCGCCGCTCTCGCTGGTGCGCCGGGCGCTCGGGTCGCTGCCGGGCAAGGAGAAGGCCGAGGCGGGCAAGCGCGTCAACGCCGCCCGGACCCGGGCCACCGCCGCGTACGACGCCCGTCGCGAGGTGCTGCTGGCCGAGCGTGACGCGGCGGTGCTGGTCGCCGAGGCGATCGACGTGACGCTGCCGGCCGGCCGCCGCACGGTCGGCGCCCGCCACCCGATCACCATCATCTCCGAGCAGGTCGAGGACGTGTTCGTGGCGATGGGCTGGGAGGTCGCCAACGGCCCGGAGGTCGAGACCGAGCACTTCAACTTCGACGCGTTGAACTTCCTGCCGGACCACCCGGCCCGCACCATGCAGGACACCTTCCACATCGCACCGGAGGGTTCGCGGCAGGTGCTGCGCACTCACACCTCGCCGGTCCAGGTGCGGACGATGCTCTCGCGTGAGGTGCCGATCTACGTCGTGTGCCCGGGCCGGACCTTCCGGACCGACGAGCTCGACTCCACCCACACCCCGGTCTTCTCCCAGGTGGAGGGCCTGGCGGTGGACAAGGGCCTGACCATGGCGAACCTGCGCGGCACCCTCGACGCCTTCGCCCGTGCGCTGTTCGGCCCGGACACCCGGACCCGGATGCGCCCCAACTACTTCCCGTTCACCGAGCCGTCCGCCGAGGTGGACGTCTGGTTCCCCGGCAAGAAGGGTGGCGCCGGCTGGGTCGAGTGGGGCGGCTGCGGAATGGTCAACCCGAAGGTGCTGCGCGCCAGCGGAATCGACCCCGACGTGTACTCGGGCTTCGCCTTCGGTATGGGGCTCGAGCGCACCCTGCAGTTCCGCAACGGCATCCCCGACATGCGGGACATCGTCGAGGGCGACGTGCGCTTCACGCTGCCCTTCGGTGTCCAGGCCTGATCGACGAGAACGAGAGAGCTGAGTAGACGTGCGAGTAGCGCAATCGTGGCTGACCGAGATCCTGCAGCGGGCGACCCCCGGCTGGGAGGTGAGCGCCGAGGAACTGGACGCCGGATTCGTCCGTGTCGGCCTCGAGGTCGAGGAGGTCGACGTCCTGCACAAGGTGCCCGGGCCGCTGGTGGTCGGTCGGGTCGTCTCGATCACCGAACTCACCGAGTTCAAGAAGCCGATCCGGATGTGCCAGGTCGACGTGGGGGAGGCCGAGCCCCGCGGCATCGTCTGCGGCGCCCGCAACTTCGCCGAGGGTGACCTGATCGTCGCGGCACTGCCCGGCGCGGTGCTGCCCGGCGACTTCAAGATCGCCGCCCGCAAGACCTACGGCCAGGTCTCCGACGGCATGATCTGCTCGGTCGCCGAGCTGGGCATCGGAAAGGACCACTCCGGCATCCTGGTGCTCGAGCCCGGGACCGCGGAGCCCGGCACCGACGCCAACGAGTTGCTCGGCCTCGGTGACACGATCATCGAGCTGAACATCACCCCGGACCGTGGCTACTGCTTCTCGCTGCGCGGCCTGACCCGCGAGCTGGCGTGCGGATTCGACCTCGACTTCGCCGACCCGGCGGTGCAGGTGCCGCACGGGGCGACGGGCGCGGCGTGGCCGTTGACGGTGCAGCCGGAGTCCGGCTGCACGCGATTCGCGTTGCGCCGCGTGACCGGGGTGAACCCGGCCGCGGTCACCCCGTGGTGGATGCAGCGTCGACTGCTGCTGTCCGGGGTGCGGCCGATCTCGCCCGCCGTGGACGTCACCAACTACGTGATGCTCGAACTCGGCCACCCGTTGCACGCCTTCGACGCCGCGAAGGTCGACGGCGCGCTGCTGGTCCGCCGGGCGGCTGCGGGCGAGAAGCTGACCACGCTGGACGGCGTGGAACGCACCCTCGACGCCGAGGACGTGGTGATCTGCGACGACACCGGGGCGATCTCGCTGGCCGGTGTCATGGGCGGCGCCAGCACGGAGGTCGGCACGGAGACCACCGAGGTGCTGCTCGAGGCCGCGATCTGGAGCCCGCTCGCGGTGTTCAAGACCTCCCGCAGGCACAAGCTGATCAGCGAGGCCAGCAAGCGTTACGAGCGGGTGGTGGACCCGGCCCTGTCGGCCGCCGTCCTGGACCGGGCCGCCGGACTGCTCGCCGAGATCGCGGGCGGCGTGGTCGAGCCGGTGCTGACCGACGTCGGCGGCGTGGCCGCGACGGATCCGATCGTGATGGACGTCGACCTGCCGGATCGGGTGGCCGGTGTCGCGTACCCGAACGGGACCGCGACGCGTCGACTCACCCAGGTGGGATGCACCGTCGAGGTCGGCGCCAGCGAGGCCGGCCACGCCCAGCTCGTGGTCAGCCCGCCGTCCTGGCGTCCGGACCTGACCGGTCCCGCGGACCTGGTCGAGGAGGTACTGCGGCTCGAGGGCCTCGAGCAGATTCCCTCCGTGCTGCCCGCCGCCCCCGCCGGTCGCGGCCTGACCGCCGAGCAGCGTCGTCGTCGTGCCGTGGGCAAGGCGCTCGCGTTCGACGGCTACGCCGAGGTGCTGCCGACGGTCTTCCTGCCGACCGGGGTCTTCGACGCCTGGGGCCTGGACGCCGACGACCCGCGCCGGCACACCAGCCGGGTGCTCAACCCGCTCGAGTCGGATCGGCCCGAGCTGGCCACCACGCTGCTGCCTGCACTGTTGGAGGTCTTGGCCCGCAACACTTCTCGTGGTCAGCGCGATTTGGCGCTGTTCGGGATCGCGCAGGTCGTCCAGCCCGGACCGGACACCAAGCCGGTCGCCGCGCTGCCGGTGGACCGTCGTCCGACCGACGACGAGATCGCGAACCTGCTCGCATCGCTGCCCGCGCAGCCGGTCCACGTGGCCACGGTGCTGACCGGTCAGCGGGACCCGAGCGGGCCCTGGGGCCCGGGCCGGCCGGCCGACGCCACCGATGCCTTCGCGGCCGCGCAGACCATTGCCGACGCGGCCGGTGTGGTGCTCGAGCGGCGGGCCGCCCAGTACCTGCCGTGGCATCCCGGTCGGTGCGCCGAGCTGCTGGTCGACGGCGTGGTCGTCGGGCACGCCGGCGAGCTGCACCCCGCCGTGCTCGAGCGCGCCGGGCTGCCCCCGCGCACCTGCGCCGTCGAGCTGAACCTCACGGCCTTGCCGATCTCCGAGTCGCTGCCTGCGCCGCGGGTCTCGCCCTTCCCGGCGGTCCTGCAGGACGTCGCCGTGGTGGTCGACGCCACGGTGCCCGCGGCCGCGGTGGAGTCCGCGCTGCGGGCCGGCGCCGGTGAGCTGCTCGAGGGCATCAGGCTCTTCGACGTGTTCGAGGGCGAGCAGGTTGGGGCGGGACGCAAGTCGCTCGCGTTCGCGCTGCGGGTCCGGGCCGCCGACCGCACACTCACCGAGGACGAGGCGAGTGCCGTGCGCGACGCGGCGGTCGCGGCGGCGTCCGCGGCGGTGGGTGCGCAGCTGCGCTCCTGAGCGGCGCGCGACGGCGCGAAAGTCTGTAGACCGGGGACGGACGGGCCATTGGGCCCGTCCGTCCCCGTCTGCGTGTCCGCCACGCCCGTGGCTCGATCGAGGCGCGCGGGCGCGTGGCCGCATAGGGTTGGGGGACCAGCCGAAGAGGGAATGAGGCGTGATGAGCGAATCCCACCGGGACCCGGCCGCCGAGGAACCGACCGTGCACGACGCCGAGATCGTCGAGGATCCGACGGTCGGTGCGTCGGTCCCGGTCGCGGTGCCGAGCCCGGACTACACCGACGCCGGAGTTCCCACCTTCGACGCGGTGCGGGACAAGATCGAGTCCCTCGCCGGGCGCGCGATCGGCAACCGCGAACTGGACGCCCAGACGCCCGCCGGGCGCGCTCTCGACGAGCAGTGGGAGGACCGACAGCGGGCCGCCCGCGACAAGCTCGACGAGATCCGCAAGGCGATGGACGACTGACAATCCCGCCCGCGTAATCTGGGGGTTAGTCCAAACTCTCGGAGGTTCTCGATGGAAATTCTTGTCGCCCTGGCCTACGTGATCGTGTTCCTCACGATTGCCGTCGTCGTGATCGGCTGCCTGCTGCTGTTCATCTTCTCGATCAACGGCCACTTCGGGCAGGGCAAGCCGAAGGCCGGTTCCGCCACCGACCTGGCGGCCAGCCACGGCAAGGCCTCCTGACGGAAGTTCTCGCACAAACGGCCGGGCCCCTGCTGGGGCCCGGCCGGTTTGTCTCTGTCGCTCAGTGCCGGTCGAGGATCGCGGCGAAGTCGGTGCCGGCAGGCAGGCTGCCGTACTCGAGGTCGCGCTCGGGTCCGAGGCGGGCGGCGAGGAAGGCCTCGGCGACCGCCGTCGGGGCGGTGCGCAGCAGCAGCGAACCCTGCAGGCCCAGGGCCATCGAGGCGGCGACCGACCGCGCCCGCAGCTGAGCCTGCGCGGGGGCGAGGGTGGCCAGTTCCGCCAGCGAGCGCCGCATCCCGTCGTGGTGGGCGTCGAAGATCGTCGACGCGCCGCGGGCCAGCGAGAGCTCGGCGTCGAACGCGGCCACCGACTCGGGCTCGCGGGTCATCGCGCGCAGCACGTCGAGGGCGATGACGTTGCCGGAGCCCTCCCACACCGCCATCACCGGCTGCTCGCGATAGCGCCGGGCCAGCGGGAACGCCTCGGTGTAGCCGTTTCCGCCCAGGCACTCGAGGGCCTCGTAGGCGTGGTGCGGGCCGCGCTTGCAGATCCAGTACTTGCTCACCGCCGTCGCGAGCCGGCGGAACGCCTTCTCGGACTCCGACGCGTCGTCGTCGTGGGCACGGGCGAGACGCAGCGAGGTCGCGGTCGCCGCCTCGGACTCGAGCGCCAGGTCCGCGGCGACCGCGGTCATCGCGGGCTGGTCGATCAGCGTGGCGCCGAACGCGGCGCGGCCCCGGACGTGCCAGAGCGCCTCGGCCACCGACTGGCGCATGCCTGCGGTGGAGCCGTACACGCAGTCCAGTCGGGTGCGGGCCACCATCTCGATGATGGTGCGCACGCCGCGGCCGGGCTCGCCGACCAGGTGGCCGACGGTGCCGTCGAGTTCGATCTCGGACGAGGCGTTGGACTTGTTGCCGAGCTTGTCCTTGAGCCGCTGGATCCGGAAGACGTTGCGGGTGCCGTCCTCGAGCACCCGGGGCACCAGGAAGCAGGAGAGCGACTCGGCGCCGTCCTGCACCGTCTGCGCCAGGATCAGGAAGCCGTCGGACATCGGCGCCGAGCAGAACCACTTGTGCCCGTTGAGCACGTAGTCGCGCCCGCCGATCGGGGTCGCGGTGGTGGTGTTGGCGCGCACGTCCGAGCCGCCCTGCTTCTCGGTCATCGCCATGCCGAACAGCACGCCGGGCTTGTCGCCGGGGGCGCGCAGGGCGCCGTCGTAGCCGCGGGCGTACAGGCGGGGCAGCCACACCTGCGCGAGCTCGGGCTGCAGTTCCAGCGCCGGGACCACCGAGTGGGTCATCGAGACCGGGCAGGAGTGTCCGGGCTCGATCTGGGCGAACATCATGAACGTCGCGGCGCGGGCCACGTTCGCGCCCGCGCGCGGCTCGGCCCAGGCGCTGGTGTGCGCGCCGTGCTCGACGGCGGACGAGATGATGCGGTGGTACGCGGGGTGGTATTCGACCTCGTCGATGCGGTTGCCGTGCCTGTCGTGGCTGTGCAGGCGTGGGATCTCGGTGTTCGCGAGTTCCGCGTCGTGGATGAAGCTCTCGGTCCCGACCAGCGCCCCGACGTCGGTCAGGTGCGACTGCGCCCAGTCCGCGTCGTACCGGCGCACGCCCTCGACGAGCGGGATGTTCGAGGTGTACTCGTTGACGTCCACCCGCGGCGGCGCCTGGTTGAAGACCTCGTGGGTGTGGTGTCCCTGCGCTACGACGTTGGTCATGGTGCGTCCCTTCGGGATTCGGTGGCGGGGTGGGGTAGTTCAGGATTCGAGCGGCTCGGCGCCGACCGCGCGCAGGCAGAGCCCGAGGATGGCGTCGACGATGTCGGCGTCGGACGACGACTCCGTCGGCACCGGTGACAGCCGGCCGGCGAGGGACTCGCTGATGGCGCCGATCAGGGCGGCGGCGGCGATGTCGACGTGCTGCGCGGGGAACTCCCCGGCGGCGATGCCGTCGTGCAGGATCCCCGCGGTCATTTCCACGTACGAGCGGCGGTAGACCAGGCGTTCCTCGTCGACCCGCGGGTCGACCGGCTCGAACAGCAGCGACCAGGCCATCTGGCGGCCGCGGAGGGCGCGCCAGGCGAAGGTGCGGACGACGGCCTGCAGTCGGTCGGTCGCGCTCTCGCACGCCTCGACGGCCTTGCGGACCTCGGCCAGTTCCTGGTCGGCGCCGCGTCGGAACACCGCGGCCAGCAGGTCGGCGTGACCGGCGAAGTGCGAGTACACCGACCCGACGCTCATGCCGCAGGCGTCGGCGATGACCTTGACCGGTGCGGCCGCGAACCCGCCGTCGGCAATCAGCCTCTCGGCGGTGGTCAGCAGCAGCTCCCGGCGCTGCGCCTGCGCGGCGCGGGTCTTGTCTGTCGCTCGGTACGCCATCGGTCACCACCTTTCCCGAAGCTATGAATCATGGTTCAATTCTTACGAGAACTGACTCTAGAACGAATCGGTGAACACGGCAATCCCCGACCCGGAGACAACCGGGACGTCCCAAGGAGAATTCATGAACCTGACGACGATGCTCGAGAGCACCTGCCGGAAGTTCCCCGACAAGGAAGCGGTGGTGTACGGGGCCGAGCGCATCACCTACCGGGAGCTGCTGGCCGCCTCCCGCCGCGCCGCCGAGGTGTTCCGGGCCCGCGGGGTCGGCCGCGGCGACCGGGTCGCGGTGATGACGTTCAACACGCCCGGATTCGTGATCGCCGCGTTCGGGGCCTGGCGGGCCGGTGCGGCGGTCGTGCCGGTCAACCACAAGCTCGCGGCGCCGGAGGTCGAGTACCTGTTGCGGCACAGCGGGGCCACGGTGGGTGTCGCGGCGGCCGAACTGCGGCCGGTGACCGAAGCCGGTGCGCCGCAGGTCGACTGGCTGTTCACCGAGGGCGGACCGGAGGCCGGCCGGGACTTCGACGCGCTCGTCGACGCCGCCGACGAGTGGGACGGCGTCGACCTCGACGAGACCGACATCGCCCAGGTGCTCTACACGTCGGGGACCACCAGCGCCCCCAAGGGCTGCCTGCACACCCATCGCTCGATCACCACCGTCGCGCCGTACATCGCGACCACCCTCGGGCTGGACCGCGACGAGCGGGTGCTGATCGCGATGCCGATCTGGCACGCGGCCCCGCTCAACGTCTGGTTCGTCCCGACCATGTTCCTGGGCGGCACGGTCGTGCTGATGCGCGAGTACGCGCCGCTGCCGTTCCTCGAGATCATCGGCGCGGAGAAGGTCACCGCCTTCTTCGGTGCCCCGATCGCCTACCTGGCGCCGCTGCAGGCGGCCCGGGCTGCCGGCATCGACCTGTCCGCCTACGACTTCTCGACCATGCGGCGGTGGACCTACGGCGGCGCCCCGATCGGCGCGGAGGTCGCCCGGCAGCTGCAGCAGGCGTACCGGTCCGAGGACTTCTACCAGGTGTACGGCATGAGTGAGATGGGCCCGACCGGCACCGCGCTGTACCCGCACGAGCAGATCGCGAAGGCCGGGTCGATCGGGCGCGGCGGCATGCCCGGCGTCGACCTGCGAGTGGTTCGGCCCGACGGCGGCGACGCCGCGCCGGGGGAGACCGGCGAGATCTGGCTCAGCGGGGACACCCGGATGCTCGGGTACCTGAACAACGACGAGGCCACCGCGGAGGTGTTCGAGGGCCGCTGGTACCGGACCGGCGACGTCGCCCGGCTGGACGAGGACGGCTACCTGTACATCGTCGACCGCACCAAGGACATCATCATCACCGGCGGCGAGAACGTCTACTCCCAGGAGGTGGAGGAGGCGATCCGGCCGCGCGAGGACGTCCTCGACGTGGCGGTGATCGGCCGACCGCACCGCGAGTGGGGAGAGACCGTGGTCGCGGTCGTCGTGCCGGCGCCGGGGTGCGAACTCGAGCTCGGGGAACTGCGCGAGTACCTGTCGGGCAAGCTCGCCCGCTACAAGGTCCCGCGCGAGCTGGTGCTGGTGGAGTCGTTGCCGCGCAACCCCTCCGGCAAGCTGACCAAGCACGTGGTGCGCGAGAGCGTGTTCGGCGGCTGACACCCGCAGCTGGGGCGGGTTCACTTCTTGTCACCAGTACGAAGTCAGGGCGCCGACGCGGTGCGGAGCCCGAGCGCGACCGTGCAGCCTGGACCTGGGGCGCTGCGGGTGATAGACAGTAGGTGGTTGAGACAACAGCCTGCGTGCCTGCCCCTTGTGCGGCGGTCGTGGACTGTTCGAGGCCCCGGCAGGCATTTCCCCTTTCCTGCCGCGGAGGTTCCAGCTGTGTCTGCCTTCCTTTCGTCCTGCTCCCGTCCTGGCTTCGGTATGCGTGTCCGCCGACTGCCGCACGCCGGTCGCCGGGGCCTGGTGTTGCTCACGCTGTCCGGCGAATTGGACCAGAACTCGCTGTGTGACTTCGAGGCGGCGCTGCGCGGTGGCCCGGACGTGGGGCAGACGGCGGTGATCGTGGACCTGCGTGGGTTGACGTTCCTCAGTGTCGGTGGCCTGTCGTTGCTGACGGTCGTGAACGCAGACGGGCACGGCATCGAGATCAGTGTGGTCGCACCGCCGCGTGGTGTGCGGCGTGGTCTCGCGGTCGCCGGATTGACCGAGCAGGTGCCGGTCTTCGACACCGTCGAGGAAGCGATCGTGTGGCACGAGCGTTCGCGAACGGGGTGTCCTCGTCGGCGGGACCGAAGCAGCAGTCGGAGTACGTGATTCGTGCCCGAACCAGTGACCGATCCGGTGCCCCCGACGAATCCCAGCTCACGAGGAACGGAGATCTCGATGACGCACACCGCAAGCATTCCCACCAGGTCCCCGGACTCCGACGATGCCGCGAAGGTGGCGGCGCTCACCGCGGTAGTGGCGGAGATCGACCGCCGGCTGGCTCGAACGGGGGACGAGAACCCCGACCGTCGGACAGTGCTTCGTGACCGGGACCGCGCCACGTTGTATCTCGCTGCTACGCGTGCCGGCCGGGCGGAACTGATCCCGGAGGTCCTCTACCGGGGTCTTCTTGCCCGCAATTCGTCCACTGCGTCGAGTCCGGGGGCGGTCGCCACCGTGCTCGAACGACGGCTCGCGGCACCGCATCCCGATCGGCCGTCGTATCGGGTACCGGATCGCGGCGGATGCTGCCACACCACGGTGGTGACGGTGTGTGGTGATCTCGAGTCCTCGACCCTGCCCGAGTTCCGTCGGGTGCTCGACCACGCACTGTCCACGAGCTACCACGGTGTGGTGGTCGACCTCGCGGCGACGACGTTCGTCGGTATCGCGGTCACCCGCGAGCTGGCCGACGCGACGCGGCGGGCCGACCGCAACCGGCTCGATCTGCGCCTGGTCACCGGTTCTCCCCACGTCAGACTCATGCTGACCACCACCGGTACGCTCCCGCCGTCCCGCTGGTACGACTCGTTGCCCTCGGCATTGGGGAGGTAACCCTCGATGTTGTCGGATGGGCTGCCGGGTCGAGGGCACTCGACGTGCCCGAGGGTTACGGTGACAACGACACTTGACGTCGCACCTTGGCGACGCATCTGGTCCGCGTGTGGGAGGAGGGTTCGATGGAGAACGCCCCGGTGTCGGAGCCGGTCAGTCCTGCCGCGGTGTTCGCCGCGTTGGCGGAGATCGTCTACCGCCCGTCCAGCGACGGCGAGGTGTACGAGGCGATCTGTGCCGCCGCGATCCTGCTGGTGCCGGGCTGTGATCACGCCAGCGTGATGATCCGAAACGGGGGCGACTATGTCACCGTCGCGGCCAGTGACGAGATCGCCCGCCAGGTCGACGATCTCGAGCGGGTCGTGGGCGAAGGGCCCTGCCTCGATGCCATCGAGGACGAGGCCGCTCAGTTGGACCCGGATCTGTGCACCGCGCCGCAGTGGCCGGGGTTGGCGGCTCGGGTGGTCGCGGCGACCCCGGTTCGTGGTGCGATGGGGTTCCGGTTGCGCGTCGACGGTCGCAAGGTCGGTGCCCTGAATCTGTTCACCGACACCGCGGGGGTCTTCACCGACACCGCCGCCGAGCAGGCGGCGATCCTGGCGGCGTTCGCCGCGGTCACCGCGTCCGCGGTGATCGGAGGCGGTGAGGTGAGCACCCTGCGTGCCGGGCTGGTCAGCAACCGGGAGATAGGCAAGGCGGTCGGTCTGCTGATGGCCCTGCATCGCATCTCCGACGACGACGCCTTCGACCTGTTGCGGCGTACCTCGCAGCAGATGAACGTCAAGATCGCCGAACTGGCCCGCCGGGTGATCGACCAACACCACGGCGCCTGAGCCGGGGAGCGCGGAACGCCTCGAAGGTGGCCGTCCCGTCGTGACCCGGGGTATCCCGTCGCCGTAGTGCGGACCACGCCCGCAGATTCGGGGCCTTCCGCCGTCGCCGGGCCTCGGAACGCCTGCTCGGGCCCTACCGACTGACGCCCGTGCCACCTCGGATCGGCTCCTCGTCGGGAGGGTGTTAACGTCCGCGTGGCGGTTTTGCTGACACTGTGTCGGTAAAGCCGTCGGCAACGCGCGACGGCGGCATCGAAGGACGGTGCCTGCCGGGCATCCGACGACGAATAGGCATGGGCTCTGTGATGGACGACTTCAGCGGGATCGACGGGTTCTTCGGTACGAGGGCCTCCCTGATGATGGACCTGATGGTCCTCGTCATGGCTCTGGTGACCGTCGTCCTGGCGTGGAGCGTGTACCAGGTGAAGGTCCGGCGCCGGTTCGGCCTGCATCGGCGGGTGCAGATCCCGCTGGGCCTCGGCCTGCTGGTGGCCGTGGTGCTCTTCGAGTTGGACGTGCGCCTCAACGGCTGGGAGGAGCGCGCGGCCGGCGTCGTCGGTGGCGAGGCGTCCGGCGTGGTGTGGACGGCCCTGGCCGTCCACCTCGTGTTCGCCGTATTCTCGGTGCTGTTGTGGCCGGTGGTGATCGTCCGGGCGATGCGCAACTTCGGCAGTCCGCCGCAGCCGGGTGGGCACTCCGCGTGGCATCGCCGGTGGGCCCCGGTGGCCGCGGTCGGCATGGTCCTCACCGCCGTGACGAGTTGGGTGTTCTACGCGGTCGCCTTCGTGGGCTGAGGCGGCCAGGGAAGGTTGGGGCGGCCGTGCGTGCATGAGATTGCACGATGATGCATAATCAATCGTATGGTGAATTCTGCAGGTTCCTCAGGCACGGCGTCCGCGCCGATCCGGGTCGCGATCGCAGGGGCGAGCGGCTACGCGGGCGGTGAGATCCTCCGACTGCTGCTCGGGCACCCCGCCTACGCGGACGGCACGCTGACCATCGGTGCGCTCACCGCGGGCGGCAACGCAGGCAGCACCCTCGGCGAACACCACCCGCACCTGCTGCCGCTGGCCGACCGGGTTCTCGAGCCCACCGAGATCTCCCGCCTCGAGGGCCACGACGTGGTGTTCCTCGGCCTGCCGCACGGCAATTCGGCCGCGATCGCGAACCAGCTGCCCGCCGAGACCGTCATCATCGACTGCGGCGCCGACTTCCGGCTGAGCAGCGCAGCGGAGTGGGAGCGGTACTACCACAGCGAGCACGCCGGGACCTGGCCGTACGGGCTGCCCGAGCTGCCCGGTAACCGGGAGGTGCTGGCCAAGGCCACCCGGATCGCGGTGCCCGGCTGCTACCCGACCTCGGCCAGCCTCGCGCTGGCGCCGGCGGTCGCCGCCGGGATCGTCGAGCCTAAGGTCACCGTGGTCGCGGTCAGCGGCACCTCCGGCGCCGGCCGGGCGCCCAAGGCGGACCTGCTCGGCTCGGAGGTGATGGGCTCGGCGCGGGCCTACGGCGTCGGCGGCGTGCACCGGCACACCCCGGAGATCACCCAGAACCTCTCCGCGCTCGCCGGTACCACGGTGTCCGTCTCCTTCACCCCGGTGCTGGTGCCGATGCCGCGCGGCATCCTCGCCACCTGCACCGCGGCCACCACGGCCACCGAGGAGCAGGCCCGCGCGGTGTACGAGAAGGCCTACGCCGACGAGCCTTTCGTGCACGTGCTGCCGCACAACGTCTTTCCGCAGACCGGCGCGGTGCTCGGCTCGAACGCCGCCCAGATCGGCGTCACCGTCGACGAGGCCGCCGGCCTGCTCGTGGTGATCTGCGCGATCGACAACCTGACCAAGGGCACCGCAGGCGGTGCCGTCCAGTCCATGAACCTCGCCCTTGGCCTGCCCGAGACCGCAGGCCTCTCGACCGTGGGAGTTGCCCCGTGAACGCCGTCCCCGTCATCCCCGACTCCGTCCCCGTCGCGGGCGGTCAGCTGATCCGCACCCAGGGCGTCACCGCGCCGGCCGGGTTCCGCGGCGCAGGCATCGCCGCAGGCATCAAGGTCAGCGGCCGTCAGGACCTGGCGCTGGTGTTCAACGAGGGGCCCGAGACCGCCGCGGCCGGTGTGTTCACCGCCAACAAGGTCAAGGCCGCACCGGTGCTGTGGTCCCAGCAGGTGCTCGGCACCGGCCGGCTGCGCGCGGTCGTCCTCAACTCCGGCGGCGCCAACGCCTGCACCGGTGCGCCCGGATTCCAGGACGCCCACCGCACCGCCGAGCACGTCGCCGCCACGCTCAGCGACTGGGGCACCGAGACCGGTGCCATCGAGGTCGCGGTCTGCTCGACCGGACTGATCGGCGACCGGCTGCCGATGGACAAGCTGCTCGCCGGTGTCACCGAGATCGTGCACGAGCTGGCCGGTGGCATCTCGGGTGGCACCGACGCCGCGTACGCGATCATGACCACCGACACCGTTCCCAAGCAGGCCGCCCTGCACCACGACGGCAAGTGGAACGTCGGCGGCATGGCCAAGGGCGCGGGCATGCTCGCGCCGTCGCTGGCCACCATGCTCTGCGTGGTCACCACCGACGCCGTCGCCACCGCCGAGCAGCTCGACGAGGCCCTGCGCAACGCCACCCGGCAGTCCTTCGACCGCCTCGACGTGGACGGCGCCACCTCGACCAACGACACGGTGCTGCTGCTGGCCTCCGGCGCCAGCAGCGTCACCCCCACCCAGGACGAGCTCAACGCCGCGGTGCTCGCGGTCTGCGACGACCTCGCGGACCAGCTGATGGCCGACGCCGAGGGCGTCACCAAGCGGGTCACCGTCACCGTGGCAGGCGCGGCGTCCGAGCAGGACGCGCTGGTCGGTGCCCGCACCGTCGCCCGGGACAGCCTGGTCAAGACCGCACTGTTCGGCTCCGACCCGAACTGGGGCCGGGTGCTGGCCGCGATCGGCATCGCCCCGATCGAGCTGAACCCCGACACCATCTCGGTGTCCTTCAACGGCAACCCGGTGTGCATCGACGGCGTCGGCGCGCCCGGCGCCCGCGAGGTCGACCTCTCCGACATCGACATCGCGCTGCGTATCGAGCTCGGGGTCGGCGACGCGGAGGTCTCCATCCGCACCACCGACCTCTCGCACGCGTACGTGGAAGAGAATTCGGCGTACTCGTCGTGAGTGCCGCCGTCACACATCTCGACGACACCGCCCGGGCGCAGGTGCTGGCCGAGGCGCTGCCCTGGCTGCAGCGCTTCCACGGCAAGATCGTGGTGGTCAAGTACGGCGGCAACGCGATGGTCGACGACGCGCTCAAGAGTGCGTTCGCCGCCGACATGGCGTTCCTGCGGACCGTCGGCATGCACCCGGTCGTGGTGCACGGCGGTGGCCCGCAGATCAACGCGATGCTGGCGCGCCTCGGCATGGAGGGCGAGTTCCGCGGCGGCTTCCGGGTCACCACGCCCGAGGTCATGGACGTGGTCCGGATGGTGCTCTTCGGGCAGGTCGGCCGCGAGCTGGTCGGGCTGATCAACGCGCACGGGCCATACGCCGTCGGGATCTCGGGGGAGGACGCGCACCTGTTCACCGCCACCCGCCGCACCGTGCAGGTCGACGGGCAGGCCACCGACATCGGCCTGGTCGGCGACGTCACCACCGTCAACCCCGATGCGGTGCTCGATCTCATTGCGGCCGGACGCATCCCGGTGGTCTCGACCATCGCTCCGGACGCGGAGGGCGTCGTGCACAACATCAACGCCGACACCGCCGCCGCCGCACTGGCGGAGGCGATCGGCGCCGAGCGACTGGTGATGCTCACCGACGTCGAGGGCCTCTACACGGACTGGCCGGACCGGTCGTCGCTGGCCAGCGAGATCGACTCCGCCACACTGGAAGCACTGCTGCCGAGCCTCGACGCCGGCATGGTCCCGAAGATGGAGGCCTGCCTGCGTGCGGTGCACGGCGGCGTTCCCTCCGCGCACGTGATCGACGGTCGCGTCGCGCACTCGGTACTGCTCGAACTGCTCACCGGCACGGGTATCGGCACCATGGTCACCCCCGCCGCCACTGCGAACCTCGAAGGACAGTCATGACAGAACCGCTGCAGCAGCGCTGGTCGCACGCGCTGATGAACACCTACGGCGTGCCGCGGGTGGCGCTGGTCCGCGGTGAGGGCGCGGTGGTCACCGACGCCGACGGCAAGCAGTACCTGGACCTGCTCGGCGGCATCGCGGTCAACATCCTCGGGCACGCGCACCCGGCGATCATCGACGCCGTGACGGCCCAGCTGTCCACCCTCGGGCACACCTCGAACCTCTACGCCACCGAGCCGGGGATCGCGCTCGCCGAGCAGCTGCTGGCCCACCTCGGTGCGGGCGACGGCGGCGCCGTCACCGGCCGGGTGTTCCTGTGCAACTCCGGCACCGAGGCCAACGAGGCCGCGTTCAAGATCGCCCGGTTGACCGGCCGCCGCAAGATCATCGCCGCGGAGCGGGCGTTCCACGGCCGCACCATGGGTGCGTTGGCGCTGACCGGCCAGCCCGACAAGCGGGCCCCCTTCGAGCCGATGCCTGCCGGCGTCGAGCACGTCCCGTACGGCGACATCGCCGCGCTCGACGCCGCCGTCGACGAGGACACCGCCGCGGTGTTCCTGGAGCCGATGATGGGCGAGAGCGGCGTCGTGGTGCCGCCCGCGGGTTACCTGGTGGAGGCGCGCCGGATCACCGCCGAGCGCGGTGCCCTGCTGGTCCTCGACGAGGTGCAGACCGGCATCGGTCGCACCGGCTGGTTCTACGCCCACCAGTCGGTCGGCATCGTGCCGGACGTGATGACGCTCGCGAAGGGGCTCGGCGGCGGTCTGCCGATCGGTGCCTGCATTGCCACCGGCGCGGCCGCGGAGCTGCTCAGTCCCGGCAAGCACGGCACCACGTTCGGCGGCAACCCGGTCAGTGCGGCCGCCGCGCTCGCGGTGCTGCGCACGATCGCCGACGAGGACCTCGTCAGTCACGCGGACAGCCTCGGCAAGCACCTCGCCCACGGAATCGAGGCGCTCGGGCACCCGCTCGTGGACCGCGTCCGCGGCTCCGGGCTGCTGCTCGGCGTGGTGCTCACCGACACCCTTGCCCCGGCGGTGGAGAATGAGGCCAGGGCGGCCGGCTTCCTGGTCAATGCCGCACAGCCCGACGTGGTGCGGTTGGCGCCCCCGCTCATCCTCACCGAGGCGCAGGCGGACGGCTTCATCGCCGCGCTGCCCGCCATCCTCGATGCGGCCCAGTCCCAGAAGGTGAGCCAGTGAGCGAGAACAACCAGAACGCCGGGGGAGCGCCGGTCCGGCACTTCCTGCGTGACGACGACCTGACCCCGGCCGAGCAGGCCGAGGTGCTGGCGCTGGCGGCGGAGCTGAAGAAGGCGCCGACCACCCGCCAGCCGCTGGCCGGTCCGCGCGGTGTCGGTGTGATCTTCGAGAAGAACTCCACCCGCACCCGGTTCTCCTTCGAGATGGGCATCGCCCAGCTCGGCGGGCACGCGGTGGTGGTCGACGGCCGCAACACCCAGTTGGGTCGCGAGGAGACGCTGCAGGACACCGGACGGGTGCTCTCGCGCTACGTCGACGCCGTGGTGTGGCGCACCTTCGGCCAGGACCGCCTCGAGCAGATGGCGGAGGGCGCCACCGTGCCCATCGTCAACGCGCTCTCCGACGAGTTCCACCCGTGCCAGGTGCTCGCGGACCTGCAGACCCTGGTCGAGCGCAAGGGCGAGCTGACGGGGCTGCGGCTGACCTACCTCGGTGACGGCGCCAACAACATGGCGCACTCGCTGTTGCTCGGCGGCGTCACCGCCGGGATGCACGTGACCGTCGCGGCACCCGCGGGATTCGCGCCTGCGCAGTGGGTGCTCGACGCGGCCCGGGCCCGGGCCGCGGAGACCGGTGGCAGCGTCACCGTCACCGACGACCCGCAGGCCGGCTCGGTCGGCGCGGACGCGCTGGTCACCGACGCGTGGACCTCGATGGGTCAGGAGAACGACGGACTCGACCGGGTCGGGCCGTTCCGGCCCTTCCAGATCAACTCCGCCCTCCTCGCGAAGGCCGCTCCGGACGCGGTGGTGCTGCACTGCCTGCCCGCACACCGCGGCGAGGAGATCACCGACGAGGTCCTCGACGGACCGCAGTCGGCGGTGTGGGACGAGGCGGAGAACCGGCTGCACGCGCAGAAGGCGTTGCTGGTGTGGCTGCTCGAGCAGAACGCCGCGCGGCCGTGACCGTCACCCGGGACTCGGCGCGGTCGCAGACCGTCGCCCACACCCGGGCCGGTCGGCAGTCCCGGATCACCGCGCTGCTCGCCACCCACGAGGTGCGCAGCCAGCCGGAACTGGCCGCGTTGCTCGCCGCGGAGGGCATCGAGGTCTCCAACGCGACGCTCTCCCGGGACCTCGAGGAGCTCGGCGCCGTGAAGCTGCGGGCCGCCGACGGCGGTGCCGGGGTGTACGTGGTGCCCGAGGACGGCAGCCCCGTGCGCGGCGTCTCGGGCGGCACCGACCGGCTGTCCCGGCTGCTGGGGGAGCTGCTGGTGTCCACCGATGCCAGCGGAAACCTGGCGGTCCTGCGCACGCCGCCGGGCGCCGCGCACTACCTGGCGAGCGCCCTCGACCGGGCTTCACTGCCGGAGGTTGTGGGAACCATCGCCGGGGATGACACCATTCTTGTCATCGCCCGCGAACCGCGCACCGGCGCGCAGCTCGCCGACATGATCGAAAAGCTGGCCTGACGGGGTCGAGACTCGACCCGACAACTTCATCATCTCTTCTCACGAACCCGGTGAGAGATTCCAACCATAAGGAGCACACACACCATGGCTGAACGCGTCGTACTCGCCTACTCGGGCGGGCTTGACACCTCAGTGGCCATCAGCTGGATCGGCAAGGAGACGGGCCAGGAAGTGGTCGCCGTCGCCATCGATCTCGGTCAGGGCGGCGAGGACATGGAGGTCGTGCGTCAGCGCGCCCTGGACTGCGGTGCAGTCGAGTCGATCGTGGTGGACGCCCGCGACGAGTTCGCGGACGAGTACTGCCTGCCGACCATCCAGGCCAATGCCCTCTACATGGACCGGTACCCGCTGGTCTCGGCCATCAGCCGGCCGCTGATCGTCAAGCACATCGTCGAGGCCGCCCGCGCGCACGGCGGCACCGTCGTCTCGCACGGCTGCACCGGCAAGGGCAACGACCAGGTCCGCTTCGAGGTCGGCTTCGGCGCCCTGGCGCCCGACCTCGAGGTCATCGCACCGGTCCGCGACTACGCCTGGACCCGCGAGAAGGCGATCAAGTTCGCCGAAGAGAACGCCATCCCGATCAACGTCTCCAAGAAGTCGCCGTTCTCCATCGACCAGAACGTGTGGGGCCGCGCCGTGGAGACCGGGTTCCTCGAGGACCTGTGGAACGCGCCGACCAAGGACGTCTACGACTACACCCAGGACCCGACGGTCAACTGGAACGCCCCCGACGAGCTGATCATCAGCTTCGAGGCAGGCAAGCCGACCGCGATCGACGGCCGCCCGGTCACCGTGCTCGAGGCCATCCAGGAGCTCAACACCCGCGCCGGCGCCCAGGGCGTCGGCCGCCTCGACGTTGTCGAGGACCGCCTCGTCGGCATCAAGAGCCGGGAGATCTACGAGGCGCCCGGTGCCATGGTGCTGATCACCGCGCACCAGGAGCTCGAGCACGTCACCCTCGAGCGTGAGCTCGGCCGCTACAAGCGGCAGATGGAGCAGCGCTGGTCCGAGCTGGTCTACGACGGCCTGTGGTTCTCCCCGCTCAAGGACGCGCTGGACACCTTCGTCGCCAAGACGCAGGAGCGCGTCACCGGCGACATCCGGCTCCAGCTGCACGGCGGCGCCATCATCGTCAACGGCCGCCGCAGCCCGCAGTCGCTGTACGACTTCAACCTCGCCACCTACGACGAGGGCGACAGCTTCAACCAGGCCGCCTCGAAGGGCTTCGTGGAGATCCACGGCCTGTCCTCGAAGGTCGCCGCCAAGCGGGACCTGGGTCTGTAAGTCATGACTGCACAGGGCACTCCGACCCATGGCACCAACGAGGGTGCCCTGTGGGGCGGCCGGTTCGAGTCGGGACCGGCCGCCGCCATGGCGGCACTGAGCAAGTCGACGCACTTCGACTGGGTGCTCGCGCCGTACGACGCGCGCGCCTCGATGGCACACGCGAAGGTCCTGCACGCCGCGGGACTGCTCGGTGACGCCGACCTCGCGACGATGCTCGACGGGCTCGAGCGGCTGGCGGCCGACGTCGCCAGCGGCGCGTTCGCCCCGAGCGCGTCCGACGAGGACGTCCACGGCGCGCTCGAGCGCGGCCTGATCGAGCGCGTCGGCCCCGAGGTCGGCGGGCGGCTGCGGGCAGGCCGGTCCCGCAACGACCAGGTGGCCACGCTGTTCCGGATGTGGCTGCGCGACGCGGTCCGCCGGGTCGCCGCCGGCGTCCTGGACGTCGTCGACGCGCTGGCCACCCAGGCCGCGGCCCACCCGGCCGCGGTGATGCCGGGCAAGACGCACCTGCAGGCGGCCCAGCCGGTCCTGCTGGCGCACCACCTGCTCGCGCACGCGCACCCGCTGCTGCGGGACGTGCAGCGGATCGTCGACTTCGACAAGCGGGCCGCGATCTCGCCCTACGGGTCGGGCGCGCTGGCAGGCTCGTCGCTCGGGCTCAACCCGGACGCGATCGCCGCGGAGCTGAACTTCGACGCGGCGGCGGACAACTCGATCGACGCGACCTCCTCCCGCGACTTCGCGGCGGAGGCGGCCTTCGTGCTCGCGATGATCGGCGTGGACCTGTCCCGGATGGCCGAAGAGGTGATCATCTGGAGCACCCCGGAGTTCGGGTACATCACGCTCGCCGACGCCTGGTCGACCGGATCGTCGATCATGCCGCAGAAGAAGAACCCGGACGTCTCGGAGCTCACCCGCGGCAAGTCCGGACGGCTGATCGGCAACCTCACCGGGCTGCTCGCCACGCTCAAGGCGCAGCCGCTGGCCTACAACCGGGACCTGCAGGAGGACAAGGAGCCGGTCTTCGACTCGGTGGCCCAGCTCGAACTGCTGTTGCCTGCGATCACCGGACTGGTCTCCACCCTCGAGTTCCACACCGAGCGGATGGCGGAGCTGGCCCCGGCCGGCTTCACGCTGGCCACCGACATCGCGGAATGGATGGTGCGCCAGGGCGTGCCGTTCCGGGTCGCGCACGAGGCGGCAGGCGCGTGCGTCCGGGTCGCGGAGGCGCGCGGCGTCGGGCTCGAGGACCTCACCGACGCGGAGCTGGCGGGCGTCGACCCGGCGCTGACGCCGGGGGTGCGCGAGGTGCTCACCGTCGAGGGCTCGATCGCCTCGCGGGACGCTCGCGGCGGTACCGCGGGGGTCCAGGTCGCGCGGCAGCTCGACGGCGTGCGTGAGTCGCTGGACACATTGCGGGGCTGGCTCGCGCATTGATCGTCCCTGCGTAGCGGTGCGGAATATAGTGACCCCAGCGTGATCGTCGAGTCATTGGGGGCACAGTGGGTTGGTATCCGGAGATTCTGAACGGTTCCGTGCGGCGGGTCGTCGCCACCGCGCAGAACGGTCTCGAGGTCATGCGGCTCGGTGGCCTCGAGACCGAGGCGCAGCCGTCGGAGTTCCGGGTCGTCGAACGTGAGCCGATGTATCGGCTGCGCCGGTACTTCGCCGACGAGACCGCGGACCTCGCGCGGCCGCCGATCGTGCTCGTGCCCCCGATGATGATGTCCGCGGACGTCTACGACGTCACCCAGGAGCAGGGCGCGGTCGGCGTGCTGCACCGGATGGGCCTCGATCCGTGGGTGGTCGACTTCGGTTCGCCCGCAACGGAAGCCGGGGGCTGGGACCGTACCCTCGCAGACCACATCCTGGCGATCGACGACATCATCGACCGGGTGCACGCGCACACCGGCCGGGACGTGCACCTGGCCGGGTACTCGCAGGGCGGCATGTTCTGCTACCAGGCGGCGGCGTACCGGCAGTGCCGGAACATCGCCAGCCTGATCACCTTCGGTGCACCGGTGGACACCCTGGCCGCCCTCCCGTTCGGGATCCCCGGGGACATCGCGGCGCCGGCGGCGGACTTCCTCGCCGATCACGTCTTCACCCGGCTGTCGATCGCCGGCTGGATGGCCCGCACCGGATTCCAGCTGCTGGATCCGGTGAAGACGGCCAAGTCCCGGCTGGACTTCCTGCGTCAGCTGCACGACCGGGAGGCGTTGCTGCCGCGCGAGCAGCAGCGCCGATTCCTGGCGACCGAGGGTTGGGTGGCCTGGTCCGGCCCGGCCGTCGCGGAACTGCTCAAGCAGTTCGTCGTGCACAACCGGATGATGTCGGGCGGTTTCGTGATCGGGGACCGGATGGTCACCCTCGCGGAGCTGACCTGCCCGATCCTGGCCTTCGTCGGCGAGGTCGACGACATCGGACAGCCGGTGGCGGTACGCGGCATCCGCAAGGCGGCGCCCAAGGCCGAGATCTTCGAATCCACCTTGCGGGCCGGGCATTTCGGATTGGTGGTCGGGTCTCACGCGGCCTCGCACACCTGGCCCACCACCGGGGAGTGGGTGCGCTGGCGGGACGGGCTCGGCCCGCGACCGGCATCGGTCGAGGAGATGTCCTGCGTGGAACAGCCCGCGGACGAGACCGGCGTCTCGGTCAGCGACCGGATTCTGCACACCGGCGCGTCCATCGCCGAGGTCGGGGTCGGCATCGCCAGGGGAGTCCTGGACGTCACCGCCCAGACGGTGCGCGGCACCCGGGAGCTGTCCGCGGAGGCCGCGCGCGCCCTGCCCCGGCTGGCCCGACTCGGCCAGATCCAGATGCAGACCACCATCTCGATGGGCCGGTTGCTGGCGGAGGCAGGCGCCAAGTCGCCGAACGCCGAGTGCTTCCTGTTCGACGACCGCGCGCACACCAACGCGGCGGTCAACACCCGGATCGACAACGTGGTGCGGGGCCTGATCGTGTCGGGCATCCGACCGGCCGCTCGGGTGGGTGTGCTGATGGAGACCCGGCCCAGTGCGCTGACGGCGATCGCCGCGCTGTCCCGGCTCGGTGCGGTCGCCGCGCTGCTGCCGCCGACCGAGGAACTGGCCGAGGCGGTCCGGCTCAGCGGTGTCGGCACGGTCATCTGCGACCCCGACAACCTGGCGGCCGCGGAGAGCCTCGGCATCCGGGTGCTGGTCCTCGGCGGCGGCGAGTCCCGGCTGCTGAACACCGAACCCGACTCCGGCACGATCGACCTCGAGCAGATCGAGCCGTCCGAGGTGCGACTGCCCGCGTGGTACCAGCCCAACCCGGGTCGCGCGAACGAGCTCGCCTTCATCCTGTTCGGCCGCTCCGGCGGCCGCATGGAGGCCAAGCGGGTCACCAACTACCGCTGGGCGCTGTCCGCCTTCGGTACCGCGACCGCGGCCAACCTCGGGCGCGGCGACACTGTGTACTCGATTGCGCCGCTTTACCATTCGTCGGTCCTGCTGGCCACGCTCGGCGGCGCGATCGCGGGCGGCGCGCGGATCGCCCTGTCCCGGGGGCTGGACCCCGAGCGGTTCGAGGCGGAGGTGCACCGGTACGGCGTCACCGTCGTCGCCTACACCTGGACGATGATGCGTGAACTGGTCGACAACCCGGACTTCGGGCTGGCCGGCGCCCACTCGATCCGGCTCTTCGTCGGCTCCGGCATGCCCGTCGGCCTGTGGCAGCGCACCATGAAGCGGTTCGCGCCGGCGCAGGTGCTCGAGTTCTACGCCTCCACGGAGGGCGCCGTGGTGCTGGCGAACGTCTCGGGCGCCAAGCCCGGCTCGAAGGGGCGCCCGTTGCCGGGCAGCACGCCGGTGCGGATCGCCGCCTTCGACCCGATCGCCGGTACCTACCTCGAGGACGAGCACGGTCTGGTCCGCGAGTGCGGACCCGGCGAGGTCGGCCTGCTCCTCGGCCAGGCCACCTCCACCGAGTCCCTCAACGGTGCGCAGCGCGGGGTGTTCGCGGCGGGTGACGCGTGGGTGCCGACCGAGCACCTGTTCCGACGGGACGGCGACGGCGACTACTGGATGATGGACGACCGGGTGACCGTGGTCCGGGCGGCCCGCGGCCCGGTGTTCAACCAGCCGATCGTCGACGCGCTCGGCCGTCTCGACCAGGTGGACGTGTCGTTGGCCTACAGCGTGCCGATCGGTACGGAGGAGCTGTCCGCGGTCGCGGTGCGGCTGCTGCCGGGCGCCTCGCTCACCGCGGTGGACCTCGCCGACGCGTTCGCCGAGCTCGGGTCCGGGCAGCGCCCGGACCTGGTGCACGTGCGCGCGGACATCCCGATCAGCAACTCGTACCGGCTGCGGCGCACCGAGATCAGGACCGCCGGTCTGCCGAAGCCCGGGCCCCGGTCCTGGTACTACGACGCGGAGACCGACAAGTACCGGAGGCTGACCCGGGCCATGGTCACCGAACTGACCGCGCGCGGCAGCGCCGCGTTGACCGGCTGAGCCGGACTTTCTGCTGCACCGGGTACGGGAACCGTCGATCCGACGGTTCCCGTACGCACGTCACATCGACGGGCCTTGCACATACCCCCAGGGGGTATTACCTTGGTGACTGGAACAACACCACGAGGAGAGGTCGAGAAATGAGCACCACCGTGCACGCCCACCATGCAACCGCCCACGCCGATCACCGCGGCCATCTCGAGGCCGCGGCTCACGCCGGCCACTCCTCGGCGGCAGGGCATGCCCCCGGCGTGAGCGCACCGGGAGGTCTCCAGATCACCCAGGACGGCTACACGCTGGACCTGGCCGAGACCATCGTCCGCCCGGGCGACCTCGACTTCCGATTCCGCATCCTCGGCCCGGACGGGCAACCGGTCACCGGCTACACCCCGATCCACGGCCGGGACCTGCACCTGATCGTGGTGCAGCGTGAGCTGACCGGCTTCTGGCACGTACACCCCGAGCTCGCGGCCGACGGCACCTGGTCCGTCCGCCTGAACCTGCCCGAGGCGGGCGCATACCGTGTGTTCACCGACATCGCGCCCACGAGCCTCGGACGAACGATCACCCTCGGCGCCGACCTCGCCGCCGCGGGCTCCTACGATCCGCAACCGACGCCGAGCCCGGCTCGCACCGCACTCGTCGACGGATACGAAGTGACCCTCGGCGGGAATCTCGTTCCCGGAGAGGGAGATCTGCTGACGTTCACCGTGCGCAAGGACGGCCGCCCGATCACCGATCTGCAGCCCTACCTGGCCGCCTTCGGTCACCTGGTGGTGCTCCGGGCCGGCGACCTGGCCTACGTGCATGTCCATCCGAACGGCGAACCCGGCGACGGGGTCACGGCTCCCGGCCCCGACGTCACCTTCCACACTGCCGTGCCCGGTGCCGGAACCTACCGGCTCTTCCTCGATTTCAAGCACGGTGACACGGTCCGCACCGCGGCGTTCACCCTCGCCGCCGCCGTCCACCAGCACTGACGCCACCGCACCCCGAAGGAACCCCATGTGCCCCTGCCGCTGTCCGCGATCCCGTGGCCCACCCGTACCCGTCTCCACGCATTCGAAGGAAGCGCACGCGATGTCCAACACGACCTTTACCTCACTGTTCGCCCACCGCGACTACCTACGACTTTTCACCGCCCAGGTGTCGGCGCTGTTCGGCACCGGATTGACCACCGTCGCACTGGGACTGCTCGCCTACGAGCTGGCCGGCGCCGACGCGGCCGTGGTACTCGGCACCGCGCTGACTATCAAGATGGTCGTCTACGTCACGGTTGCCCCGGTCGTTGCCGCATACGCGGACCGGTTCCCACGCCGAAACTTCCTGGTCGGGCTCAACGTGATCCGCGCCGCGATGGTGCTGACGTTGCCGTTCATCGACCAGATCTGGCAGATCTACCTGCTGATCGCGGTGCTGCAAACCGCCTCGGCCGCGTATACGCCGACCTACCAGGCCGTCATCCCCGACATCCTGCCCGACGAGCGCGAGTACACCAGGGCGCTGTCCGCGACGCAGCTGGCCGCGACGATGGAAACCCTGCTGAGCCCGATGCTGGCGGCGGTGGCGCTGACCCTGGTCAGTTTCCACTGGTTGTTTGTCGGCACCGCCATCGGATTCGTGGTCTCGGCCGTCCTGGTGATCGCGACCCGTATTCCCGACGCCGGCACCACCGCGGAGGGCTCCTTCCGGGATCGGATCGCGGTGGGCATGCGGATCTTCGCCGCCACGCCGCGGCTGCGCGGTCTGCTCGGCCTGAACCTCGTGGTCGCGGCCGCGGGCTCGGTGATCATGGTCAATACCGTCAACTACGTCCGTGACACGCTTGGCGGAACCCAGTCCGGCGTGGCACTGCTGTTGGCCGCCAACGGGTTCGGCACGATGCTCGTCGCACTGTCGGTGCCGCGGGTTCTGGACCGGCTCGGCGCCCGACCGTTGATGTTGTCCGGTGGCGCCACCCTGATCGTCGGACTCGGGTCGGCGGTCGCCCTGTCTGTCGCCGACGGGGGCGACTGGCGCTGGGGCGCAGCGATCGCGGTGTGGGCCGTTGTTGGCGCGGGCACGGCGGCGGTGCTCACCCCGACCGGCCAGGTACTGCGGCGCTCGTCACAACCCGCCGACCGGCCGGCCCTCTTTGCCGCCCAGTTCTCGTTGTCGCACCTGGCCTGGCTGCTCACCTATCCGATCGCGGGGTGGCTGTCGACTGCCGGTCTCACCACCACCTGGACGACGCTGACCGTGATCGCCGTTGCCGGAGTCGCCGTGGCGGTGAGGTTGTGGCCGCGTCACGACCCGGCGGAGATCACGCACCTGCACGAGGCCGAGCCCGTCGACGCCGCCTGGCTGGTAGACGCCGACCGCGTGGGCGATCGCCTCTACCGGCACACCCACGTGTTCGTCATCGACGCCGAACACCGGCGCTGGCCGACCCGGGCTGCGCGGGAACGGGCTCTGGTCGGCTGACCGACTGGTCACGTTGCAGAAGGTGGCGAAGGAAGATCGCTTCTGGTTCGCGCCAGTCGATGTGACGGTTGACCTCGGGGGCGACGATGCCGCGGAACGCACCCCACCTGCCGAGGAGGTCCTCGAGGAGGTCGTCGTCGGCCGGCAGTTGACCGATCCTGCATTCGCGGGCCTCGGCGTATGACGATGGCGGGTAGCGCACCGTCGTACTAGCGGGATCCCCCGGGAAACAAGTTCTGTGTCGTCCACGCTGCGTAGCGGCGCCCAGCCGGGACCGCCGGGCTGAGGAGCCCATGGATGCGACGGCAGTCCCTTTGCCGGCACCTGCCGGCGGGCCGGGTAGCGTGGGCGCCGCGGGATCGCCCGCGACGACACGACATTTCCGGCGACGAGAGGGACCTTCCGTGGCGCTTGACCCCACCCTGCTGAGCATCCTGGCCTGCCCGCAGGACAAGGGCCCGCTCCTGCTGGTCGCCGACGAACTGCTCTACAACCCTCGGCTGCGGCGTGCGTACCCGATCGAGGACGGCATCCCGGTGTTGCTCGTCGACGAGGCCCGGGACGTCACCGAGGACGAGCACCAGGCGATCCTGGCCCGCGCGGAATCCGCACCCGAGAAGTAGCCGGACCCGACGGCAGGCACTGCCGCTAGCGGGCGCGGTCGTCGAGGTCACCGGTCAGGTAGTGCTGCAGCACGGGGCCGACCAGCCGCACCAGTCGGTCGACGGGCAGCCCGGCCACCGGTTCGATCCGCAGCAGGTAGCGGGACAGGATCACCCCGCTCATCTGGGTGGCCACCAACCCGGTGCGCAGTGCCGCGGTGCCTGGCGGCGTGTCCACCCGGCCGGCGATCTCGCTGAGCACCACCTCGGTGACAAAGGCTCCGATCAGGCCCTCCGACTCGCCCGCCACCGCGGTGCGGAAGGCCGCGAGCAGGGCCTCGCCCTGCGGCGAGTCCCAGAGCGAGAGCACCACCCGCAGCAGCCGCTCGCCGAGTTCGTCGGTCGGCGCGTCGCGCAGTGCCGCCAGCACCACCTGCGGGTCCACGGGTATCGCGACGGCCGTCAGGAAGAGCTCGCGCTTGGTGCGGAAGTAGTGGTGCACCAGCGCCGGGTCCACCTCGGCCGCCGCGGCGATCGACCGCACCGAGGTCCTGTCGAAGCCGTGCTCGGCGAACCGGCTGCGGGCAGCGGACAGGATGTGGTCCCGAGTGGCGGGGCTGCCCGGCCGGCGGCCGCTGCGGCCACCCGCGGTCGCGGTCCCGGCAGGGGCGGTGCCCGCGCTCACGGCGTCCGCCGTCGCAAGGTCGCGGCCGCCAGGCACAGCGCCACGACGACGAAGCCGACCACCACGGCCAGGTCGCGCCACATCTGCGCGGTCGCACCGGGGTGGGCGGCCACCTGCTGCAGCGCGTCGACCGCGTAGCTCAACGGCAGCACGTTGGAGATCCACTCGAGCCACTGCGGCAGCTGATCGCGCGGCACCAGCAGCCCGCACAGGAACAGCTGCGGTATCACCACCACCGGCATGAACTGCACGGCCTGGAACTCGGTGCGGGCGAAGGCGCTGCACAGCAGCCCCAGCGCGACGCCGAGGACCGCGTCGAGCACGGCGATCAGCACCACCCACCCGACGCTGCCCGCGATGGTGAGGCCCAACAGTCCGAAGCTCACCAGGCAGGCGACGGCGGCCTGCGCCGCGGCGGCGAGCGAGAAGGCGGTGCCGTAGCCGCCGAGCAGGTCCAGCTTGGACATCGGGGTGGTCAGCAGCCGCTCGAGGGTGCCGGAGCTGCGTTCCCGCTGCATCGCGATCGAGGTGATCAGGAACATCACCACGAACGGCAGGATGCCGAGCATCGTGACCGCGATCCGGTCGAACAGCGGCGGCTGGCCCGGGGGCGTGGGCACGTTCACGTACAGGAAGTAGAGCAGGGTCATCAGCAGCGCCGGGACCAGCAGGATCATCGCCACGGTGCGGTGGTCGCCGCGCAGCTGTCGCAGGATGCGCCCGGTGCTGGACGCGTAGATGCCGACGTTCACGACCGGACCTCCGCCGCGCGCGCCCTGATCAGGCTCAGGAAGGCGTGTTCGAGACTCGTCTCGTGGGTCTGCTCGAGCAGTTGCGCCGGCGTGAGCTGTGCCAGCAACAACCCGTCGCGCATCAGCAGCAGTTCGCCGCAGTGCTCGGCCTCGTCCATCACGTGACTGGAGACGAGCAGCGTGGTGCCGGCCGCGGCCAGGTCTGCAAAGCGCTCCCACAGTTCGGCGCGCAGCACCGGGTCCAGGCCGACGGTCGGTTCGTCGAGGACCAGCAGTTCCGGCTCGGCGACCAGCGCGCACGCCAGCGACACCCGGCCGAGTTCGCCGCCGGACAGGTCGCGCGCCAGCCGGGTGGTGTGCTCGGTGAGGCCGACGGCCCCGATCGTCTCGGTGGCCTCGCGCGCGGACCTGCCGTAGAGCGAGGCGAAGTAGCGGACGTTGTCGCGGACGGACAGGTCCAGGTAGACGGTGGGGGACTGGGTGACGTAGCCGACCCGGCTGCGCAGTGGCCGCGACCCGGCGGGCAGGCCGAGGACGGTCACGGTGCCGGACTCCACGACCTGGGTGCCCACGATCGCGCGCATCAGCGTGGTCTTTCCGCAGCCCGACGGGCCGAGCAGCCCGGTGATCGTGCCGCGCCCGACGCGCAACGTCAGGTCCCGGAGGGCGAGCTTGCCGCCGCGTCGGACCACCAGGTCGCGGATGTCGAGGGCCGCGTCGGCAGGGCCGGTACCGGTCTCGACCGGCCGTTGGTGTGCTGGTCCGAACATCGCCGCCTCGAATCTTCGGTCCGTGTCATGACGTCCATTACCCGATGAGAATCGCCGCCCGATGACGTCCCGGTGAGGAAATCATCGTCTGATGAATTCTGCGCCGGTCGGAACGCGTCGTCAACGGTCCCGGGGAACGACGCCTGCGGGGCACAATCGCGTGGTGTCCGAAACTGCGCAGCAGTCCCAACGTGAACTCGCGGCCGCGGACCCGCTGACCGCGGCGCACCTGGTGCTCGGCGCCCGGCTGAGCGTCGGGACGGTGACGCTGCGGATAGTCGAGGTGGAGGCCTACGGCGGGGACGAGGCCGGGCCGTGGCCGGACCCGGCGGCTCATTCGTATCCGGGTCCGACGCCACGCAATGCGGTGATGTTCGGCCCCGCCGGCCGGCTCTACGTGTACCTCAGTCACGGCATTCACCACTGCCTGAACGTCACCTGTGCGGATGCCGGGGTCGCGGGAGCGGTGCTGCTGCGGGGCGCGGAGGTGATCGACGGCGTCGACGTCGTGGTGAGCAGGCGGGGCGCCGACCGACGGCCCCGCGACCTGGCGCGTGGACCGGGCAACCTCGGGCAGGCCCTCGGGATCACCCTGGCGGACAACGGATCCGAGCTGCTGACCGGGCGGTCCCGAGTCCGGCTGGAGCTCGACCCCGCGCCGCGCGTGGCGGCCGGGCCGAGGGTGGGCATCGCCCGGGCCGCCGAACGCCCCTGGCGGCTGTGGGTGCCGGGCTCGGACGCGGTCTCGGCGTACCGCCGCAGCCCGCGTGCGCCGCTGGTGCCCGATACGGGATGATCGGGGGCGTGACTGCGAACATTATCGACGAACTGCACTGGCGCGGACTGATCGCGCAATCCACCGATCTCGACGCACTGCGACGCGACGTCGATGGCGGTCCGGTCACCCTCTATGCCGGCTTCGACCCCACCGGGCCGAGTCTGCACGCGGGGCACCTGGTTCCGCTGCTGGCTCTCAAGCGCTTTCAGATGGCCGGTCACCGGCCGATCGTGCTCGCCGGTGGGGCGACCGGCCTGATCGGTGATCCCCGGGACGTGGGGGAGCGGACGATGAACTCCGCCGACACCGTCGCCGAGTGGGCCGGCCGGATCCGTGCCCAGCTCGAGCGCTTCGTCGACTTCGACGGTCCGGGTGCCGCGATCATCGAGAACAACATGAACTGGACCGGACAGCTCTCGGCCATCGACTTCCTGCGCGACGTCGGCAAGCACTTCTCCGTGAACGTGATGCTGGCCCGGGACACCGTCAAGCGCCGGCTCGAGTCCGACGGGATGTCCTACACCGAGTTCAGCTACATGCTCCTGCAGGCGAACGACTACCTGCAGCTGCGGCGCGAGCACGGCTGCACGCTGCAGGTCGGCGGTTCCGACCAGTGGGGCAACATCATCGCCGGCGTCGAGCTGAACCGTCGGGTCGACGGTGAGTCGGTGCACGCGCTCACCGTTCCGCTGGTCACCTCCTCGGACGGCAAGAAGTTCGGCAAGTCCACCGGCGGCGGCAGTCTCTGGCTCGACCCGGAGATGACCAGCCCGTACGCCTGGTACCAGTACTTCGTGAACACCGGCGACGCCGACGTGGTCAAGTACCTGCGCTGGTTCACCTTCCTCGACGAGGCCGAGCTGGCCGAGCTGGAGGCGGAGACGGCCGAGCGCCCGCAGGCCCGGACCGCGCAGAAGCGACTCGCCGCGGAGATGACGACGCTGGTGCACGGTGCCCACAACACCGCGGCGGTCGAGCTGGCCAGCCAGGCGCTGTTCGGGCGTGCCGAGCTGACCGACCTCGACGAGCCGACCCTGGCCGCGGCGCTGCGTGAGGCGTCGGTCGCGCAGGTTCGCCCGGGCGACGCCCGCACCATCGTCGACCTGCTGGTCGCGAGCGGTCTGTCCGAGAGCAAGGGCGCGGCCCGCCGGGCGATCAAGGAGGGCGGCGCCTCGGTGAACAACGCCCGGATCAGCGCGGAGGACTGGGAGCCGCAGGCCACCGACCTGCTGCACGGGCAGTGGCTGGTGATCCGCCGCGGCAAGCGGAACTTTGCCGGCATTCAGGTCCTGCCGGCCTGATCGACGGCCCGGGTGGTGCGAGTCACATCGATGTCATTCGGTCGATGCCGCACCATCCGGGCGCCGCTCGTCGTCTCTACCTGCGGACATGTCGAGAGACCAGGGTGTGACCAGGCGATTTGCTCCGGCGTCCACGGTCACGTAACTTTTGTCGAGTCAGAGCGACACGGACACCGACCCGCACCGAGAGGTACGGGACACGAGGTTGGACGAGAAAAGCCTGACAAGAACCCCTTTCAGCCAAGATCATCCAGCCGGTTTGCGCCGGCGACAGTGATGAGTTAGGCTGGAAAAGTTGCCCCGGAGCGCCGAGAACGAGTTTCTCGGAGGTGAAGGTGTGTGCGTGTTCTTTGAGAACTCAACAGTGTGCCGATGAATGTCAGTGCCAAATTATTTGGTACTCCACAGCATCCTTAGTGATGGTGTGGGTATTGCTGGCCTTCTCATTCTTCCGTCTGAGAGGGTCAGTCTTTT